>CAZDMG010000082.1:0-11084 GCA_964506655.1 uncultured Gemmatimonadaceae bacterium
GCGGCACAAAAGGTATTTCCGCATTTATTCTTACTCCCGACTTGCCAGGTTTTCATATCGGGAAGAAGGAAGCGAAGATGGGGCTGCGCGCGTCACCGACAGTGCAGATCAATCTGGATTCCTGCCGCGTACCCGGTGACCGGTTGCTGGGAGAAGAAGGGAGAGGGCTCGTATATGCACTGGGCTCACTTGACCATGGCCGGCTCGGGATAGCGGCGCAGGCCACTGGAATTGCGCGTGCGGCCCTTGAGGCAGCGGCGCGATATGCACTGGAACGCAAGCAGTTCGGCAAAGCCATTGCTGAGTTCCAGGCGATTCAGTTCAAACTCGCCGATATGGCGACGCGTGTTTCTGCTGCCAGGACACTGCTGCATTCAGCAGCAGCGGCGAAGCAGCGTGGTGAGCGTGTGACCCGTTTCAGTTCAATGGCGAAACTCTTTGCCACTGAGACTGCAATGTGGGTTACCACGCAGGCAGTACAGATTTTCGGGGGCTACGGCTATGTCACGGACTACCCGGTTGAGCGGTACTTCCGCGACGCCAAAGTCACCGAGATATACGAAGGAACATCCGAGATTCAGCGCGTTGTGATAGCGCGCGAGACACTGGCCGCCTCATCGGGCGACCAGTCACTTTCCGACTGATACACCAGGACTGAGATGAGCTTTTTCGAAACGATTTCCGGGATGGGTCACGAGCAGGTGGTACTTTGCCATGACCGGGCCTCGGGATACCGCGGTATTATTGCCATCCATGATACGACGCTTGGCCCGGCACTCGGGGGAGCGCGTTTCTGGAACTACAAGACCGACGAAGATGCCTTTGTGGATGCGCTGCGTCTGTCGCGCGGGATGACTTATAAAAACGCAGTTGCAGGGCTTAACCTGGGTGGCGGCAAGTCTGTCATCATCGGTGACAACAGGACACCCAACCGGGAGATGATATTCCGCGCGCACGGACGCTTCGTGGACTCACTCGGCGGCCGCTATGTGACCGCTGAAGATGTCGGCACAAGCGTTGAGGACATGGACTTCGTCCACATGGAAACGAAGCACGTTACAGGGATCGGCTCCAGGTCCGGAGACCCATCGTCGGTGACTGCACACGGCGTCTTCCGCGCGATTGAAGCGTCTGCATTCCAGAAGTGGGGGAGCGACTCACTCAAGGGGCGCACAGTTGCCATTCAGGGGTGTGGACACGTCGGGCATCATCTGGCGAATGAACTGCATGCTGCCGGCGCGAAGCTTATAATCACCGATATCGATGCAGGCCGTATTCAGCGCGTTGTGGAATCGACTGGCGCGACAGTAGTGAACCCCGACGATATTTACGGTGTCGAGGCTGATATTTTCACACCCTGCGCACTGGGTGGAGTCATCAATGACAAGACGATCCCGCAGCTCAAGGTGCAGATCGTGGCTGGTGCTGCCAATAATCAGCTGCTGGAAGACCGGCACGGTGATGAGCTTGAAGCACGCAATATCCAGTACACACCGGATTACGTCGCCAACGCAGGTGGTGTAATCAATGTGTACAGTGAGCTTACCGGTTGGAGCCGCGACCGCGCTTTGCGCAAGGCTGATGAGATCTATGAAACCGTGCTCAGTGTTTTTGCGATGGCAAAGGAGCAGGGGATTCCGTCATATCAGGCAGCAGACCGCGTGGCTGAGCAGCGCATCAGCGCGGTCGGCAGTATGATCAGGACATGGCCGCAGTACCCAAATCGTCAGGGATAAGTGTCAGGGAGAAAAACATGACCGATAACGCAGCAGACGGAGCCAGGGAAAGGATTCTCATCGCAACGGATCACGCCGGCTTTGAGATGAAGGAGCAGTTGCTCACTGTTCTCAGCAAACTGGGCTATAACGTAGAGGATTTCGGAACCTATTCCGATGCGAGCTGTGACTACCCGGACTTCGGGCATCCGCTTGCAAAGGAGATATCCGAAGGGCGTGCCATGCGGGGGATTCTTCTGTGTGGCACCGGGCTCGGTATGTCGTACGTGGCCAACCGGTATCCGGGTGTCAGGGCTGCAGTTGCGTGGACCCCTGAAATCGCCTCGCTGTCACGCCAGCACAACAATTCGAATGTGCTGTGCATTCCGGCACGGTTTGTCGGTGAGTACGAAGCAGAATCCATTCTGAGGACGTGGCTCACAACAGAGTTCGAAGGGGGCCGGCACATCCGGCGTATCGAAAAGATCGAGCGTTCATCCGAAGGCTGATACAGCAATCCAGTAAGGAGTGATAACCGTGAGTGAAACAGGGAACAGCGCACAGTGGCACAACTGGGATCGTCGTCCACCCGGACGCGCACTGGAAGCAGCGGATCCGGAAATTGCAGCGCTGATCGACCAGGAAACCGATCGGCAGTGCAATGGCATCGAGCTTATTGCCAGTGAGAACTTTGTGTCGCCTGCTGTAATGGAAGCGATGGGTTCTCCTCTCACCAACAAGTACGCCGAAGGGCTTCCCGGCAAGCGCTACTATGGCGGTTGTGAGGTGGTGGACCAGGTCGAGCAGCTGGCAATCGACCGCCTCAAGCAGCTGTTTGGCGCCGAACACGCGAACGTGCAGGCACACAGCGGTGCTTCAGCCAACGCTGCAGTGTTTCTGGCATTCATGAAGCCCGGAGAGACGTTTTTGGGGATGGATCTGTCGCAGGGCGGGCATCTTACGCACGGCTCACCTGTAAACTTTTCGGGGCTGCTTTACAATGCAGTGTCGTACGGTGTGACCGACGATGGGATCATCGACTACGACAACATGCGCGCACTGGCGCGTGAGCATAAGCCGAAGATGATCATCGCTGGTTACAGCGCTTACTCGAGAGTAATCGATTGGCAGGCCTTTGCCGATGTGGCAAAGGAAGTTGGTGCGATCTTCTTTGTGGATATGGCCCACTTCGCCGGACTGGCAGCAACGGGCGTTTATCCGTCACCTGTTCCATTTGCAGATGTGGTTTCGAGTACCACGCACAAGACGCTGCGTGGTCCGCGAGGTGGCATCATTCTTTGCAAAGCTGAGCACGCGAAGGCGATCGACAAGGCCATGTTCCCCGGGATGCAGGGCGGCCCGCTGGAGCATGTAATTGCAGCTAAAGCTGTTTCCTTCAGGGAAGCTCTGCAGCCTGAGTTCCGCAGCTATTGTCAGCAGATCGTGGAAAATGCACGAACTCTGGCCGCGGCGTTCATTGAACGCGGCTATCATGTGGTTTCAGGGGGCACCGACAACCATCTGATGTTGCTGGACCTCCGCAACCATGGCCTTACAGGGAAGACTGCCGAGAAGGCGCTTGATAAGGCAGGGATAACCGTGAACAAGAACACGGTGCCAAAGGAAACGCAGTCGCCGTTTGTGACAAGTGGAATCCGGATCGGAACACCGGCAGTAACCACGCGCGGTATGGGCCCGGAGGCCATGCGGGAGATTGCCGACTTGATCGATCGGGTACTTACCAACCCTGAAGATGAGGCGTCTATTGCGGCGGTGTGTAACGATGTGTCGGCTCTCGCGCAACGGTACCCGCTGTATAAGGCTGAATAAACAAGAGGGTGCAGGTACCGGGTCAGGGCAGCGTCAGCGCACTGACCGGCAAAGAGTGGGAACGCTATTGCCGGAGACCGGAAACAGCGGCATCATTAACAGATGCGGCATGATTGGTGGGTTGTTGCCATGGGCAGCAACCCACAGTGGTTGAACGCTTCCGGCGGAAGCAGCATGGAGTACTGCAGTGGCTGAATTGGCATTCAGGGAAGAGATCATGGATCAGATACGCTTGCGCGAGAAGCGATTCGACGAGCGCGCGTATCTGTTTGTTCTGGCTGCCCTGGAGTTTTGTCAGACGCATCTCGAAGAGCGTCGCCACATCACAGGCCCCGAACTGGCGTACGCCTGCCGGGATCTGGCGCTGCAGAGATTCGGTGTGACTGCCCGTCTCGTACTGGAGCACTGGGGTATGCGCAGCACCGGTGACATCGGTGATATCGTTTTCACCCTGGTGGATATGGGGCTTCTTATCAGTCAGCCGCAGGATTCCCGCGACGATTTTGTTGACGTATTTTCGTTTGAAGACGCACTGGAGCGGGAATATCCCTGGAATGTGACGCACGTGTAGCGTGCGGTCACGCATGACTCAGGCATGAATCGGGCTATCGCAGCGGCCGTTACAACTGCACAGCAGGCATCTGATTTCGACAGAGCCGCGATAGCATCGGGGATTGCATCGTTCAGCCTTATGCTCAACGCCGGCACAGCGGCCGCTGCGTTGATCCTCCGCGACTGCCGCGACAGGCTCGCGAGTGGCGTTGTGGTGTTTGTAGGCAGCGGCAATAACGGTGGTGATGGATACGTCGTAGCCGCGCAGCTGCGCAGGGCCGGTATTCGTGTCGGTGTTCATGTAGCGCGACCGCCGGCCACAGAGGATGCAAAACGTGCAGCTGTTATTGCGGGCCCGTTGCCAGAGCCCAGTGGCGGCGAGCAGCTAGTGGTGGATGCGCTGCTGGGTACCGGGCATCGCGGAGAACTCCGCGGCGAAATTGCAACCGCGGCTGCGCTGCTCGGCGATTACCGCGAGCGCGGCGCAACTGTGGTGGCGCTGGACTTGCCGAGCGGTTTGGACGCAGACAACGGTGATATAGCTGCCGGGACTGTTGCAGCTGATATCACGGTTGCGTTCGGCACGATAAAGCGCGGAACGCTCACAGCGCGCGACACGGCAGGGCGGATTGTTCTCGCGGATATTGGTATCGGCGACTTTGTGTCTGAGCGTGCTGAGCTTTGGCGTCTTGCAACGCCGGAATTGTTGGGTGGTGTACTCGCCTGTGAACAATGGAACAGCTGGAAGACCAGGCGCGGAGTTGTTGGCATCGTGGGCGGGAAAGCAGGGATGGCTGGTGCATCGGTGCTTGCGTGCACGGGTTCGTTGGCAGCGGGCGCTGGGCTGGTGTATGCGTGGGTGGACGCGGTGTCGGTACCGGTGCTGCAGAGTGCTGTACCACAGGTCGTGGTGATGCCTGAGACGGATGCGGATGCGGCAGAAGCTGCAATGCCGTCTTCAGACGCTAACGCAATTAGTCGGTGCGTAGCAGTGGCAGTCGGACCAGGGTTGGGTACAACGCATGCTGCACGGTCTCTGGTGTTGTTCTGGCTGGCGGGGGAATGCGACCTTGTGCTGGATGCTGATGCGCTCAATGTGATTGTGGCGTGTGCGAAAGAGGCGGGCAGGTCGGCAGCAGAGTATTTGCATCGGTATGCAAAGGCAGGTCGTTCGATAGTGTGTACACCGCATGCCGGTGAGTTCGAACGCCTGACTGGTCGCAGTGCGTCGGCTCCGCTGGCTGAACGTGTGAGTTGCGCGCAGGAGTTTGCTGATGTGTCGGGGAGTGTTGTGTTGCTCAAAGGCACGCCGAGTGTCGTGGTGGCACCGGGGTCTGTGGTTGCGCCGGTAGTGGTGGCGCGTGGAACGCCAGCGCTTGCTACGGGCGGGAGTGGCGACTTGCTGACCGGGCTTACAGCTACACTGCTGGCGCGTGGCAAGTCGGCGCCGGAAGTGTCTGGCGCGACAACACAAATAGCGGGTGATTCTCTTTATGCGTTGTATGCCGCGGCTACTGCTGCATGGTTGCATGGGCGTGCCGCTGAAATTGCGAGCGCAGATGCTGGTACGACGCGTGGTGTGCCTTTGTCAGCGGTAGCAGCGGCAGTGGTGCAGGCGTGGTCCGAGCTGGAGGTGCATGGGGCGTTGTCGTCGCGCGGTGATATGCTGCGCGGTGATATGCCTTGCGGAAGCATTATCACTGAACTCCCCGACGTGAATCGGGTCAGATCCGGCGCATGATGAGGACGTTCATGCAAGTGTGTCTCTTAGCTGCTGTCACGCTTTGCACCAGTGCGTGCGCGACAACATCCGGTGGTGCGGGCGGCTCGTCTTCGTCGCGGGGATCGCGCGGCGGAGCTTCGCAGGATGTGGTTACGATCGGTTCGTTTGCTGTTGTGCAGGCGATTGGTGTCTCGCGTCAGTATGTGTTTGCCGGCACGGAATCAGGTATTGCGATATACGACCGCAACTTTCAGCGTTGGTTGCCTCCGCTTACAGGTACGTCAGGTTACGGTGATGATCAGATAACCGTGATGGTTGCCGACCCGGTGGAAGATGCGCTGTGGTATGGCGTGCCCGGTGGGATCGTTGTGTACAGACCGAACACAGAACAGATGCAACGCTCGATGGTAACGGGCATCCCCGACTTCATTGCTTTCGACAGAAGTGGCACTGGCGATGCGTGGGTACGCGCAAGCGGACAGTGGACACGCGTATCGCGTGGCGGTATGGCTGTGCCGGCATCGCAGGCTCCGTCTTCGTCGCAGCTGATTATCCCTGCATCGCTAGCCGATGTTTACCGGCGCTTTCCAACGCTGCGCGGGCAGTTGCCGTTCCTTATGCGTTCCAGGCTTGCTGACCGCGCTATGATCGCAGCGCAACCCATAAGCGGTACCATCACACCGGATCGTGTCACAGAAGCCTGGCTGGGTACGAACGGTGAAGGCATCTGGCGCGTTGACGCGACTTTCATGCAGGGTGATGCATTCCGGTTCGGCCCGATGGAGCGGGGCACTGGTGCAATTGCTCCCGCCGCAGACGGTATCTGGATCGCCGGACTCGGCAGGTCTCAATTGCATGGCGGTATAAGCTACGGCAGCAATGACATGCAACATTGGGAATGGATCGAAGGTACGATCGCCGTCCCGATGCGCGGTACAGCTGCCAGAACGCTGGCTGTCCGGCAGAACCGTGCGTGGGTGGGAACAGAGAACGGACTCTATCGTTTTCGTCTGGATGGTGCACGCGATGTGATTTCGTGGACGAGCCTTGATGGGCTCCCCGCCGATCGCGTTTATGCAGTAGCGCCGCGCACAGATGGTGCCTGGGTGGGAACCGAACGCGGAATTGCATGGGTCAGTGATACAGCTCAGTTCCGGGATGCAGCGACGCGCGGGATAGAACGGGTGCTTCTTGCGAATATGCCTGTAAGAGCGCTGCTGGCCCAGGGTGATACACTGTGGCTTGGTACGGATGCCGGTCTCATGGCGCTCGACACGAAGACTGACGCACTGCTGCGTCCGCGCTCCGATCTGCCGGAGCTCGGTCACGCTGTGAGATCAATTGCACTGAGTGACAGTGTGCTGCTGGTTGCGACCGACGAATCCCTTGTGTCGCTTTCGCCACGCGGTACGCGTGAACCGGTACGCCTGAATGTGGATGTGCAATTGGTCGGTCAGGTTACGCGCATTGCGATCGACAACAACACCATAGTTGTTGCAGGTATTTTCGGTGTGCTGGTAACGCAGCGCGATGGGAGTGCAGAACGTCGATTGCAGGTCGGTCGTGAATTGCCGGCCCCGGTGCTGGATGTGGTACTGCACAACGAATGGATCTGGCTTGCGACGGCAGACGGGCTGGTGCGCATAAGACGCGCACCAGATGGACGGATTGTACGATGACCAAGTGCCGACTGCAGGCTGGCGAGGCGATAACGAAATGGCAGGCGCACGATGAGTGAGCATACTGGTATGGGTAGTGGCGCTGAGTTTGATACCATCAGACGGTTGCTGTCGGTGTGGGGTGAAACGGCGGTGGATGTCGGGGATGATGGTGCAATTATTACTCCGCCGGCGGGTATGCAGCTGGTTGTAAGCACAGATGCAGCGGTTGACGGAGTGCATTTTGAAAGTTCCTGGATTGCACCGCGCGCCATTGGTGAGCGTGCAGCAACCGCGGCGCTCAGTGATCTCGCTGCGATGGGTGCAAAGGCAGCCGGAGTACTTGTGTCATTCACGGTTCCGTCAAATTGGCTGGGTCGGCTGGAAGAGGTGGCACAAGGAATCGGCGATACGGTGCGAAAGAGTGGCGCAGGTATTGTAGGCGGTAACATGAGCGCCGGCTCGGTGTTCAGCATCACGACTACGGTGCTGGGTTATGCCGCGAATCCCGTGAGGCGTATGGGCGCCGCACCAGGTGATGCAGTAGTGGTCACCGGCCGCCTGGGAGGGCCCGGGGCAGCCCTGGATGTGCTTAAGCGCGATGGAGCCGTCCATGCCGGTTCTGCAGGTTATGCGAGTCCCGCAAGTTGGCCAATGTCGCGTTTACTGGCGCCAGAGGCGAGGCTCAGCGAGGGTGAATGGCTGGCAGCAAAGGGTGCAACTGCCATGATCGATATCTCAGATGGGCTGGCTGCCGATGCAATGCATCTTGCCACAGCCAGCGGTGTGTTGATTGTGCTGAGTGCAGGCGACATTCCGGTTGGCGAGGGGATCCCTCTTGCAAGCGCGCTGGCGTCCGGCGAGGAGTATGAGCTGCTTGCGACCATCCCGGCTTCGCAAGCCAGGGAGATTATTGCTGAATTCAACGCCCGGTTTGGAGTGGGGTTGAGCCAGATAGGCGTCGTGGAAGCGGTTGCGGACGCCGTTGCAGGCGCCGTTGCAGGCGCACCTGGGGTGGTTCTCACGGAAGGAGAGGCCGGTGACCGATCGCACACCCGGAAGCGCGTTGAATTACCGCGCGGACATGACCACTTTAACAGGATATGATCCGCACTGTCGTCACCTGGATTCTGCTTCTTACGTCAACCGTTGCGCTGGGCACGCTGGTGCTGCTGGCGCAACTCTTTCGCGTACCGCGTGGCGAACAGAGCGTGTACAATCTGGCTCCGCAGTGGTGGGCCAGGCTGCTGCTCTGGAGTTCCGGTACCAAGGTGATACTTCACCGGGACGGCGGGGAGGCATCAACGCCCGGATCGCGGGTGTACATCGCCAACCATGTGAGTTGGTTCGACATACTGGCGATGGTGCGCGTATTGCCGCAGTATGGTTTTGTGGCCAAGCGTGAACTGGAGCGGATTCCTGTATTCGGGCCGGCCGCACGGGCAGTTGGAGTTATCTATATCGACCGTGACAATCGCAAGGCTGCGTTTGGCGCGTACGAAGATGCAGCAGCGAAGATAAGAGGTGGGCAATCGGTTATTGTTTACCCCGAAGGCACCCGCGGTACCACATACACGCTCCGGACCTTCAAGAAAGGGCCGTTTGTGCTGGCAATCAGCGCGCAGGTGCCGGTCGTACCGGTGGCTATATATGGCACGATCGAGGTGAACGGGCGCGGTTCGCTGAAGGTGCGCCCGGGTACGGTGCATGTGCACATGCTTGAGGAAGTACCAACCGAAGGCATGACGTATGATGACCGCGATATGCTTGCACGTACGGTGCACAACCGGATCGCTGTGCTTCTGAAAAACGAGTATGGCGTACCTGTCGCAGGTGCTGCATCTGGTACCGCTGGTGCAACTGGCGGCACAACTGATGCGGCTGGCACTTCCGGTACAAAGGCCATCAGCGGACACGCGCCGGCCTGAAGTTTGTCAGTAACCTGAAATCATTCCAATTCATTTTCAAC
Organism: uncultured Gemmatimonadaceae bacterium; assembly: GCA_964506655.1. Classification (GTDB taxonomy): domain Bacteria; phylum Gemmatimonadota; class Gemmatimonadetes; order Gemmatimonadales; family Gemmatimonadaceae; genus Gemmatimonas. The sequence continues at coordinate 9,448 of CAZDMG010000082.1, forward strand.
TCAATCCGTTACTTCAACCCCAGAGTATCATGGCTCCGATCATTGCAGTCGTCGCACGAGAGATCATTGACAGCAGAGGCAATCCGACTGTCGAAGCAGATGTAGTGCTTGAAACCGGCGCAACCGGACGCGCGGCTGTGCCGAGCGGTGCTTCCACAGGTGAGCGCGAAGCAGTGGAGCTTCGGGACGGCGATGCTGAACGCTTCGGCGGAAAGGGCGTGCTCAACGCTGTTCATAACATCAACGGCGAAATCAACGATGCACTGGAAGGGATGGATGCGCTGGATCAGATAGGCGTTGACCGCGCGCTTCTCGATCTGGATGGTACTGAGAACAAGGCGCGACTGGGCGCGAATGCCATTCTCGCTGTTTCAATGGCAACGGCGCGGGCCGCAGCGATGGAAGTCGGACTTCCGCTGTATCGCTATCTTGGTGGGCCAATGTCACGTACGCTCCCTGTGCCGATGATGAACATCCTGAATGGCGGTGCGCATGCAACCAATACAGTCGACTTCCAGGAGTACATGATTGTGCCTGTTGGTGCAGATTCATTCGCAGAGGGACTGCGTATGGGGACCGAAGTGTTCCATGCACTCAGAAAGGTTCTGGTCTCGCGTAAACTTTCCACAGGCGTTGGAGACGAAGGCGGTTTTGCACCAGACCTCAAGAGCGACGAAGATGCACTGAAGGTAATCGTCGAAGCAATTCAGGCTGCTGGATACAGACCCGGAGTGGACGTTGCGCTTGCGCTTGATGTGGCGTCGAGCGAACTCTGCAAAAACGGCAATCTGTACGAGTTCAAAAAGAGTGGGGCACCGTCGCGGAGCTCGGCGGATATGGTCGAACTCTATCGGGGTTGGCTGGAGGAGTATCCCATTGTATCGATCGAAGATGGTATGGCAGAGAACGACTGGGATGGATGGAAGCTTCTGACGCAGGAACTTGGCGATCGTTGTCAGCTGGTTGGCGATGATCTTTTCTGTACGAACAGCGAGATCCTTGCGCGCGGGATTGAACAGGATGTTGCGAATTCTATCCTGGTGAAGGTGAACCAGATCGGTACGTTGACAGAGACACTTGAGACGATTGAACTGGCGAATGCTGCAGGTTACAGCTCGATCATTTCGCACCGTTCAGGTGAAACCGAGGATACGTTCATCGCTGATCTGGCGGTGGCAACGCAGGCTGGTCAGATCAAGACAGGTGCGCCATCGCGCTCGGATCGTGTGGCCAAGTACAATCAGCTTCTCCGTATCGAAGAGCAGCTTGAGACGTACGCTGAGTACCCGGGTGGGGCGCTCTTCGGCATATGAGCCGTCAGCGGAAGGGTGGCAGTAAAGAAAAGAGCAGGGAAAGGAAAGAGTTAGTCAAGCGCATAGGGATCGCGGTTGGCGGGGTTGTCGTACTCTACTACCTCTTTGGTGGCGGTGAGTACGGCACCCTTGATCTGATCAAGCAGCGATCGCGTTACAAGACGCTGGCTGCCGAAGTTTCATCGCTGGAAGCGCGAGTTGACTCGCTTCGTACGGAATACCGGTTGATAACGACCGACCGGAGCCGCCTTGAGGAGATAGCGCGTGAGACTTTCTGTATTTTGATGCTTTTTGTAGTTCCATATTTGCAAAGGCACTGTCGGC
>CAZDMG010000083.1:0-10929 GCA_964506655.1 uncultured Gemmatimonadaceae bacterium
CTTACCGGTGGCACCGAGGTCCCAGTTGAATGGCGGAGTCATAATTTGCCAGCCGATAGCCATGTGGCCACTGGCTGGATCGATTTTGATTCCGGTAACGGCGCCTTTGTACTTCGTGGCGTAGTCTTCGATTGGCGCGAAGGTGCCGGTCGGGATGGGTGCAGAGAAACGTGTTGCAACGAGCGCGTACTCGGAGTTCGATGTCACCATCGACGAGCCGTGGTTCCCCATTGTGTTGGGAAGGGGTCCAAGGATCTGCTTCGTTTTGAAATCGCGCAGATCGATGCGTGCGATGCGGTTATTGGCGTTGTCGTTTACAAAAAGCCAGCGTCCGTCGTAGTCACCGTTTGTTTTGGAGAGCGCGGGGTGGTGTACGTCTCCCCAGGTGAAGTCGCCGAGCATGGCTTTTGACTCTTCGTCGAAGCCGTAACCGGTTCCTGGATATGGGGTGAACACGGGGATGGTTACGATATGCCGCATAGACGGCACACCGGCTACGAATACCTGTCCGGAGTGTCCGCCGGAATAGAAGAGATAGTAGTCATCCAGATCACCCGGCTTGACATAGGTAGCGAGTGCGGCGGCCTGAACATCCGCCGTGGACATGGTGATTTCACCCGGGATGTCGGGTACTTTGCCTGAACAGGCGGATAATCCGAGTGCCGTTGCTGCTGCCAACAGACTCAAGAAGCCCTGCTTCCACGATACTGACATGCCGCCTCCTGAAAAGCGATTGGATCGGTTGCCGGCGAGTGAGTAATTCCGGCACATCGCCACCGAGGCCTTCGGCGGCTTATGGGGCAACCTACCCGCAGTGCGGTACGGGGTATGTCAGCGAATGGTGGAAATAAGGGCGGGGCTTCCCCGACGTGATGCAGTACTTTGTCTGCCTTGCTGTGGGGAAATCGCCCTGATGGGTGAGAAACATGTGGGCGCAGCTGCTGCAACTGCCGTGGTGCGCACGCTGTGGGTTAAAGCCAGAGCTACCTGTTGGGCAATTCGCCTTCAAAGGTGCTGAGGTATCCGGTAATGGCCAGCGCGAACTGACTGCCGACTTGTCGTCGCATGGCAGGTGGTGCCTGTTTGAGAAGCCTGCCGAGCCCGTGGCCAATGGCTCCCACTACCTGGGCCCGGAGCGCCCGCTCTTCGGGCGATGTGTCCGGCCACCTGCATTCGAATGCGAGCTCCAGAGCTTCGCGAAGTGTGTCATGCATAGCCGCGTGGTGCGCCTGGTCCATACCCGGTGGGGTGACTGCGAGTTCGTACTGAGCGGGCCTTCTTTCCAGAAAATCCACGAATGGAGAAATGAGGTGCTGAACGAATGACGGCAGGTCGAGCATAGCCCACTTGGCTGAACTATCCTTCATCTCTTCGGCAATGCTCTGGGCTTCCAGGAAATAGCGCTCCCGGAGGGCGTCAAAGATGGCTTCCTTGGTTGGGAAGAAGTGGTAGATGGACCCAACGGAGGCACCCGAGCGATTCGCCAGCTCCTGTATGGAACAAGCAGCAGCTCCGATCTCAAGGATCAGCGCCTCCGTGGCGTCGAGGATCTCATCGACCCGACGTTGCCCCCGCTCCTGGCGTGGCTCGCGCTTGGCCCCACCGGGGCCGAGGGTACCATCCGGGTTCCCAATGGCCGGCCATGTCCCTGAGATCCGGATTGAATCCCTGTCGTCTGCTTCCATGATATAAAGTCTGGGGTAGCGTGCTCTGTACGTGCTGTGTACGTGCTTTGCATCGATCGAACGACAGCCCCCCGCCGTCATTCCAAAACCGGTGTTCTAGTACTAAGATACTAGTATTGACATACTAGAACAAGTCTTCTAATAATTCAAGGTCAAAAAAACCTTTCAGAAACCTTCATGTTGAAATCTGACTCCGAACGGTGGATGCGACGTACTGCTGTGCTCGCTGCCGTTCTCTTTATACCGTTGACGTTGGTACCCGCTGTATCCGGTGCACAACGGAGTGACAGCATTTCCATCTCACTCAACGACGCGCTTGCCCGCGCTCTGGGGGAGAGTGAGGAAGTGCGGCTGGCGCGTGCGTCTGTGGATATGGCTGATGCTCAGGTGACTTCCACCAGGGCGCAGGCTCTTCCCCAGTTCAATGGTTCGCTGAGCTATGCACGTACCTTTTACTCCCCTTTTCAGACCGGTGGGTTCAGTATCCCCGACTCAATGCGATTCAATCCGGATCCGAACGCTTCCATTCCTGATCGGCTTACGTATATCGAAGAGAATGCTGAAAAGGCAGGGCTTGCAGGTATGGGTGGGTTGTTTGGTTCTTTGCCACTTGGCAGACCGAACACTTATATAGCAGGGATCACAGCGTCTCAGGTGCTGTATTCCGGTGGACGCACGGGTGCGGCGCTCAGGATCGCAGCAGATTACAAGCGTGCAGCACAGAACGACTATACGGAACAGGTTTCTGAAATCGCACTGCAGGTGCGTCAGGCGTACATTCGCGCAACGCTTGCAAGAGAACTCGAAGCGATCGCGCAGGCAGCACTGACTCAGGCGCAGGACTTTCAGGCACAGCAACAGTTGCGACTGGACGCAGGGACAGCCTCTGAGCTGGATGTAATGCGTGCCGAAGTATCTGCGGAGAATCTGAGGCCACAGCTGATTGAAGCACGCAATGCAGCGGACCTGGCAGTGCTGAATCTCAAGAGGTTGGTTGATATTCCGCTTGCGCAACCTGTGCGGCTTACCACATCGCTCGAAGTACCAGCCATGGTTGGCGCAGTCCGATCGGGTGATCCAGCGCCGGAACTTGTTTCGGAGCAGCGGGCAGCTGTAGCTGCCGCCGAACGTCAGGTTGCAATCCGCGAGCAGCAGGTAAAGCTGGCGCGCGGCGCGTTCCTTCCACAGGTGGACCTGCGCGTTTCGGTAGGTGCGCAGAATCTCCCGTCGAAGGTGTTTGGACTCAACGACAGTCCATGGCGGAAGGATGTATCGACTTCAGTCGGCATTTCTTTGCCACTTTTTACAGGTTTCCGTCGCACAGCGGATCTGGAGCAGGCTCATATCGAACTTTCCCGTGCAAACCTTCAGCTGAGCCAGCTGAAGGAGAGTGTGCAGCTGCAGTATCAGCAGGCTTCAGGAGAACGGGAGCGGGCGTTGAGCGCAATTGCTGCACGACAGCGTACAGTGGAGCAGGCGCAGCGTGTGCACGACCTTACAGTTCTCCGCTTCGAGCGTGGTCTTGCAACGCAGCTTGAAGTAAGCGACGCGCGGCTTGCACTGTTGCAGGCACGTACGAACGTAGCCCAGGCATTGGCAGACTTTTATATCGCTGACGCAACTGTTGACAGAGCGCTTGGACGTGCTCCTGTCCAGTCCAGGAACAACGGGGGAGGGAACTGACAGATGTCCGACTCCATTTCATTCAGCAGCACTGTGGAGGCGTCCCGGAGAGGACGTTTCCAGGACTCACAATTTCATAACGGATCCATGCAGCTTCCAACACAGTCTCCCATACAATCGCAGGTAACGCCTTCGATCCGGTTGCGGAGCCGGTCTTCAGTATCAACGTTGCTCGGTTCGCTTCCGCGGTTCACGGCCGTCGCGCTTGTTGCACTTACAGTTGCAGCGTGCAGTGGCACGAACGCTGAGGGCGGTCCGGTCAGTGATGCATCAGACAGCACTGCGCTTCTTCTGGGTACAGAAGACGTTGTTGCAGCAACTGAGGCTGAGATCGGCAACTCCATTCAGCTCAGCGGTGCGCTCCGGCCACGTGATGTCGCGGTGTTGCGTGCACAGATCCCCGGTACAGTCACGGATCTGCGTGTAGACAACGGTACGCGTGTTTCAGCCGGTCAGCGTCTTCTTACAATCCGTGCTGCCGGTGTTGTAAGCCAGGCTGCCGGCGCCAAAGCATCTGTTGCTGCGGCGGAAGCGAGTGTGGCTGTGGCACGTAAGCAGCTGGAGGCTGCTGATGCGCTTTTCGCGGCTGGAGCGATGTCTGCAATAGAACGTCAGAGTGCAGAAGCTGGCTTTGAAGCTGCGCAGGCGCAGTTGGCAGCGGCGCGTGCACAGGCTACAAGCGCAGATGAGGCAGCAGGCCACACAACAGTTGTAGCACCCTACGCAGGTGTTGTAAGCAACAGACGGCGGCAGAGTGGTGAGCCGGTTGGTATGAACGACGAGCTCCTCACTGTGGTGAACAGTCGCATCCTTGAATTGCCCGGGCAGATCGGTGTTGTCGATGCTGCGCGGGTCAAGCCAGGTCAGCCTGTAAGTTTCAGGCTGGACGCATACGCGAGTGAGACCTTCCAGGGGCGTGTGGCGCGCATTGATCCGGTCGCTGATGCCGGTACACGGCAGGTGGGTGTTTACATCGAGCTCCCGAACCCGGATGGGCGCATAGTTGGCGGTCAGTTCGCGCGCGGCAGAATAGAATTGGGCACTGAGAAGGCTGTCGTCATACCAGCCACTGCCGTTGTCGATGCAGCAACCGACGGGACGGCTGGTTCAGTTTTTGTTATTACTGACGGCGTGCTTGCAAAACGTCAGGTAGTACTGGGCGCCCGCGATGATGCCACCGGAATGGTCGCCATCGAGAGTGGCCTTACGGTTGGTGAGACAGTACTCCGTACGCCTACTGTATCACTCCGGGAAGGTACGCTGGTAAGGGTGCTTCCGCGCGATCGTGGAACAGCAGGAACGGAAGTGAAAGAGCCCGCAGCATCTTCTGACTCCATCTCACCGGCGAGGTAAGCATGTCAGCGCAGTCAGGTGGCGGCGGTATCAGCGGTCTCGCGATCCGCCGTCCGGTTTTCACAACGATGATCATGACCGGACTCATCGTGCTTGGAATCTTTGGTTTCCGGAAGCTTCCGATTGACCAGTTCCCGGACATTGATATTCCGGTGGTTACGGTTCAGACGGTATACCCAGGTGCCAGCGCTGAAGTCATCGAGCGTGAAGTTTCACGCCGCATGGAAGAGGCGTTCAACCCGGTGGAAGGTGTCGACAAAATCACCTCCATCTCTCTCGAAGGTATTTCGCAGGTCATCATCGAGTTCGATCTCAACCGCGACGGAGATCTGGCAGCACAGGATATCCGTTCAAAGATTGAGACCATCCGTCGTGATCTGCCGGATGACATAGACCCACCTGTTGTCCAGAAGCTTGACCCGGGCGCCCAGGCGATTATGTCGCTGGCACTTTCGAGCCGGACAATGCCACTGGTATCACTTACAACGCTCGCAGACGAGGATGTGCGTCGTCAGCTGGAAGCAGTAAACGGAGTGGGCGAGGTCCGGCTGGCAGGTGGTCTGGCGAGGGAAATCCGCATCAACCTGCTGCCGGCGGAGCTTGAAGCCCGCGGTGTCACGGTACCGGAAGTGATGGGCGCACTGCAGCGGCAGAACATGGAAGTACCTGCCGGGCGTGTTGAACAGGGCGTCAACGAGAGTATTGTCCGCGTGACCGGACGTATCACTGACCCGCTTCAGTTCAACGAGATTGTAGTGGCCATGCGGGATGGGCATCCGGTACGGGTGCGCGATGTTGCGCGCGTCGAAGTCGGCAGCGCTGAGGAGCGCTCGCTTGCTCTGGTCAATTCCGAGCGCGCCGTTTCAATCGACCTGGTAAAGGTGTCGGGTGCGAATACAGTTGCCGTGGCAGACGGTGTGCAGGAGGCACTCGTAAAGCTGCGTGCCACACTGCCGGCAGACGTTGATCTCCAGGTTATCCGCGACAACTCCGTGCAGATCAGGCATTCAGTAAATGATGTGATCAAGGAGCTGCTGATCGGAGCCTTCCTGACCATCCTTATCGTGATGCTCTTCCTGAATGACTGGAAAGCAACCGTGATCACCTCTCTGGCCCTGCCCGTGTCGGTGGTCTCATCCTTTGTGCTGATGCATGCGCTGGGCTTTACGCTCAACATGATCACACTTATGGCGCTTTCGCTGTCAATCGGTATCCTGATTGATGACGCCATCGTGGTTGTTGAAAACATTGTCCGTCACCGTGAGATGGGACGCGACCACTTCACTGCTGCGCGCGTAGGTACAACTGAGATCGTACTGGCCGTCATGGCAACAACTCTTGCCATTGTGGCTGTATTTGTCCCGGTTGCCTTCATGGAAGGAATTATCGGTCGGTTCTTCTATCAGTTCGGCCTGACAGTGGCATGGGCGGTGCTGGTGTCGCTGTTCGTATCGTTCACACTGACGCCGATGCTGAGCGCATGGTGGGGTGTAAACCCGCACAAGGCAGGGACGGGTGGGAACGTTCTTACCCGCTCTATCAGCAGATTCAACAGCTGGTTCGACAGTCAGGCACACAAATACCGTTCCGTCATTACCTGGGCGCTCCGTCACCGTAAGTCCACAGTTGCAATAGCAGTGGTAAGCCTCTTTGCAGCGTTTGCTCTGGTTCCATTCATTGGCGGAAGCTTCATGCCTGATACGGACAACTCAGAGTTCGTTGTTCAGATTGAGACGCCCGAAGGGCAGAGCCTTGCTTATACAAGGGAGAAAGCCGAGCGGGCAATTGCGATGCTCAATGACATGCCGGAAGTGGCTTACACCTACACCACTATTGGATCCGGTGCAACAGGTACAGTCACCAAGGGTGAGATTTACGTCAAGCTGACGCCGATGGCTGACCGCACGCAGTCACAGGAACAGGTAATGGCCCGCGCACGTGAAGAACTCAGTGCGTTACACGGCATGCGTACCGGTGTTCTGGTTACAGGTGGTGTTGGCGGCGCACGTGCCCCGATCGCAGTGGAAATCACTGGCCCCGATGTCCAGGAACTGCAGCGTATCTCTGAGACGTCGATCGATATCATGGAAAAGATCCATGGTGTAGTCGATGTGAAGTCTTCACTGGGCGACCCCAAGCCGGAATATCGCATCAGCATCGACCGCGATGTGGCAGACAGGGTCGGACTGGATATCGGTGTGGCGGCAGCCACTATCCGCCCGCTCATGGCCGGACAGACAGCTACCCGCTGGGAAGATCCGACAGGTGAGGAGCGCGACGTAGTCGTGCAGGTTGCGCCCGAATACCGCGAATCGGTTGAAGATGTCGCAAGTATTCCCGTACCGACAGCGGTGCGCGGTGCCGGTGGTGTCGCGTCAGTTCCACTTCGCGACGTGGCGCGCATCGAACGTGGAAATGCTCCGGCACAGATCGACAGGAAAGACCTGGCACGCGTTGTCACTATCAGTGCCAACGTTGCCATGGGGCTGTCACTTGCCGAAGCGTCCACACAGATCACACAGGAGCTTTCTTCAGTCTCCTTGCCGCCAGGGTACGCAATCAATCTCGGCGGTGATACAGAAAGACTGAACGAAACTGCCGGTTACGTGGTTGAAACCCTCTTCCTCGCAGTCATTCTTATCTTCCTGATCCTCGCGTCGCAGTTCGAATCATTCATGCAGCCGATCGCGATCATGATATCGCTGCCGCTTTCACTGGTAGGTGTGCTGCTTGCACTTATCATGACAGGCTCAACGCTCAACATGATGTCGATGATCGGGGTGATCATGCTGATGGGGCTGGTGGTGAAAAACGCCATTCTGCTGGTGGATAACGCCAATGAACGTCGGGCAACCGGAACTGAACGCTTCCAGGCGCTGGTTGAGGCAGGTGCAGTACGACTTCGCCCGATCATTATGACAACGCTTGCCATGGTTTTCGGCATGATCCCGGTTGCACTCGGGCTCGGCGAGGGCGGCGGGTTCCGTGCACCAATGGCGCGGGCAGTGATAGGCGGGCTCATCACTTCAACGATGCTGACACTGATCGTGGTCCCCGTAGTGTACACGTATCTGGACGACGTCGGCGGCTGGGTGAAGCACTGGTTTGTGTCTGCTGAAAGAGAGCACGAGATCGATGAGGAACGCGAAGCCGCTGGCCTCAAATCGGGACCGGTCTGGAACGAGTAAAGAGCTGAGGCTGCGCGGGGCGCTCCGCTATGGTGCCCTGCCGGAATGCGACCTCCGGCTGCCTGAGGCAATCAGTACTTGCCTGATGACAGCCGGGGCTTGCACTTTTCCTCACCCTTTTGAGGAGATGCCAGCGTGAGACCATCCGATGCAGGAACCATCCTTACTGCGATTCTTCTGACAGCAGGAATTGCAGGCGAAGCAGTGTCACAGTCAGCGCGTGATGCAACGCTTGCACGAAGTATCCCTGATATCAGTGGCAAGGTGATGACCGTTCAGGGGCCGATTGATCCGGCGCTGCTCGGCGTCACGTTGATGCACGAGCATATTTTCATCGACTTCAAAGCGCCCCCGCCGATGAAGCCTGCACCGACCGGGATCACGGTTCTTAAAGAGCCGGTACCAGCTGGAGGCGGCGGTGGTCGCGGCGGCGGCGGTGGTGGTGGCGGTGGCGGGCTCACCAATTACAACGAGTCCCTGTCCGAAGTAATGAAGTACAAGGCTGCAGGCGGTGGGACCATTGTTGATGTATCCAACTTCGGTTTGACACGGGACCCGGATGCGCTTCTTCGCGTATCAAAGGAGTCGGGGCTTAATGTCGTCATGGGAGCCGGGTGGTACATGCGTACACTGCATCCAGCAGATATGGATGAGCGTACCGTGGACGAGCTCACCGATATTCTGGTGAGCGATATTACTGTGGGTGCACAGGGTACAACTGTGCGATCGGGAATCATCGGCGAAGTAGGTACAGGTGTCATGGGTTCCCGTGGCCCGCTTACCGACAATGAGATCAAGAGCGTGCGTGCATCAGCAAGAGCATCACGCCTTACGGGTGCCCCTGTAATGATTCACAGCTTTGCACCGCCGGATGAATTGCAGAAGGCGCTGGACATAATTGCATCTGAAGGTGTTGATCTGAATCATGTGGTGATGGCGCACACCGGTACAGGGAACGTGGAGGCGATGAAGCGCTATACCGACCGAGGTGCCTATATCGAATTTGATTTCATGGGTCAGGCGCCAGGTCAGATGGGTGCGAGTGGTACTCTCAACGAATCGGCAGAGCGAGTTGCAACGAATATCAAAGCATTGATCGACGCCGGTCTGACAGACCGGATTCTGGTTGCACACGATGTCTGCATTCCCGGGCAGCTGACGCGGAATGGCGGTGGTGGCTTCGTGTTCATTTCTGAGCTGGTCATCCCTGCGCTGAACGCAAAAGGAGTGAGCGAAGCAACAATCCGGCGCATTATGGTTGAGAATCCACAGCGCGTCCTTACTTTTGTTGCGCCCCAGCCATTGGCACTCAGCAGATACTGAGCAGCAACGCTGGCCTACTGCAGATCAGAGCGGCTTACTGCGGGAGGTCCGGACAGCCTTTCCAGTTCCCGCCTGGTGTACACGGTGGATAGCTTCCAGCCGGCCGCCAGGCTGCGCTGACGCTGTCGGCTTCCTGAGTGCGTCCGAGTTGTGTAAGCGCAGCTATGCGGACCCGCGCCAGAAGTGGCAGCACACTCACCAGGTCAGGAGCCTGGGCTATCCATTGCTCACCGGACTTCACGACTTCCAGTGCAGCATCCGGGTGGCCAGCTGCCAGTTCGATGCGTGCCACATGCCAGGAGGTGAGGCCGAGTATCAGCGGTGATTCCGTTGCCTTAAGCCGCTTCAGGTATCGTTGTGCGACTGGCACAGCCTCCGCCGCCGTGCCGCTTGCAAGCGAAATGTTTACGTAGCTTTCAAGAACTTTGAGCCACCCTTCCGGTTCGAGAACGCTTCCTTCGTCGAGCTTCCGCATTGCTTCTCCAACGGCAGCGCGCTCTGCGGCTGTATCGCCTGTGAGGCGTGCGAGTGCAGCCTGGTTGTTTGCCATTGTTACTGTATCCACTACGGTCTGAGCGGATGCGCCTGCGGTAAGTTCCCGCAGTCTTTCCAGCATATGCGCGGCCTGCTCCGATCTGCCCAGTACAGTCAGTGCTTCAAAAGAGCCGCTCACTGCGTTGATCTGCTCCTTGATCCCTGTAAGGCCGAGTGAGTCGGTAAGGGCATCGATAGCACTTGCACGGCGCAGATATTCACGTGGGTCGCGGGTGAGCCAGCTTGCTGTGTAAAGCCGCATTCCTTCTGCCCTGAGAGTCAGGATATTGCGCGGCTGTCCTTCACTGCTGTGGAGCACGATCTCAGCGAGTGAGTCCGCTGCCCTGACGTGCCCGAGCTGCATGGCATATGCAGACTGAAGCAACAGGAAACGTGTCCTCAGTTCGTGGTCTCCCGGGTTCTGCGCGACAATGCTCCGTACTTCGTTCAGCGTTTCCACAGCAGCTGGTGGTCCGCTGATATCCAGACCGAGCGAACTTTGCTCCAGTCTGGCGCGCGCATATTCAATGCTGCTGCGTCCGTAGCCTGCGGCAGCAAGCATCTGTGCGGAATCCAGGACCTCGAGCGCTCTTTCCATTCGCCCCTGCGTAACGAGATTGGAACCGATAGCAGTGTAGAGGCGTGCACGGGTACGTGCGTCGTTACTGAACTCTTCTGGAATGCGGATCAGCATGCTGTCCAGCAGTTGCGCCACCGTTCCGGTCGGGCCAACGCGTACAAGGGGGTCATATGATGTCGCGTTGTAGCCTGTTACAAGCCCTGAGAGAAAAGCTGTTGACCTTTCGGCACGCAAAGCTTCCGAGCGTGCCGCACGCGCCTGTTGCCACGTCACTGTTGCAGAAACAACAAGAATTGCAAACACCGACAGCAGTGCCAGCGTGAGTGCCTGCCGACGTCGTATAAGCGACCATAGCCGATGTGCACGGCTTGCCTTTCTGGCAACGACCGGCATGCGACGCAGATAACGGAGCACATCCTCGCTTAATGCTTCGACGCTGCTGTATCTGTGACTGGACTCATAGCGAAGGGCAACGTCTGCTATTGAATCCAGTTCTCCACGGAGAACGGCGGCCAGGCGTGCGGGAGATGCTATCCCTCTCGCCTGTGCAATTGACAGCGGCTGCTCACCTGCAATAACACTC
>CAZDMG010000084.1:0-10793 GCA_964506655.1 uncultured Gemmatimonadaceae bacterium
CTGCACGGGTCAGATCTGCAAATTCATTCCGGCCCGATACAGCACGATGATTGATTGCGCTTATCGCCATTACTTTCCCCGCGCCTGGCTGAACCGGATAGTCACGGCCACCTCCCGGAAACGAATTTATCGTGTTCACCCAGATTCTCTCTGGATCGACTCTGAAGCGCTGACTCTGAGCACACGGTATGTACTCAGTGTGCATGAAGTTGTTGGTCCTGAAGAGATGCATCCGATCCAGGTAGATCACCGTATCTGAGTTATTGAATACCTCAACATATTGCCCCCCGTTGTAAATCGGATTCCCGGTATTCGTATATCCAAATACCTCGGAAACGATAAGTGATCCGCGCTCCAACCCCGACAGTTTGACCTCAACGCTTTGAGCTGCCGGTGGGCTGAGCAGCACCTGTGCTCCGCCAGTGAAAATCGTTGCGCCACTACCTTCAGGCAGTTGGTTGCGCTCCGCTGCCGTAAGCAGGCGCTCAACACCGACGCGGTAGCGACCTTCCAGAAGGTTGCTGAACACAACTGTGCCGGAGCTGTTTGTTGTGCCATCCACTGTGCCACCTGTTGCGCGCTGAAGCCGTACTGTCAGCCCCTCCATGCTGAGGCCAACTGCCGCCGCAGCAACAGCGTCCTCCGCACCAATTGAGACCGTAACCGTGATGTTGGCACGTGGCACAGCTCCCGGTGGCGGTTGGTTAGTGCCTGTGCTGTCGGTGCCGCCGGGTGGTGGCGAATCGTTCTCTGTTACCCCACCGCCACAGGCAGCGAGCAGCAGAGAGAATGCAAATGCTGCAATGCAGCGTTGCGTTACCGTCCACACTCTATTTGACACCATTTGCCCGCTCCATACTGTCCTGTAAAACCGCAGTCACACTGTCCACCTGTGCAGCATTCCGTGCGGCCGCCACCACAGAGTCACGTGCGGCCGCATCACTTATCCCTGATGTACGAACATACGGTACGCTCCCCAGCCGGTCCAGCACCACCGTCAAATGTCCTCCGTCTTACACAGGTAGAAATGTCCTCCTGGTCAGTCGGTTTTTCCGGATCTGGAGGACTACGCCTCCACGGCCGCCAGCTCCACCAACAGAGCCCCTTTATCCACCGCAACACCAGCGGTGACCTTTACCGCGGTCACCACGCCGTCGGCGCTGGCCCTGAGCTCGTTTTCCATTTTCATGGCCTCAATTACCACGAGCCCCTGCCCTGCTGACACGCGTTCACCCACCGCGACCGCAACCCGCACCACCAGCCCGGGCATTGGTGCCACCAATGGCGCCGGCCCTACAGGGCCGCTGCTCGCGCGCGTCAGATCCCGGATCGCACGCGTCCGCTCGTCCAGCGCCACCAGCTCAACCCGCTCACCATCTATATGCACAGTGTAGCTGCCGCGGGAATCACCATGCCCGGGGGCCGACCGGCGCACCATCAGCCGGTGCACCCGGTTCCCGATCCGGAGGAGCCGCACAGGGGTGCCTGGGACCCGGTCCAACGTAGCATTCACTGTAGCATTCAGTGAATTCAGACCCTTGTCACCAACTGTCACCTCGGTACCATCGATCCCAATCGTCATCCGCTCGCCACCTACATCCACCACATACTTCATCTGCTCTTCTCCTGTCGGACCAGAACGCAAACCGTCTCCACATGAGCGGTCTGAGGAAACATATCGAAGCACTCCACGCTGGCTATCTCCCACGACGGGAGCGCCGCAACATCGCGAGCGAGTGTAGCCGGGTCACAGCTTACGTAAACGATCGTCGCGAGTGCCGTAGAGCCGGCTTCAAGAAGCCCTGTCACTTGAGGCGCCAAACCGCGCCTCGGAGGGTTCACTACAACGCTGTCTGTATCGGTGTCCAGAATCGTTGGCAGAAGCTCCTCGGCGCTTCCGGTATGAACCTCCACCGAACCGGTGCCCGTAAACCCTGCCTTCATGCGCTCGCGTGCTGCCGCTGTGCCGCGCGCGTCCAGTTCTATCGAGCGGACTCTCACTCCCTGCCTGGCCAACTGCTCCGACAGAAGGCCAGCACCAGCATATGCGTCGATAACATTCCGTGCGTTCCGCACGAACAGTGTGTCTGCAACGTGATTACGAAGCAGTGCCGCGACTTCGCTGTTCACCTGCGTGAAAGACAGGATGTCGTCGAGCGTTGCATCTGCCGCCCTGCCGACATCCAGCAGCACATCATCTGTAGCACTCCCGGCTGCCTGTCCGCCCGCTATCTCTGGGCCTGCACCGCGCACAGCGATTCGCAGTGTCTGCTGCAACTCGCCCAGCGCCGCGCGCGGTTGCCACCACACCGAGTGAAACGCCTCGCAACCGCCGATCGCGACAGTGGCAAAACGCTGCGGTTCACTCCATTCCGTACCACCTGCAATTACGGCAACTACAGAAAGGTCATCGCGGAGGTGCAAGCTCAACCTCAGCGTTTGCGCCTTTGGCAACAGATGAAGCGAATCCTTTACCGCACCCCACGCCGCGGAAAGTTGCGGGTGCGCTATCAGACATTCGGTAAGCTGAAATACCCCTACCGGGTCGTCATACGGGTGAAAACCCCCGACGTAACCGGCACCGCGGCGGTTGAGCGTCAACGTCATGCGCCTCCTGTAGCCCCACCCGCTGCTGCCACCGTGCACCACCGGTACATTCACACTGCGCTTGCCGATGCGACTCAGTGCATCGCGCACAATCAGGGCACGCGACTCACGTTGACTCTCTTCACTCATGTGCTGCAGCTGACACCCGCCGCAGCGATCGCTTACGTAGTGATAGCAGCGCGGCTCCACCCGGTGCTTCGACGCATGCTCAATTGCAACGAGCTTCCCTTCTGCAAACCGCTTACGCACACGGAGCCGCGCACGAACGCTGTCGCCCGGCGCCGTACGCGGAATAAAACACGCCATCCCGCCTACACGCCCGACGCCGTTCCCGCCTGCCGCAATACTCTCTACGGCAACAACCGCTTCATAGCTCTTCACGCGCCTCGCAACCCTTCACGACGCGCCTCGCGCTGCCACTGCGACGCAGGCTGCGAGTACGCTGCTCCGACTCCCGCACCGCCACCGGCACCACCAGCACCCGCGGCAGAATCACCAGCAACGTGCTGTACTGCCGACTCACGCAGCCCCCGCTCTTCGTGCGCGGCCAGCGCTGCTGCTATCGCCGCAAGCTTGAGCGTCTCCGCGTCTTCAACCGGAGCTGTCAGCGATGCGAGATGCTTCTCCAGCCACTGAATCGAAATCTTCCCGCTCCGGAAATCCTCATGCGCCATGACACGCAGATGGAAGCCACGCGACGTCTCAACACCGTCTATCGTAAGTTCCTTAAGCGCACGCTCCATACGCGTAATCGCCAGCTCTCTGGTCGCGGCATGCACAATCAGCTTGGCAAGCATGGGGTCGTAGTGAAGCCCCACTTCACTGCCGTTCTCGATACCGCTGTCCCACCGTACACCCGGACCGCCTGGCACATGCAAATACTTCACGCGACCCGTTGCCGGCAAAAAACCGTTGAACGGATCTTCAGCCGTAATTCGACACTCAATTGACCAGCCACGTGGCGTGAAATCCGTCTGTGAAAACGGTATCGGTTCGCCCGCTGCTATCCGGATCTGCCACTGCACCAGATCAAGCCCGGTTACAAACTCTGTAACTGGATGCTCCACCTGGATGCGCGTGTTCATCTCAAGGAAGTAGTAGTTGCCTTCTGCATCAAGAAGAAATTCACACGTCCCCGCATTTACATAGCCCGCTGCACGGGCTGCGGCCACCGCAGTTGCACCCATCCGTGATCTGAGTTCGGGGGTCACCGCTACACTCGGCGCTTCCTCGATCATCTTCTGATGACGACGCTGAATCGAACACTCGCGCTCACCAAGATGAATCACGTTGCCGTACATATCTGCAAGAACCTGCACCTCGACGTGGCGCGGCCCCTCAATGTACTTCTCGATATAGACCGCATCGTCACCAAATGCATTCTTTGCTTCGCGCTGAGCAGCACCCAGCGCGTCCGCCAGTTCAGCCGGCGCACGGACGACACGCATCCCCTTGCCACCACCACCCGCTGCCGCCTTGAGCAGTATCGGATAGCCAAACGATTCGGCAAGTGTCGCCGCCTCCTCTGGAGATGCAAGTGCTTCCGTCGTGCCAGGCACAACAGGAACACCCGCAGCTACGGCAAGCGTACGCGCAGATGTTTTGGAACCCATTGCTTCGATTGCTTCAGCAGGCGGACCGATAAATACAAGACCCGCATCGCGCACAGCCTTTGCAAACCAGGCGCGCTCCGACAGGAACCCATATCCCGGATGAACAGCTTCAGCACCCACCTCGAGCGCCGCACGGATTATCCGCTCGCCAACGAGGTAACTCTGACTGGAAGGTGAAGCGCCGATGTGCACTGCTTCATCGGCCTCCCGCACATGCGGAGCCGACGCGTCTGCATCTGAATACACAGCAACAGTTGCAACACCCAGCTCCTGACACGCACGGATTACACGCAGCGCAATCTCGCCCCGGTTTGCAACCAGAATCTTTCTGAACATGATTGAAGTTCCGGTCAGAGCGGGATATTGCCGTGCTTCTTCGCGGGGTTGCGATCACGCTTACCGCGCAGCGTCACAAGTGCATCTATCAGGCGCGGCCTCGTATCCCTCGGGTCGATTACGTCATCCACGTAACCGCGCGCGGCAGCGATATACGGATTCGCAAACCGTTCGGTGTACTCTGCCACCCGCGCATCCGTAGCAGCTACCGGGTCGGTGCTTTCAGCTATCTCCTTCCGATAAAGGATCTCCACCGCACCCTTCGGGCCCATCACCGCAATCTCAGCACTGGGCCACGCAACATTGAAGTCGCCACGGATGTGCTTGGAGCTCATGACGTCGTATGCGCCGCCGTACGCCTTGCGCGTGATGACAGTGAGCTTGGGGACCGTCGCTTCAGCATACGCGAACAGCAGCTTCGCACCGTGTCTGATAATGCCACCATGTTCCTGCGTCACACCGGGGAGAAAGCCCGGTACATCCTCGAAGGTCACGAGTGGAATATTGAAGCAATCGCAAAAGCGAACAAAGCGCGCAGCTTTTACTGATGCACCAATATCCAGCACACCGGCCAGTACAGCGGGTTGATTTGCAATGATGCCGACGCTGGTGCCACCCAGATGCGCAAAGCCGCAAAGAATGTTGGCGGCAAAATCTTTGTGGACTTCGTAGAAGGTGCCATCGTCGACGACACGCGCGATTACGTCGCGCATATCGTACGGCTTGTTGGGGTTGTCAGGGACTACTTCAAGAAGCTCATCATCGCGTCGGTCATGCGGATCGGTGTCAGCACCGCGCGGTGCGTCATCCAGGTTGTTGGACGGAATGAACCTGAAAAGAGTGCGTATCTCTTCAAGACACTCCATTTCGGAATTGCACGCGAAGTGCGCGACACCTGAAGTCCCAGCGTGAGTATCGGCGCCACCAAGGTGTTCCATGGTGACGTCCTCATGGGTCACCGTCTTAACAACGTTGGGGCCGGTAACGAACATGTAGCTCGTCCCCTTCACCATATAGATGAAGTCGGTGATAGCCGGCGAATACACCGCGCCGCCGGCACACGGGCCGAGTATGGCGGAGATCTGCGGCACGACACCGGAGGCGAGTGTGTTGCGGAGGAAGATGTCGGCGTAGCCGCCCAGCGATACGACGCCCTCCTGGATGCGTGCACCGCCGGAGTCATTGAGGCCGATCACGGGGGCGCCGTTCCGGACGGCCAGGTCCATGATCTTGCAGATTTTGGCAGCGTGTGCTTCGGAGAGCGAGCCACCAAAGACGGTGAAGTCCTGCGAAAAGACATAGACGAGGCGCCCTTCGACGCGTCCGTAGCCCGTGACGACGCCATCACCGTAGATGGGAGCGGCGCCGTCGGTTGCGGCGCGCGCGGTCACGAAGCGGTCAATTTCAACGAATGAGCCTTCGTCGAGGAGGAGGTCGAGCCGCTCGCGGGCGGAGAGCTTCCCTTTCTTGTGTTGTGAGGCGAGGCGGGCAGCGCCCCCTCCCTGTTCCGAGGCGTCGCGGGCCACCCGAAGTCGTTCCAGCTTGTCGTTCATAGCCATGATGGCTGAAGCTAGCACCCGGTTGGGGTGTGTGAAACGGGGCCGTGCTGCGCTCAGGCGGGTGTTGGCCCGGAGCCCGGGTGCACACCGCCGGACGCAAACCCTCGCCGAACCCTTGCGGAATCGTTACACTGGTGGCATTCGTGGTATACCGGACCGGGGTGGAAACGGTGACGTGCTGGTCAGTAAACAGTCTTTACCCGAAGCGTCACGCAGCTTTTGCCACCGGGCGGCGTGATCGGAGTTGAACGGCAGGCAGCGCCGTTGTCATCTGGGGTGACGGCGTCCAGAGATTCATTACAGCACCTAACCCGCGCATTCGATGTTCAATCTTGACGAAGACGTCCCCGCACGCAGACTCGCCTATCTCAGTGCCCTTCTCCTTATAGTCGTTCCGCTTGCGCAGGCGGTATCGCAGTTGTGGCCACTGCAGTTCGGGAATATCCAGTGGCGTTTCCAGGCGGCGGGATCGCTGTCTTCCGTGCTGCTGCTCCCCTATCTGGGGTTGGTGATCTACGCACTGATTGCGCGCTCTACCGGGGCAAATGGTGCCGCAAAGGTGATCGGTATTCTCGCGGCCATAATGACAGTCGTGCTGGCCGCATCAGTGGTGGTTTTCGCGCTGGATGCGCTTCAGCTCAAGGCGATCGTAACCTCCCGCGCAATGGACGGCTTCAAGGTGGCATCGGTGCGGGTCGCGTCGGTGAGCTTTGTGTTCACGCTGCTGTTCGGCTACATGGCGATGGCACTTCTCCGTGGTGCCAAGGGTAGCAAGTCGGCGAGTTCCGGGAAGGTCTCGCGAAAGGCAACAGTGAGCGAGAGCGACGACGACAGCGGTTTGCTGATCGGCTGACGGCGGGTAGGTATCGCGGCGGGTGCGCGGAAAAGGCGCGCCTGCTGCGCCTGGCCTCCAAGGATGGCATACTGTTGCGGCAGACATACGACACAATTGTTGGGCTCACGCCACAGATGTAGTTGATCGACGACAGGCAGCGTTACACAGCCGGCATAGTGCAGCACCTAAGCAACTCACCTTCGGTACGGAAATTTGCTCTTTTGATAATGGATGCCGTCACAGAAGTGCATAAACCCTGATCCGGCATGTGGGTTGCTTCTAGGGGGTGTGAGATTCAACACAAACGGTAATCCCCAAACCTCTCCAAACATGAAAAGACTTGCTTACCTCTCTCTCGCCGGCGCGTTCCTCGTAGCGGGACAGGCTGGCGCCCAGGACCTGACACTGAATAAGGTCGGTGGCGCCTGGTCCAACATCAGCTATACCAGTGGATCAGGATCGAGCCCGTCCACGTCGGGAACATCCACGAACACGACCCTCAAGTGGGGAACTGCCTCCACGACTCTTCCGTCGGCGTACCGCGGCCAGAGCAGCTACAACTTCAAGAGCGCTTTCCCGAGTGGTTCTTCTTCGCTGGTGTTTGACGAAGGCAATGCTTTCAGTCAGTTCATCAACGTCGGCACGCTGACCCACCTCAACTACCCGATCAATTCCAACAGCAGGACGCTGACGAGTGCGGGCCTCGGACTGAGCTTCGATTTCGGTGGCACCAACGTAAATGTTGGCCCGATCAACTTCAGCCACAACGAGACCACGAACCCTAACGGTGACGTTTTCACAGTCCTGAGCATCCAGAACTCACCGGTGAACTTCAGCGCCAACGGCTTTGACTATGTGCTGACGCTGGTCGGCGTGTCGCTCGATGGTGGCCTGACATCAGCCGATGGTGCCAGCTGGCTCGGATCCTTCACGACACCTGAGAGCCATATGTACAGCTGGACGGAGAATACGACTTGCAAGAAGAAGTACACATCTGGCCCCAATAAGGGACAGTGCAAGGAGTGGAACACGAAGACCTACACCGAATTCCGTCAGGGCAAGACCGAGGCTTACCTCTACGCTGATATCCAGATGATTCCGCCTGCCAACGTAGTTCCCGAGCCGTCAACCTACGCGCTCATGGCAGCTGGTCTCCTCGGACTCGGCTTCGCAGCCCGCCGCCGTCGCAACAACGCAGCCTGATCGCTGCCTGATCAACACCTGATTGCTGCGACACGCAGCCAATCAACGAAGCTGGCCCGGGATCCACACAGATCCCGGGCCTCTTCTTTTGCCCAGACGCGGGCGCTCCACTAGCTTGCTCACTCCACCAAACCCCGTACCTGCTACCAGATATCGACGGAACTGAGCACCATGCAAGAAGCTATACCGGAACTCCTGCTGTCTCTTAAACCTGTGGGTCAGATCGCTCTGATCCTGGCGGCAGCGTGGCTTATACTGCGCCTCGGACTCCGCCTACTGCACGGGCTCTACAACCGCTACCAGTTCCCGCACGAATGGCTCGTAGGCGGCGGCCGGGTCTTCCGGGCGCTTGTCGTAGTGGCCACAGTGGTCCTGGTACTCGCCAGGCTCGGCGTTTCAGGCTCCACCCTGCTGGCCACCGTCACGGGCTTCATCGCCGTTGCAGCCGTTGCATTCTTTGCTGCATGGAGCGTTCTCTCCAACCTCTTCTGCGCGGTACTGATCTTCACCACGCGGCTGTTCCGCCCCAACGACCAGATCGAAATCATCGAGGCGGCAGACAAACCCGGCCTCGCAGGTCGCGTTGTGCGGGTCAACGCGATCTACACCACACTCGAAGAGAAGCCGTCTGAAACCGGACAACCGCGGAGCACTCTGCGCATTCCCAACACAATGTTCTTCCAGCGGATCGTCAGGCGCTGGGACCTGCCACAGGGCCAGGGCACCCCAGGGTAATCCGCCAGTTGCGTCTGTAGAATACTTGCCGGAGGGTTGGTGTAGCTGGGGCTACGTATCGGGCTCACCGGCGCGGCGAGAGCGTATCCTTGACCGATATCACGAAGTTTGGCTATGTTATACGAATGTGTATCAGCGAAAGTAGATAATCATTCAATTTTAAAGACTACAAGCATGATTCGTAATTTATTTGCAGCGGCGATCCTCGCAGCCGTGCCGCTGGGTGCGGCGAGCTCGCAGGATCAATCCAGGTAAGGGGCACAATACCTGCGACCTCAACATCTTCACTAACGTGACGGTTACGAAGTGCGTCGGGTTCTACGACAAGAACGCCAATAAAGGTGACACAGGCGATGCTATCAGCGGCGATATGCTTAACGCTCTTCAGCTGCTTCTCGGTGGTTCGCCAACAGGAACCATCGTAGAAAAGATTGATTACGGCAAGAATGATGTGGCAGGCGATTTCAATACTACCCTCTATGGGCTTACAGTTGTGGGCTATCACTGGGGCGGCGGTAACGATGCTGCGAAAAACGGTAGCGCCTTCTACCTCTTCGACGCAGGCTCGGAGGGCGTAACCAGCCTCGGCATGGTTGCCGGTATGCACAAGGCACTCTCCAACGGCGTTGTGCTCTATACGGGCACACCCTCGATTCCAGGGGTCGTAGTTCCGGAACCCTCCACGTATCTGCTCATGCTGGCAGGCCTGGGTGGCATAGGGCTCGCAGTTCGGAGACGGCGTGATAACGCTTGATCCTGTTAAAGAGGTCCGATGAGCAAAAAAAGCGCTGAACTTTGGTTCAGCGCTTTTTTGTTGCTCTTTTCCGTTCTTCGTAGCGTATTACACGCTCCGACAATCAGAGACCCAGCTCTTCCTCTGAGCTGTGCACCTTGCTCGGTGTCTCCGGGCGCGGTGGCTGCTCTTCCGGAATGCCAGTCACTGCCAGCACAATGCGGCGGTGAATCGGATCCACTTCGAGTACACGAACGTTCAGGTTCATTGTCTCATAAGCGAACTCGGCGACATCCGTGATTGCTGCGCCATCGGGGCTCAGCTGACTGATCGGAATAAAGCCTTCGATGTCACTCCCCAGATCGACAACTACACCCTTGTCCATAAGGCGAACGACTTTCGATGACAGCTCCGTTCCGACCGGGTAGCTCTCGCCGATGCTGAGCCACGGGTCTTCCTCTGCCTGCTTGAGGCCGAGTGAGATCCGCTTGTTCTCGCTGTCGATATTGAGGATCACGACATCGACTGCATCGCCCTTCTTCACAACTTCCGACGGATGCTGAACGCGCTTGGTCCAGGACATATCAGAGATATGAATCAGGCCATCGATACCGGGCTCGATTTCAACGAAGGCACCGAAGCTCGTCAGGTTGCGCACCTTGCCGCTGATACGCGTACCCACGGGGTACTTAAGCGGCAACACAACCCACGGATCCTGCTCGGTCTGCTTCATGCCGAGTGAGATCTTCTCTTCGGTTTCATCGACCTTGAGGACCACTGCCTCAATGGCTTCACCGATCGAAACAAGCTTTGACGGATGACGGACGTTGCGTGTCCAGCTCATTTCAGAGATGTGCACGAGTCCTTCGATTCCGGGCTCCAGTTCGATGAATGCCCCGTAGTTGGTGATGGAAACAACCTTGCCGTTGACACGTGTGCCGACGGGGTACTTGGCTGCCACATCCTTCCACGGGTAGTTCTGCAGCTGCTTGACGCCGAGTGAGATCCGCTCGCGATCCCAGTCGATATCGAGGACCTTGACGTCGAGCTCCATACCGATGTGCACCATCTCATTGGGGTGCGAGATGCGTCCCCACGACATGTCAGTGATATGCAGCAGTCCGTCCACGCCACCGAGGTCGATGAACGCACCGAAGTCGGTGATGTTCTTG
>CAZDMG010000085.1:0-10752 GCA_964506655.1 uncultured Gemmatimonadaceae bacterium
CTCCTGCTCAGTGGTTACGTCAGCAATGGCTACTACACCGGTGGCGGACCGCGGCAGCGCATGATCGGCATGCTTTCATGGAAGAGCAAACGCGCTTTGCTCGCAGGGCAGGTGGGATTTGCCAGAGACTCTGCTGCAAACGCAGCATTCGACAAGCGTTCAGTGCTGTTTGCCGGTTACGGCACGCTTAAGCTGGGCGAGTCTTCACCATTTACGATCATGGGCCGCGTGGATCGCTTCGATCCGAACACGGACTCAACCAGCATCAGCGCAGATACGCGCCTGGCATTCGATCCGCAGACCCGGATTATCACCGGTGTCTCATACACGTACTCACCCAACCTTCGCCTGCTCCTGAACGCCGACCTGAACGCGGTAAAAGGCGGTTCGCCAACGAACGCCTGGGACCGCTCCAGACAGTTGCTCCTGTTCCAGACAGAAGTGAAGTACTGAGCCGTGAGATCATCCAACAGCAAATCAATCAAGAGGTCATACAACATGCGTTTGAGACATATATCGAACCGCCTTGTGGCGCTGAGCGCTTTCGCCCTGTTCGCGCTGCCAGCCGTCACAGTTGCACAGAGTCTTACCGGCGCCGGCGCCAGCTTCCCTGATCCCATTTACAAGAAATGGTTCAGCGAACACAACAAGAAAACCGGCGTGCAGATCAACTACCAGGCCGCGGGTTCCAGCGCGGGCATCCGGCAGTTCACAGCCGGAACCGTTGATTTCGGTGCCACAGATGGCCCGATGACCGCCGAGCAGATGACCGCGGTAAAAGGACAGGTTGTGCATATCCCCACTGTACTCGGTGCGGTGGTTGTGACGTATAATCTTCCCGCGGTCGGCCAGACACCACTTAAGCTCAGTGGTACCGTTATTGCCGACATCTTCCTCGGCAAGATCACGAAGTGGAACGACCGTGCACTGACTGCACTTAACCCCGGAGTTGCGCTGCCGTCTGCGGATATCCTGGTGGTGCGGCGCTCCGATGGATCAGGAACGACGTTCATCTTTACGGACTTCCTGAGCAAGATCTCACCGGACTGGAAGGCGAAGGTCGGGACAGGACAGTCTGTGAACTGGCCAGTCGGACTTGGTGGCACAGGCAACGCCGGCGTGACGCAGCAGGTCCGTCAGACACCGGGTTCAATCGGGTATGTGGAGCTGGTGTACGCTGAACAGAACAAACTGCCAAGCGCATCCATCATGAACAGCACTGGTGCTTTCATCCGGCCGAGCCTGGAAGCAGTAACGGCTGCAGCGGGGAGCGCAAAGTTCGACGCGAATACCGATTTCCGGGTTTCAATAACAAACGCGCCAGGTGCGAAGTCCTACCCGATCTCCTCGTTCACGTGGCTGCTGATCAATCCGCAGAACCCGGATCCTGCGAAGGGCAAGGTACTGAAGGAGTTCCTGACGTGGATGATTACGCCTGAAGCACAGAACATGGCGGCATCGCTGACTTATGCTCCGCTTCCACCGGAAGTTATTGCACTGGTTGCAAAGAGGATCGAAGGATTCAGATAGCACCGTTACGGAATCGTTACACAACGGTGATCTGATCGCTGGAATCCACCGGTATCTATCATCCGATGACACCATTGCAAACTGTATCTGCTGTTGCAACCCGGGCTGTAAGAGGTCGCAATGCGACCTCGCCCGGGGATACAATCTACAAGGCCGTTCTTACGATCGGTGCGCTGTCAATCCCGGTTCTGCTTGTATTCCTGGCAGTGGTTCTTCATGATGGTGCCAGCGAGGCAATCGACGCATTCGGGATTCGCTTTCTGATCAGCAGCGTATGGGACCCGGTTGCCGGTGAGTTTGGTGCACGGGCGCTGCTGATCGGTACACTGCTGACAGCGTTCCTCGCGCTGCTGATGGCGGTACCACTCTCACTCGGCGTTGCGATTTATCTGACAGAGTTTGCACCAACTGTAATCCGCCGGCCCATTGCCACTGTAATTGAGCTTCTGGCAGCCATACCGAGCGTGGTTTACGGACTTTGGGGCATCTTCGTACTGATTCCATTCCTGCGAAGTACGGCATTCCCGGTGCTGCGGGATACTCTTGGTTTCCTGCCCATATTCAGCGGCCCGATTTATGGGCCGTCTGTTCTCTCGGCGAGCATAATACTCGCCATCATGGTTATGCCATACATAATGTCGGTGTCGCACAGTGTACTGCTTGCGGTACCGGACAATCAGCGTGAGGCCGCTCTGGCACTGGGCGCAACACGTTGGGAAGCGGTCACATCGTCGATTCTTCCATTTGCCCGGTCCGGAATCATCGGCAGCATTGTGCTTGGCCTTGGTCGCGCACTCGGCGAGACAATGGCTGTAACGATGTTGATCGGAAACAGGCACGAGTTACCGACGTCGCTCTTTGCACCGGGCTACACGATGGCATCGGTAATAGCCAATGAGTTCCGCGAGCAGACTTCAGAACTGCACGGGTCGGCGCTGGTGTATGTCGCACTGCTGCTCTTTCTTGTGACAGTGGTAATCAATACACTGGCCAGACTTCTGATCAAGCACACCAGTCGGGCCACATCTGTCGGAGGCGGGCGATGAACCGAAGGACATTCCGCCGCTGGCGCAGCAACCTGATGGTTGTGCTTATGGCGGGCGCGGTCCTGGCGGCGGTGCTGCCACTGTTCCTGATCCTGACATCACTTGTACTTCGCGGTGCCGGCTCACTGTCAATCGAGTTTTTCACACGGTTGCCGGTACCACCGGGTGAAACCGGTGGCGGAGTTGCACACGCGATCATCGGCACGCTGATAATCACAGCTGTTGGTTCAGTGATGGGGCTGATTCTCGGGATCAGTGCCGGGATGCACTGCGCTGAGTACCCAACGAGCCGGCTGACGCGTATAGCACGTTTCACCGCAGACGTGCTTAACGGTACTCCATCAATAGTGGTTGGTATCTTCGCATGGACATGGATTGTACTCGGCCAGCGGCACTTCTCAGCCTTCGCGGCGAGTGTTGCGCTCGCGATCCTGATGATCCCGATGGTGAGTCGCACATCTGAGGAGGCGCTGACCATGGTACCGGTGTCACTTCGCGAAGCTGCACTTGCCCTTGGCTACACAAAATGGAGGACATCGCTGAGCATCATACTGCGTACTGCACTTCCAGGCATAGTAACCGGAGCGCTGCTGTCGGTGGCGCGGATTGCCGGCGAGACTGCGCCGCTGCTCTTCACATCACTCGGCAGCGAGTACTTCGTACTGGACCCGCGGGAGCCCATGGCGGCACTGCCGCTGGTGGTTTACAACTACGCCACCGGGCCATACCAGGAGTGGCATCAGTTCGCCTGGGCAGCTGCACTCGTGCTGATTCTGCTTGTGCTTCTTCTGTCGCTGCTCGCACGGTATCTCACACGGGGATTGCACGGAGGGCAACGTGCCTGATGCATTGCCGCGTATCCGGACTGAGGCACTGAGCGCGATGTATGGCAACTTTACCGCGGTACGCAACGTTTCGCTGGCTTTCCCGGCGAACCACGTACACGCGCTTATCGGTCCCTCGGGGTGCGGCAAGTCAACTTATCTGCGCACACTGAACCGCATGCATGAGACGCAGACGGGAGGCAGGATTACCGGGCAGATTCTCCTGGACGGTGAGGACATATACGCATCGGGAATCAGCGTTACGGAACTAAGGCGTCGTGTAGGAATGGTCTTTCAGAAGCCAACGCCATTCCCCACACTCTCCATACGCGACAATGTGGCTGCCGGCCTGAAAGTCGGCGCGCGGCGATCCCGGCGTGAGACAGACAACGTTGTAGAACGGGCGTTGCGGCAGGCTGCGCTGTGGGACGAAGTCAAAGACCGCCTGAACAGCAGCGCTATCGCGCTTTCGGGAGGTCAGCAGCAACGTCTGTGCATTGCACGCGCCATTGCTCCGCAACCGGAAGTGATCCTCCTCGACGAACCCACTGCGTCGCTCGACCCGGAAGCCACACTGCGGATTGAGGAACTGGTCATTTCCCTCAAGGAAGAATTCACCATTATCATCGTGACACACAATATGCAGCAGGCCGCACGCCTGTCTGACACCACTTCATTTCTGCATCTCGGCGAGCTGGTGGAACATGGGCCCACGCGGGAGATGTTCACATCACCACGGGAACCACAAACAGAGGCTTACATCACCGGACGGTTCGGATGATCATGCAGTCGACATTGCAGCAGGGTATGCGCACAGTAGTCGGGGAGACCATGCCGGATGCTGTAATCACGGCGAGCGACTTCTCATTCTGGTACGGTGAACGGCAGACCCTGTTCTCACTCAACCTGGATATCCCGGGCGGGACAGTTACCGCGATTATCGGTCCATCCGGGTGCGGCAAGAGTACGTTCCTTCGGAGCATCAACCGCATGCACGAACTTACTCCAGGCAGCCGCTCCACAGGCGCGCTGGAGGTGCATGGTCGCTCCGTCTTCGGCGCGGACCTGGACCTTGTCGGGCACAGGCAACAGGTGGGGATGGTATTCCAGCGCCCGAATCCATTCCCGAAATCCATCTATGACAACGTTGCGTATGGCCCACGGATCAATGCACTTGTACCGCGAGCGGAACTGCCTGGAGTGGTGGAGCAATGCCTTCGCCGCGCGTCGCTGTGGGAAGAAGTCAAGAACAGACTGCATTCGCCTGCACTTGCGCTGTCCGGAGGCCAGCAACAGCGACTCTGCATTGCACGTGCGCTTGCCAATTCGCCAACGATTCTGCTCATGGACGAACCGTGCTCAGCTCTCGATCCGATAGCATCGGCCAGGATTGAAGAACTGATTCTTGAGCTGAGCGAGGACCACACCATCGTCATCGTGACTCACAACCTGCAACAGGCAGCGCGCGTCGCTGCATACACAGCGTTCTTCGAGAGCGGTCGTCTCGTCGAATACGGTGCCACTTCACAGATCTTCACCAATCCGGCACATGAACGGACAGAAGCTTATATAACAGGGAGGTTCGGATGAGTCAGAGCGTACACCGCCATTTCCACGATGAACTCCGGCGGCTCAAGGCATCACTGCACGCCATGTCAGTCGGCGCCGGTTCCGCTGTCAGCACCGCAGTTGATGCACTGCTCACCCGGGATCTGGCAAAGGCTGCTGATGTCGTAAGGAACGATCGCGTAATCGATCAGATGGAAAACGAAATCGAGGACGCGTGCATTGCGTTGCTGGCTCTGCAGCAGCCTTTGGCCAGCGACCTGCGTACAATTACTTCCATTCTGAAGGTGGCAACGTGTCTGGAACGGGTCGGCGACCACGCGGTCAATATTGCGCAGTCGGCGGAACGGCTCAGCAACGCACGTGGGCTGTTACCGGAGCCGGAGGTACGCGAAATGGCACGGCTTGCACGGGAGATGCAGTCAGATGCGATCAATGCCTTGATCATCGGAGACGCTGCGGCAGGTCGTGATGTTCTTCAGCGCGACGACCTGGTGGATACACTGAACCGGAGCATCTTCCGGATACTTCTGACCCACATGATTGAGGACCCGCGGGTAATCAGTGCAGGCATTGAGCTGCTGCTGGTATCCCGCAATCTTGAGCGCGTCGCAGATCTGGCGACGAACATAGGTGAGTACGCTGTCTATACCGCCGAAGGAAAGTCCATCAGGCACAGCGAGAAGAGCAACATCGAAGAAGTCCGCTGAGCCAGAGCTCTCAGCGGACTGCCATATTCCGCTTCATAGTGTCCAGCCGGCGGCGCACTGAGCCATCCATGACTGTATCGCCCATACGGACGATAATCCCGCCCAGTATCCGCGGATCGACTTCAACGTGCGGTATGATCTGCTGTCCGACGGTCTTCGCCAGGCTTGCAGCAATTGAGTCACGTTCGGCATCAGTAACCGGTTTCGCAACGGTCACGCGGGCATGGACCACGTTGAGTGATTCATCCAGCAGGGTTTCATATTCATCCGCGATAAACGGAATCAGTGTCTGCCTGCGGTTGCGCACCAGTGCCTGAATGAATCTGAGGAAATTGCGCGGGACACGATCAGCCAGTGCATTTGACAGGACTGTCGACTTCACATCACCGGCAACGCGCGGCGAATCCAGGAAATTGCGAAGGGTAACATCGCCGTCGATTACATCAGCGACCTGCCTTATCATCTGCCCCCACGCGGCCGGATCGCCGTCCTTGCGTGCGAGTGCGAGCAGTGCGTCAGCGTAATTGCGCGCTACGGTAGCCCCCTGCCCTTTGGCTGCCATCAGTGCCGCACCTTGCTGCCAACCGAGCTCAGATATGAATCGATCATGCGGCGGTTGGCATCGGTGTCCAGATTGCCTTCAATGAGACGCGACGCACCGGCAATAGCGAGCTCGATGGTTTCACGGTGCATCGCAGCGAAGGCTTCATCACGTTCGCCTTCAATGGTGCGACGCGCCTGTTCGATCATTTCATGCTGCTGTACGCGCGTTGAATCCAGCATATCAGCGCGGATCTTCTCGCCTGTGACACGACTGTCAGCAATGATCTTCTGTGCCTCAGAGCGTGCGGCGTCAAGCTGTTCGCGCTGCTGCTCGAGGTACTTTTTCGCCTCCTCACGGTCGCGGCGGGCGCCTTCAACTGCATCCTCGAGAGCTTTCTCGCGCGCTTCCACAGCTGCGTAAAGCGGCTTGAATGCGAAGCGGGAGAGAATGAACATCAGCACCACAAAGATGATGATGGTCCATACCATAAGGCCCGCATGCGGCTGCAGGAAGTTGACCGGCTCAGCTGCCTGGTCTGCTGCAAACGCCGGAGAAGCGGCGACAGTAAGCGATGTGGTCAGTGCGAGACCACGGATAACGTATTTGCGAAACGGCGAAACGCGCATGGAAAATCCGGAATATTCGGTATTTACGCAGTTCCCGGAGCGCCACTGGGGGCGCCCCGGGAGACTGAATCAGAACGTCAGCTTGCCCTGGATCTGGAAGCCGATAACAACGCCGAAGAGTGCAACACCTTCGACCAGTGCAGCGAGAATGAGTGCAGCAGTCTGGATCTTGCCGGCGGCCTCTGGCTGACGGGCCATTCCTTCAACGGCGCGACCACCGATCAGGCCGATGCCGATGCCGGCTCCGACGACAGCACCACCGGCAGCAATGCCGGCACCGATCGCAGCAAGCCCTTTCGCCGAGCTGCCTGCTACTTCCTGAAGAAGCGGAAGAACTTCAACCATGTCGAATCCTCTGAAACTGTAAGTGAGTCGTACAGCTCCTCGCGTTACCGCGACCCCCGTCAGCGGACAATAAAGTCCAACGGGATTCTCCAGCCAACCGGCCGGTTACGTGCCCGATCCGGCGGGAGCCACGCCGTACCGGTCCTTCGGAAAACAGTGCAGCAACACGCCATGAAGCGCGACACTGCATAACGCATCAGTGATGTATCTCCCTCATCTGACCGATGAACACGGCCGCGAGAAGCGTAAAGATGAAGGCCTGCAGGAACGCCACAAAAATCTCGAGCATCATGATTGCCGTCGCCATCAGTACGGGAGCCGCAGCCACCCAGTAGCTGCCAAAGGCGAAGATCAAACCGATGATTGCGAGAACCCCGATGTGTCCGGCCGTCATGTTGGCAAACAGACGGATCGCAAGTGCGAACGGTTTGGTGAGCTTGCCGATCATTTCAATCGGGCTCATGAGCAGGAACATGGGGATCCGGATAAGGAGCGGCAGATCCTTGTTCCAGTAGAACATCGTGCTCAGGTAACCAAGGCCATTGGCGCGCACACCCGCAATCTCAACTACAAAGAACGTGAGGATCGCAAGTGTGGCTGTGACCGAGATGTTGCTGGTTGCTGTGGAACCAAACGGAACAAGTCCGAAGAGATTACAGCAAAGAATGAAGTAGAAGAGCGAAACCAGATACGGAACGAATGGTTGTCCACGCGGCCCGACATTGGGAAGAACAACTTCATTGCGCAGGAAGAGCGCCATTGCTTCCATCCCCGCAGCAAAACCGCGCGGGCGACCGATTGTATTGAACATCCGGCGACTTGAATTGGCAGCACCGATCAGAAGTGTCGCTGCAAAGATTGCAGCCAGGATCATGAACACCACGTGCTTGGTCGGCGACATGTCGATGCTGAAGCCGCCGATATTGACAATCCAACCGGTTGGGAGATGGACTTCCTTGTAGAAGGGCGGCTTCCAGTACGGCAGCTCAAGGTGCGAGCCATCGATGATGTGCGGAGTAATGAAGTCCTCGGGTGGAGCAGGCAGAGCGCTTGCCGGTACGGCAACCTGCGCGCTCTGTTCCTGCACTGCCATGAGCGCCGGTGTTGCTGTTGGAGCAGCAGCTTCTGCGCTCTCCTGCGCATACGCGCCTTGCGTCGATGCAGCAATCGCGAGCAGGAATGTGCCGATCAGTGTACTGGACTTCAGATGCATCCGGTTTATCCGTTCAGAAAAAGCGGTTCTATCAGTGTTGAAACAAAGAAAAAAAGAGCAAGCGAAACGAGCGCAGGGCCGGTCGGATATGCGAGTGCCTTTATCCCGAGGAATGCCCACGCGCCAAGCGTCGCGAATCTGAGCAACACCCCAAGCCCCCAGCCGGCAATCACGTTCTCACGTGCTGCCAACTTCGCAATAGCGAACGTGACAGTCTGTACGCCGATTGCCAGCCACGCACTGCCCCACACTGCATCCGAAGCAGGCGCAACAGTCCACACCAACCTGGTGAGCAGGACCGCAAGCACCATGACAAGCAGCGCCTGAACAACAGAAAACCGGATTATCGAGCGCGTGGCAGCCATACTTGTGGATGAGGTGCAACCGACCGCATAACATGCGTCTTCCGCGGCTGAAATTAGCGCTTGTGAAATTTTTCGCAAGCGATACCCTCGAGATAAAACCGAATATATACCGGTATGTCACAGCCGCTACATTCAGCACGCTGCTCCAGACTTTCCACAAACTCCGGAAGTCCCGTAAAATCCCACACTTAGACCCGCTTCTGTTGCTTGACAGGAGGGTGCGTCGTTGATAACATGCCGACGTGCCGGAATTGTGACACTCCGGATCACAACCCGTTGCAGGAGTTGACCAAACCGACTCCACGACCATGGGCCCTCAACCCCGTTCAAACACCTGATGCTCGCCCGCATCACAGTCTCGCTGCTGGCTGCCGCTGTCCTCTTTTTTGCATGTGGACCGCGCGCTCAGTCCGTGGTAAGCAGTACCCGGGCAAAAACCGGCGCCGACACCGTCGTTGCTGCACGCGTGTCTATTGATACCACCGCCGGTCAGGTACGCTTCGTAATCGCTGTGCACAATGGCACCCGACGCAGCGTCGAACTCAATTTCCCCGACGGCTATACGCACGACTTCGTTGTCCTCGACAGCACCGGTGGCGAAATCTGGAAGTGGAGCGAAGGACGGTTGTTCACGCAGGCGATGCAAAACAGATTGCTCGGCGCCCAGGACAGCGTTCGTTTCGGCGAACAGTGGAGCGGTGCAGCGCCTGGTGCGTATACGCTTGTAGCCATGCTCAACAGCGGGAATCATCCGGTGCGACAGTCAGTGCAGTTCGAACTGCACTGAAACAGCTGCCACAGTTAGACCGCGTGAGCGCGGTATACTGCTCAGGTACTCTGCTCCAATTGTGCAGCGTCGCAGCATTTATTTACAGCTCACCAGCAAACGTGCGTTGCACTTTCCTGCCCTGACACCCCGATTATAAGTGACATTACAAACTGGAACCGACGACCTCGCACTGCTTGAGCGCCTGTCACACGCCCGCACTGCACTCGCCGGACAGATCGCACAACGTATCGTCGGACAGACACAAGTTGTCGATGATCTTGTTGCAGCGCTCCTGGCAGGCGGACACGTAGTACTGGTCGGCGCACCCGGCCTCGCAAAAACACTCCTCGTGCAGACTGTCGCTGCTGCACTCGATCTCTCCTTCTCGCGTGTTCAGTTCACGCCCGACCTGATGCCGAGTGACATTACCGGCACAGAGCTCATGGAAGAGGAAGCCGGTACGGGAAAGCGGATCTTCAGATTTTCACCGGGCCCGATCTTTGGCAACATCGTGCTCGCCGACGAAATCAACCGCGCTCCACCGAAAACACAGGCAGCGCTGCTGCAGGCAATGCAGGAACGGGACGTCACTGTTGCAGGACAAACATACCAACTGCCGTCGCCGTTCTTTGTACTCGCTACGCAGAACCCAATCGAGCAGGAAGGCACTTACTCGCTCCCCGAAGCACAGCTCGACCGCTTCATGTTCGAGCTGAGGATCGGGTACCCGACTCTCGAAGAGGAAGAGCGCATCGTTGACACCACCACTGGTGCAGCAGAGACGCATGTCAAAGCTGTACTCTCTGCGGGCGAACTTCTGCAGATGCAACAGCTGGTGCGTCGCATACCTGCTCCACCATCGCTGATCAATTATGCAGTGCGCCTGGCCCGCAGCACACGTCCAGAGGACCCGCTTGCAACCGCGAACGTCAAAAAGTACGTAAGCTGGGGAGCAGGGCCGCGTGCATCGCAGTATCTCGTACTGGGCGCAAAATCACGTGCTGCAATGGACGGACGCGCAATACCGGATCTCGATGATATCCGGTCTGTTGCGTACTCAGTGCTGCGTCACCGGCTGGTTGTGAATTTCCAGGCAGAGGCAGACGAAGTGCCGGTGGAAGAGATCATTACTCTCCCGTCTGCTTAGTACTACAGCCACAACCAATCCAGCAGGAAGAACTCACTGCACCGGCCGCGTCCGTCGCAACCGGTGC
>CAZDMG010000086.1:0-10349 GCA_964506655.1 uncultured Gemmatimonadaceae bacterium
AATCGATCGTTATCCACCAGGTTTACAAAGATCTGCCCGTCGCCTGTATCGCGGCCGCGTGTGGAGATGCCAAGTGTGCCGCGCTTATGTCGTATAAGGCCGACTTCATCTCGCATGAAGTGTGTGGTGAGCCCGTCGTATTCATCAGCGCCCGGGCTCCCTCCCTGAATAACAAAGTTGGGCTCAATCCGATGGAACGTGAGCCCATTGAAACGCCCGGCCTCTGCCAGTCCAGCAAACGTAGCTACTGTAACCGGTGCATCATCTGCAAGCAGCTCCAGTCGTACCTCGCCGAGCCCGCGTAGGTTGATCACTGCCGTAGCGCCGCGCAGCGAGCCATCCCAGGCAGCATCCGGCAATGCCGGCGGTGAATAGACTGTCGTATAAGGAAGATCCGATTCAGCGCCGGTGAGACGTTTTATCATCGCTGCAGCCGCGCGCGCTATTTGTGGGTCGGTGCCATTCTCAAGTCGGCGCAATACGGGAAGCCGCGTGGTATCAGACGGTATCGACTCTATAGCACTCAATGCAAGTGCCTTTACATCCCGGTATGTGACATTGCTGCTGGCGTTCAGGCGATCCAGAAGCTCCAGCAACGGCGGTAAAGCTGTTGCCGCCAGGTTGTTGCTTCGGATGTACGCTACGCCCTGCATTGCAAGACCGGCATGTGTGCTCTTCAAGGCACGCTTTGCATCTTCAAAGTTGTTGATCGCTGTCAACGCCACCGGCGGCATGCTGTCACGCGCAAGTTGGGCCAATGCAGCTGAGTCACCGAGGATGCGCGCTGCCTCCGCAACCTGACTTCGCGCCTGCCAGACCGGGTGCGCTATGAACTCCGGCAACCTGGCAGCTGCCGCAGCTGGCGACACGCGCGCCAATGCGACAAGCGCGTTTACTCTGAGCCTCCATGTATTGCCCGTGTCGGTCATTGACGCCAGCAGTGCACTGCTGCAGTTCTGTCGTCCAGCCGCAGTAAGCGCTGCAATCGCCACATTCTCAACCGGGTCCGCAAAGAGCGCATGCAACTCATTGCAATCCCTGATGAAGCGCACACCCTGCCAGCGCACCATCGCCGATGTATCCATTACAAAACGCTCTGCAGCAAGCACGGCCAGCCGTCGGATCTGTGCATCCTGATCGCTCAATGCACTTGCAACGACACCCGGGTCTTTGTCGCCAGTCGCATTCAGTGCCAGCAACAGCAGCAGACGTGTGTCTCTCTTGTGTTCCGACAGAAACGCACTTCGGATTTGTGAAATACTGGCCGCCTGAAGCTTGGTCCGTCGTACTGTTCGTCGCATATATGATTCCAGGCCGCGCGCGACTCCCTCACGTGCCGTATCGGGTTCCGTGAGTCCTGCGACAAGCAATTCCTCGGTGCCGGTGGACGCCGGGGCCGACCTCCCAATCGTTTCGTAAATCACGCTCCGTACCTGGCCGTCCTGCTCGGCGGCCAGCAAAGCCGTCAGGTCGTAAGGCGATCTCATTTGCCCGAGGGCGTTTACTGCTTCCATCCGGGCTCCGGGGTCGCTGCTTGAGAGCTGAGCGATCACAACCGGAGCGTACTGGACGTTTTCGATCCGACCGAGTGCACGGATGGCAAGCCGTTTCAGGCGGAGGTCGTCTCCCTGGGCGGCCCGCTCAAGGATGCCAATGCTGTCGTGCCTGGCGTACTCAGCGGCCAGAATTGCCCGCTCAGTGACCGCCTGACCGGCATCCGCTCTGCCGCGCTCGGGATTGGCAATGGTTGAGGCTGGTAGCGATGTTACCTGAAGCGCTAGTGTCAGGAATATTGGAATCATCAGCTGGAACGGGCTGGACAGGAGGTGTAAAACGTTGAATCCTGATATTGCGCTCAGGGTGCGCACAGCGCCACACCGGGCGGCTGCGTTACCTCACAGTTGGGCAACATGGCGCCTGATGATCACATCACAGTGGAGATGATATGCAGTATAAGAGGGTAACCCGCCTTGCGGCGGCCGTGGCACTTACCATGCCGGCTGCCTTGTACGCACAGGCCGGTGCAGTCAATCAGTATGGCAACCCACCGACTCTGAAGCCGGCCCCGACTACCGCGGCGATCACCGTGCGTGATCTGCAGACCCGGCTTTATCAGTTTGCAGATGATTCCATGATGGGCAGGCAGGTCGGAACCTTCTGGAACGAGAAAGGGACGGACTTTATCGCAGCTGAAGTAAAGCGGCTTGGACTTCTGCCGGGAGGTGACAACGGTACCTATTTCCAGGTCCTGCCTTATCACCTGCGCAAGTACACCCCCAATTCGAAGCTCACAGTCGATGGCAATCCGCTCGTCTGGAACAACGATTTCGTCGCTGTAGCGCAGTCGGGGCAGCGGGCGCCGAGGCCGATCAACAACTCCCAGGTGATCTTTGGTGGTGTTGAGGGTGACACCGTAAACCAGCTCACACCGGCTCAGGTGGCAGGGAAGGTGGTTGTACTGCTTCCGGCCAACCGACCGGCACAGGGTGGCATGGGCGGCTTTGCGCGGATGCGTGCGATGCCGAATCCGTTTACCAGTGCGGCCGCAGTAGCCCGCATTGATCTGGATGCTCTTTCAGCGACTGCGCGTGTTGCACTGAATGAGCCTCAGACGGCTTCCATGACTTCGTCATCGGCCGGGCGTGGTGGCGGTGCGGGGGGAGCTCGTGGGGGCGGTGCTGGTGCTGTTGATTCCGTGGCAATCCTCAGGGCTCAGCTCGCAGCTCTTGAGCCGCAGGCCCAGCTCCGTATTACCCGTCAGGCTGCTTCGAAACTCTTCAAGGGTGCTTCAGTCGATCAGCTCACCAAGGGGCAGACCGGCGGCACAGTTAACGGTCTTCTGGAATTCGTTGAAGTCCCAACGAACTACGGCCGCAACGTCGTAGCAATTATCCCGGGGAGTGACCCGGCGCTGCGTCACGAGTACGTCGCAATCGGTGCTCACAACGACCACGTAGGACGCACTGCGCCGGTCGACAAGGATTCCATCAAGGCTTACAACGACCAGCGTAACCGCCTCGTGATCGCCAACGGAATGGTCTCCAACGCGCAGCTCCTGTCGCAGATCCGCGTCAATATGGACAGCATCCGCAAGGTGCATCCGAAGCCGCGCATCGACACCGTGAATAACGGTGCAGACGACGACGGATCAGGCTCCATGGCTGTCCTTGAAATCGCTGAAGCAATTGCAGCAATGCCGGTCAAGCCGAAGCGTTCTACCATTTTCGTCTGGCATACAGGTGAAGAGGCTGGTCTCCTCGGCGCTGCACATTTTACACGCAACCCGACGGTGTCACTCGACTCAATCGTTGCGCAGATCAACATCGATATGATTGGCCGTGGTCGCGCAGGTGATCTCCCTGGTGGTGGCCCGGACTACCTCGGTGTAGTCGGTTCCTTCTTCGACTCGAAAGACCTGGGCGAGACAGTCGCAGCGGTAAACAAGAAGCTCAAGCAGCCGTTCAACCTCGACTACCGCTACGATGAGCCGATCAGCTGGCAGGGATACAACAACATCTATGGCCGGAGCGATCACTATCACTACGCTCTCGCTGGTATCCCGATCGCTTTCTTCTTCACTGGCTTGCATGGTGATTACCACCAGCCCTCGGATGAGCCGGAGTTTATCGACTACCCGCACTACACAGCGATTACCAATTACCTGAAGGACCTGCTGGTTGAAGTGGGCAATGGCCCGCGTCCACGCATGAACGGATCGAGGCCTGCCAAGCCTGTTTCATCCAGGTAATACAACAGCAGGCTGCAACGTGTAATAAAAGTAAAAAGAGCGGAAGGAGATGTTCCTTCCGCTCTTTTTATTGCAGCCTTGCCTCAGTGAATACTTACTGCACAATTGCTACTGCGCAATCGCTACTGCATAATCGTCACTGCGTGATCTTGTCCGGCTGGCTACCTGCGTTCTTGACGTACTTGTCGAGCCATGCGACCCAGCGCGCCCACTGATCCAGTACTGTTTCACGTGCTATGGGGCCGTGATCCTCATATGGATACATGTAGAGCGATACGGTCTTTCCAAGCCCCTGCAACGCGTGGTAAAGCCTTGTGGAGTTGATCGGATCTGTGCCGACGTTCTGGTCTTCCGTGCTGTGATACAACAGCAGCGCACCGGTCAATCGGTCTGCATACAGGAAGGGTGACATGTCCAGATAGGTGGAACGCCCCTGCCACAGATCCCGCCGTTCGGTCTGGAAACCGTTGGGTGTAAGCGTCCGGTTATAGGCACCGTCACCGGCAATCCCGGCTTTGAAGAACGGTGTATGCACCATCGCGTTCACCGTACTGAATGCACCATAGCTATGGCCGCCAATACCGAGTCTGTGGCGGTCTACGATCTGCAGCGTGTCCAGCGCATCGATTACAGCAAGCAGGTTGTTCCGGAGATCAGCGACGTAGTTGTCGTTGGGGAGCATACCTTCACTGGCAAAGATCGGGGCATCAGGCTCGATGACAGCGTAGCCCTGAGTCGTCAGGAATGACATTGAGCGCGGTCCGTTGTTCTGGAACCTGTTGCCACCCGCAGCGCCTGCGCCAGTGTTCAGGGAGCGATCGTACGCCTGCTGGTTGTCATACTCACGTGGGTAGAACCAGAACATCGCGGGCAACCTGGTGCCATCTTTGTAGTCTGCAGGCAGCGTGACCTTGATCTGGAAGGTATAACCATCTGCACGCTTTGCCATATATGTGCGGCGTACGGCGGCTGTTATCTCCGGCATCAGGTCCTTGTTCTCAGTCAGCTGCTTCGCCTGTTTCGTTGCGACGTCAACGATATATGACTGAGGAACCACAGTCGGCGACTCCCGCTGCACAACGATACGCTTGTAGTCATCGTCGAGCGGTGAAGAGATGGTTTCGAAAAGGTCGCCGCCGCTTTCATAGATGCGATTGCGTTCGCCAGTACGGATATTGATTTTCTCGACGTATGTACGCGGCATACGTCCGGCAGTTGAGTCGGGGGTG
This sequence comes from uncultured Gemmatimonadaceae bacterium, assembly GCA_964506655.1. Lineage (GTDB taxonomy): Bacteria > Gemmatimonadota > Gemmatimonadetes > Gemmatimonadales > Gemmatimonadaceae > Gemmatimonas. The sequence goes on from CAZDMG010000086.1 coordinate 4,978, forward strand.
GAACCCTGCGAGAACACCGAGCTGCCATCGGTTGAAACCAGTACAACCTGTGCGCCGTTGTTCCCTGTCTTCGTGACCAGCGATGTGGCACCACCCGCTCCGCCACCGCGACCACCGAAGGCGCCAGCTCCGGGCCCGCCACCCGCGCGGCCGCCGCCCTGAGAACCAGCGCGCGGTCTTACAACCGTGAACTTCTGGTTGTTGTCGTCGAGCATTACGGCGTACTCGAAGTTGCCCCCGGTTCCGGCCTCGCTCACAAACATGATGCGCCCGTTCTCCGAAAAGCGGACGCCGTTAATGCGGTCGTTCGTCTCGTAAAGGACCTTGGTGCTGCTCGAATCGAATGGCGGCATCCACTGGACCAGCCTGTCCTTGCGAGGTGGTGCCTGCCGTGCGGCAGAGTCGGCAGCCTGCTGCATATTTCCACCGCGACCGCCGGCCATTCCTGCCCGCCCGCCGGCACCACCGCGACCGCCGCCGAAGTTACCGGCTCCATTGCCACCCCGACCGGGTGTCTGTGCCGCAGCAGGACCCGGTTCAGACTGGAGGTAGAGCATTCCCTGGCCGAATGGGTTCCACATCAGGTTGCGACGCGCGGTATCGGCCGCAGCCGGACGTGGCGTTGCTGCCGGAGGCGTATCTGTCGGGCTCACCACAGGTGTCCCCTCCTGAAGCTCCCGCTTCGCAAGCTGGCTCAACACCTTCCCCGTGCCATCTATGATCACCTCCGTAGTCCCAAACGACGATACGGGCTGAACGTACGAGAACGGCTTCTCCTGGTACGTGACCCGGAAGAAATCATTATTGGGTGACGCGTCCAGCGACTTGATCATCCCAGGCGCGCCTACTTTGCGAACGGCCCGGCTCTTTACATCGATCACGGCGAGCTGGCCGGTGAGGTAGTACTCCAGCAAGTCCCGCTCGGCCGGCGTCTCGAGGAGGTCGGCGTAGGTTCGCGTCTTGAGCTTGTTGTCCTCATTGACGCGGACAATCGGTGTGCTCGCTATTACAGGTTCGGCGGGCTCTGCGCCACGTCCATCCGGAATCAGTACCGCGACAATATTCTTGCCGTCAGCCGACCATTCGAAATTGGTCACCGAGGTCGCCAGCAGCGAACTGCGGGTGAGCTGCCGCGATTTGCCAGTTGCCGGATCAGCTACGTAGATGTGGGTCGCGTCATCAAAGAGCGCCTGGAAGGCCAGCTGCGAGCCATCGGGAGACCAGCTCGGCGCCGTTACACGTGCTCCCTGCGGCAGCTGTACTGTGATCTTGCGCCCTGTCTCCCACTCGAAGAGCTCCAGACCGGCCTGACTCCGCATGGTGCTGTTACGGCTGCGATTGCCGGCCGGGTCGATCTGGAAGCCACCCAGATTGTAGTGGGCCTTTCCGACATATCGGATGGAAGGGAGCCCATCGCCGACAGTGCGCAGGAAGTATTTCCGTGCGCCCGGACTGGGCGAAGTGTATGAAACGTTGGTTTCCCGCGGTGCATCAGCGAGTTTTGTAATCGCCTCCGGGGGCATTATATAGCCCTCTGCGGTAATTGCATCGTTGGTGCCGTTTTTCTGAGCTTCCGCAGCCGGAGCTGTCATCACTATGACAGCCATAACGGCGAGCGTGCGAAGCGCGGGGACGGATAGGTCACGCATATCTTACTTCCCGGGTAGCAGGAGAGTGTGGGTTGGGTCGTCGAGCCTGACTTTACAGCTATCCAAAGGCTGAACGTGACCGCCTGAAGCGGTCGTAAGATTTTACGCAATCAGCATCGAAAACGCTAACCCACGGTTTTGCCAGGAGCCATTCCCTCTGCATCCGGCAGAGCCTTAGCTTGCCAGTAATTTCCAATCAGAGGACACGAATGAACGACAAGAGCGACGAGAAGGGCGGGGAGGCAGTTGCCATACTGGAACAGGTGACCGCGCTGGAGGCACTCAGGCAGGACCTGCTGCTGCTCCATCGGGGGCTGCTTCACGCCGAACGGATCAGGTATGAGCGAATTAAGGGGCGCATCGACAATAATGCTGCCTTTCTGCAGGTAGTCATCAACGACCCTTGGTTCGACTGGCTCAGGCCGATGGCACAGCTGGTACTGCTGATCGACGAGCGTCTGGCTGATAAGAAGGAGCCGCTTGGCAGCGCCGAGGCCGACTCCCTGCTGGCCCGCGGACGTACCCTTCTGAAAGCGGACGCAGAGGGCGATGCCTTCCAGCGACTGTACTTCCAGGCCATGCAGGAATCGCCAGAGTTGGCTGTGCTGGCCAGGCAGGTTGCTGCGCGGCAGCCAGTACGTTGAACAAGCATGTCAATACGGGGTTAACTTCAGGGATGATGAGTCTTTATTCCACTGCGCTTTCGAGGCGCTTCCAAGTTGGGGTTGGTGCACTTTTTGCCGCGGTGGTGCTTCTGTCGCCGTTTACACTGGCGGCCCAGGGGCCACCGACCCCGCCTCCACCGGTCGATCCGAATTCCTTCCTGAGGGCACCGACAACTCATGCAGGGCGATTCGCGCTCCGCGATGACCGCGCTCTGCACGCGATTCAGTATCTGAACTGCATGAATGTGGCATCGGAAGTAGCCAGGCAGGGGAAGCTTGGAGCGATCCCTGATGATGCGCCTCTGGCTTGCGTCCGGGACATCAATGGATGGCGTGGCGTTTACGGTATGGTGGGCAGCGCCGGTATGTCATTCCGGGTGCTGGGGCAGGTGGCAGTCAATGGAACCGAGGGGGCGCCTGCCAGAACGAAAGTTGATACCGGCGCCGTCCTGTCAACGCTCCGTGCCATGCAGAGAGGCATGCAATCGGCTACAGTACGCAACAGATCACGTTACGAATTCATGGCAATTCCGGTGGTCCTTGAGACTTTCACAGAAGTCTGGGTTTTGCCGGTACAGAGCAGTGTGAGCAGGCTTCTCGTGGGTGGCGATTCACTGATTCAGCTTACCGCAGATGCAACACGTGAACAGGGGCACTTCAGCAGCGCTCCTCCCGTACGTGAGCTGGCCGCACCGTCGGGGAACTCGTACCTGATACTCAGTAACGAAGAAGAGATCCCGCTTGTGAGCGAACTTGTGGCTGCAAGGCTTGCACTGATGAATGTTCCTGAAGTACGTATCCAGACAAAGAAATTCAACTCGGTGATCAGTAACAGCACGCGCCGTTGGATCCACACTCCCCGACGTGGCTGAAGTACAGCTGCGGGAAGCCGTTCCGCAGGACGTACCACTTATCGTCTCGCTCATCAGTGAACTCGCCGAGTATGAAAAGCTGAGCGACCAATGCCACGTCACTGCAGAACTGCTGCACGGCGCGCTTTTTGGCGAGCGCAGGTATGCTGAGGTAATCATTGCAGAGGTGGATCACTCGGCGGCGGGATTCGCTCTTTTCTTTCACAATTTTTCGACATTCCTTGCGCGCCCCGGGATCTATCTGGAAGACGTGTTCGTCCGACCACAGCATCGTGGGCTCGGTATTGGGCGTGCCCTCTTACAGCGGCTGGCTGCAATCGCAGTGGAGCGCAATTGTGGCAGGATGGAGTGGTCGGTGCTGGATTGGAACGAAAGTGCAATAGGTTTCTACAAGCGCCTGGGTGCTGTCCCGATGGATGAATGGACCGTATTTCGTGTTACAGGCGATGCATTGACCAGGCTGGCATCACAGGGGCATTAATTAAGAGGGCACGCTCCTCGTGCCGGCAGTTCCCCGTCGTTACAAGGCAATATCCCACTTTGTCACGGAAGCGATATGAAAGACACTCCCGAACGTCCGTTCACTCGCCGCGAAACCCTGCGTTTGCTTGCACTCGGTGTGACAGGCTCGGCGATTTTACCCAGACTTGCAGCTGCATGTGATACCGGAATCAGTGGTGCCTTGAACGGAGCTGCGCGTGACAGCCATGTTCCCGCGTTTGGTTACGGCAAAACGGCAGTCGCACCACGAATCGAACGCATCGGACTCCAGCTTTACACGGTGCGGCGCTCACTCTCCGCCGGGATAGAACCCGTATTCGAGGCACTCGAGCGTGCAGGGATAGCAGAGCTGGAATTCGCCGGCTACTACGACAAGCCATCGTCCTACTGGCTTGAGCTCATGAAGAAGCATGGGATGACATCGCCTGCGACGCACGTAGGGATGCCCGCTACCGATGCCGAATGGGCGCCGCACTTCGCGCGTGCCGTCGAGATGGGACAGAAGTGGGTGGTAGTACCCTCGGTGCCATCGGGATACCGTGGGGCGGACGGCTGGAAGAGACTCGCTGCACGTCTCAATGAGTCCGGTGAGCTGGCAAAACGCTCGGGGCTCCGGATCGGCTATCACAACCATGATGGCGAGTTCGCGCGCCCGGATGGTGCTGAGGCAGGGCTCGATGTTCTACTCCGCGAGACTGATCCGTCTCTCGTGGATTTTGAACTCGATATCTACTGGGCGGTAAAGGGCGGACGTGATCCTATGTCCCTTCTGACTGAACATCCCTCGCGTTTCGCCTGCTGCCACGTCAAGGATGCGGGTCCTGCACCGGAGCGCACTATGCTTGATGTCGGCGCCGGTACCATAGACTTCCAGTCATTGCTGAATCGCGGCAGACAAGGTTCACTCCGCCACTGGTTCATCGAGCATGACAACCCAGGTGACCCGATCGCATCGGTCACTGCAAGTGCTGCAGCACTGAAGAAGCTGACATAAACCATCGCTGGGAATCAGTGCACCGTCCGTACATGGCTTGCGGAATGCTGCACCAAACCCTAGTTCTTATGATGCTGTACCGGACGCGCCGCTGCGATCCGGAAGCAGTGCCCGCCATTCCTTACGAACGAAGAAAATCATGCAAGTTCAGCCACGCCGTGAAGAATACGATGCAGTAATTGTTGGCTCGGGTGCCGGAGGAGCCATGGCAGCGTACGAGCTGACCCGACAGGGAGCAACGGTATTGATGCTTGAAGCGGGAGACTGGTGGGACAACACCAAGGACTCCTCGATGCTGACAATGTCGTACGATACACCGCGTCGTGGCGGCTCTACTAAGGAGCGACCATTCGGTGAACACGACGCCTGCATCGGCGGCTGGGATATCGAAGGCGAGCCTTACACAGTCGCACAGGGTTCGCGCTTCAGGTGGTGGCGCGGCCGCATGCTCGGTGGACGCACGAATCACTGGGGGCGTATCTCGCTGCGTGCAGGCCCGGACGATTTCAGAGGCAAGAGCATCGATGGACTCGGCGACGACTGGCCAATCTCGTATGATGATGTCGCACCGTATTACGACAGGGTGGACAGCCTGATCGGTATCTTCGGGAGCCGCGAGAATCTCAGGAATCACCCCGATGGCTTATTCCAGCCCGCGCCCGAACCACGTTGCTACGAAAAGCTTGTGTTG
>CAZDMG010000087.1:0-10273 GCA_964506655.1 uncultured Gemmatimonadaceae bacterium
AACATCGACATCAAGGGGTGGCTCGGGTATCCGATGCAGATCAAGGTGGATTTCCTCTGCCGCGATTCAATCCTTGCTGCACCGATTGTGCTTGACCTTGCTCTCTTCAGTGACTTTGCGATGCGGGCCGGTCTGAAGGGGATTCAGGAATGGTTAAGTTTCTATTACAAATCGCCGCAGACGGCTGAAGGTTTGCAGCCGGAACATGATCTTTTCATTCAGCAGACGAAGCTCAAGAATACGCTTCGTCACCTCATGGGTGAGGATCAGATCACACACCTCGGACTCGAGTACTATCAGTGATGTCAAAGCGCGCGCGTAGGTTGTTTCCGTTGGCAGCGATCTTCGCTGCCGTGAGCCTGATGAGTGCCTGCGGACCGCAGGCACCACAGCGGACTGAACTCCGACTGGTCACAGACGACTTTGTGATCAGGGTCTCGCCGGAGAATACGCCTACGCGCGCGCTTGACCCGATTTACTGGCGTGTGGTAGTGCATGAACGCTCCACCGGTAAGCCGGTTGAGGGCGGGCAGGGACGCATATTCGGTACCAACAGCGACAGGAAGACCACCTCAAATGGTCTGGAAGAAACCGATGAGCTGGGTACCTATCGCAGCAACCTCATGTTTGTTACAGCCGGGATGTGGGCGATGGCGGTTCAGTTCCGTCGTGATTCCACGGAGCCGCTGCAGAAGACGCAGGACTGGACCCAGGATATTCTCAAAGCAGAAGAGCCTGGAAAGATTGAACCGCCTTCAATAGGTCCGGAGGATACACTTCCGGCTGGGAAGTCGGATACTACCAGGTAAGGATCAGAGGTGAGTGGTGAAGCATTATCATCGTACATCACTGGCTCCGGACACGGTGCTGGAGATTGCAGATGCACGTTTCAACAAGCTCGGCCTGACGCGAAACGCGGCAGACAGCAGGACGCGGCAATTCAGTGGCGCTCTGGGTTCGCTGTCGATGCGGGTATTCATGGAGGGCGGGCATTATACCTTCGTGGAAGTGCAAACCGATCAGGTTGGTGAAAGCCGGTTGGACAAGAACGTAAAGAAGTTCTTTGTGGCATTGCACCGGACGGAAGAGCCGCGCCACACCATCCGAGCGAGCTGCTGATGCCAGGGGCGCGTCAGAAGAAGGCGCGCCCGGGCCCGAAAACCGGTACCGGTGCTGAATCAGGGCGTCCCAGTGACGCCCTGTCGCGCGATCAGAAGATTGAGTTGTACTACTGGATGAAGCTCACGAGGCAGCTCGAAGAGCGACTCGTGGCGCTTTACAGACAGACCAAAGTTATTGGCGGCCTCTTCCGTTCACTTGGGCAGGAAGCGGACGCCGTTGGAAGTGCGTTCGCCCTTGAGCGGCGCGATATCCTGTCGCCACTTATCCGCAATCTCGGTTCGATGCTCGTGAAAGGAGCAACGCCACTGGAGATTTTGCGCCAGTACATGGCAAAGGGTGATTCGCCTACGCGGGGTCGCGAACTCAACATCCATTTCGGCGACCCCGAACGCGGCTTTATTGGACAGATATCACCGCTGGGTGATATGGTGCCGGTAATGACCGGTGTCACGCTTTCGTTCCGCGTACGCCGTGAAGATCGCGTCGGTCTCGTATATGTGGGCGATGGTGCAACAAGCACCGGCGCTTTCCATGAAGGGATCAACTTTGCCGCTGTGCAGCATTGCCCGCTTGTTGTGATCGTGGAGAACAATGGTTACGCCTATTCCACACCCACAGCGCGGCAGACACTCGCAAAGCAGTTCATCGACAAGGCACCAGGTTATGGCATCCCCGGTGAACAGGCAGACGGCAATGATGTACTTGCTGTGTACGATGTCACGAAGCGCGCTGTCGATCGGGCACGCGCCGGTGGTGGTGTCACTCTGGTTGAGCTCATTACCTACCGTCGCAAAGGGCACGCAGAACACGACAATCAGTCGTATGTACCCGACGGTGAGATCGCGCGATGGGAAGCAGAGAACGATCCACTTGATCGGTATCTCAGGGTGCTGCACGACGAACTCGGCGTGACTGACGCCGAGATCAATGCATTGCACGAGCGGATCACCCGCGAGATCGATGAAGCGACTGATCTGGCTGAGGCATCTCCTATGCCGGAGCCGCTGGATGCGCTTATAGGTGTTTATGCTGATCCACCAGCTGAAAAGCCGCTTTGGTTCCGCACTGAAGAATCAACCGAAGAATCAATGATGGAGTATGGTGTTGAACGTCCGGCCGGGTGGGGCACCTTCGGTGGCAGTGGTTCGGGTGGCAGCGGAGCAACGGGTGGCGGTGCTTCAGGCAGTACCGCCGGCCAGCGTGGGGTCAACTGATGGCAGAGATCACCTACCTCGAAGCCATCCGCGAAGCGCTCACCGAAGAGATGTCACGTGACCAGAACGTCTTCCTGATGGGCGAAGATATCGGCAGCTATGGCGGCGCATTCAAGGTCACCGATGGTCTGCTTACAAAGTTCGGCCCGGACCGTGTGCTGGATTCACCGATCAGCGAGATCGGGTTGGTTGGCGCAGCGGCAGGCGCTGCGCACATGGGAATGCGCCCGGTTGTCGAAATGCAGTTCATCGATTTCATGGCGAATGCGTACGACATGCTGACCAATTATGTGGCAACGGCGCGTTATCGCGCGTTCCTTCCGTGCCCGATGGTAGTGCGGGGCCCCAGTGGCGGATACGTGCGTGGCGGACCGTTCCATTCGCAGAACCCGGAAGCAGGGTTTCTGCACACTCCGGGGCTTAAGATCGTTTATCCGGCTACCGCGTCTGATGCGAAGGGGCTGATGAAGGCAGCCATCCGCGACGATGACTGTGTGCTCTTCTTTGAGCACAAGTACCTGTATCGTCGGATCAAGGAGTCGATGCCCGTGGGAGACCATGTGGTTCCGATCGGGAAGGCACGTGTAGCGAGAGAGGGTACAGACGTTTCCATCGTGACCTACGCAGCCACAGTGTGGAAATCACTGGAGGCAGCCGAACAGCTGGCCGCTGCGGGTATTTCGGTAGAGGTAATCGACCTCCGCTCACTTTCACCCATGGACGACGAGGCGATTTTCAATACCGTGAAAAAAACAAACCGCTTGCTGATCGTACACGAGGACACCCGAACGGGCGGGATCGCCGGTGAAATTACCGCCCGTGTGATGGAGAACTGTTTTGAGTGGCTGGATGCGCCGGTGCTGAGAGTGACGGCGGCGGACGTTCCACTTCCATACAGCCCTCCGCTGGAGGACTATGTACTCCCTCAGACGGCAGATATTGTACACGCTGTCCGGCGTTTGGCGGCCTGGTAAAATGACGGATTCGAAAACGGAACCGGTGAAACAGGACCGCTTGGGCAGGAATATCGGCGTCGGTTGTTTTACTTTCGTAGTCGGTGCCGTGAGCTGCGCCATGATTGGTGTCGGCGTTGGCAAGGCGGCAGGCTATTTTACACGGTGTACGCCGGCGGTAGGACTTCCGGCATGCGACTGGTGGATCTTTGCCGGCTGGGGAGCTGCGATCGGTGCAGTTACGCTCCCTGTACTTGCTCTCCTGCGGCTCAGGAGCGCAGACCGGAAGGCTGACGCAGAAGAGGCAAATGCGGAAGCTGTGACTTCAGATAGAGGATGAACGGGTGGCACGTACAGACGTGATCATGCCGCAGATGGGCGAATCCATCGCGGAAGGAACGGTATCGAGGTGGTTGAAGCAGCCCGGTGACAGTGTCAAGCGGGATGAAGCGCTGTTCGAAATCTCGACCGACAAGGTGGATGCAGAGATCCCCTCGCCGTCTGCGGGCGTGCTGGTTGAGATCCTGGTTGGAGAGGGTAAGACGGTGGCAGTTGGTACTGTTGTAGCGCGTCTTGAAAGCGACGCAGCTGCGGCAGCAACAGCCGTCGCGGGTGGCGGTACGCCAGCCGCCACGAGCGCACCGGCGCCGGCGCAGGAAACAGCCATTTCGTCGTCCCAGGCACCAGCCGCAGCAGCCCCGGCCGTACCACGCGACAGTGGTTCCGTCGCCGGCAGCCCCGGCGGCAATTCACTCGAGGACCGCCTTCGCACACGTTCCTCGCCGATCGTCCGCAAAATTGCGGCTGAGCACGGAATCGACCTCGCGGCACTCACGGGAAGCGGTATCGCCGGAAGCGGCATCGCAGGACGCGTTACCCGGAAGGACATTGAAGCCTATATCGCGAGTGGGGCACCAGCTCCCGCTCCGCGCGGTGCAGCCTCGACTGCAGCACCGGCATTCGCCAGTGATGCTGCGTCTTATGGTCCGCTACCGGTGGCATGGCCCGGAGACAGTGTGGAGCCCATGTCACGGATCCGGAAGCTCACCTCCGATCATATGCATGCTGCAATTCGCGTCGCTGCACATGTCACCTCCTTCTTTGAGATCGACCTGACGCGCGTAGCCCGTATTCGCGCTGCTGCACGCAAGGAGTTCGAACAGCAGAGTGGGCAGAAGCTGACTTACCTGCCGTTTATTCTCCAGGCAGTTTCGCAGCAGCTCAAGCGTCATCCGGTGATCAACGCTGCCGTCTCCGGCAACGATATCATCTATCGCAAGGCCATCAACCTCGGCATCGCAGTTGCACTCGAGCCCACCGGGCTGATTGTGCCTGTGATCCGGAACGCAGATGAGCTTTCGCTTACTGGGCTCACGCGCGCAGCCAACGATCTGGCAGCCAGGGCGCGCAGCAAGAAGCTTTCGCCCGATGAAGTGCAGGATGCGACTTTCACCATTACCAACCCGGGCGTATTCGGCTCGCTGATGGGGACACCCATCATCCCTGTTGGCACCACCGCAATCCTTGGACTCGGCGCTATCGAAAAGCGCGCCAAGGTTGTGACCGGCGCTGATGGTGAGGATACAATCGCGATTCGTACCTGTGCGTACTTCTCGCTCTCCTTTGATCACAAGGTCATTGACGGCGCTGATGCGGATCGCTTCATGGCAGATCTCAAGAAAACGCTTGAGTCTGTAGCTGACGCTGGCTTCTGATGTCGAGATTTCTGAGCGTAAAAGAGGAGAGCGTGTCTGAGTCGGAGCGTGCGGAATACAGCGCCCGACTCAGTGCACGCCGCAGTGAGGCCGCGCGCGCCGATCTCCATTTCTGGATCTTTGCGCACTCAGAGGACCCACAGCGTTTTGTTGAATTCGTTGAAGGCGCGGATGCGTCGCTGGTAGCGCAGGTGGCAGGAGTTGAATCCGCGTCGCTCTGGCGCTCCATTGAGGAGATCTGAATTATGCCGGCACGTACACTTACAATCGACGGACAGGAGTGGCAGGTATTCCCGTCCGGTTTTCTGACCGCTAATCAGGGCGATGAGTTCGGTCTGATTTTTGTAACTGCCACCGATGGGAAACGGGTGGTTCGTGTCACCCGATATTCGCCGGTGGATGCAAAACGGCGCGAACAGTCTCTGGCGTCACTCGGTGAAGCAGAGCTGCGGGAGCTGTTCAGTATGTCCCAGCCCGGAGACCGTTCACCCGAAGCCGGCTACCGACAGTGATCGCTCCCTCCGGTTCATCCGCGGAGAGCTGGACAGCCGGAGCGTATGTAGATCTGCAGACCCATACCACAGCTTCCGATGGAGCTCTGGGTCCTGCTGATGTTGTCCGCGCTGCAAAGGCGGCATCACTTTTTGCGATTGCCATTACCGACCACGATACGCTCGAAGGGCTGGCGGAGGCCGATGCCACCGGGCGTGAAATCGGTGTGCGAATTGTGCACGGAGTGGAGCTAAGCACGTACTTCGGAAAGGACGAGTTGCACCTGCTTGGTTTGCATTTAAGAACGTCGGCTGAGCTGGAGCGGGCGTTGGACAGTTTCCGCACGGCGCGTGTAGAGCGTGCCACGGAGATGGTAGCAGCCCTTAATAAGCTCGGCGTGCCGGTAACCCTTGAGTCTGTCATGCTGGAGGCTGGGAGCGGTTCAGTTGGGCGGCCACACCTTGCGCGGGCGCTGATAGCAGGTGGCTGGGTCCGCGACTTCCGGGAGGCGTTTGATCGCTACCTTGCCTTTGGAAAGCCTGCCTTCCGTCCGCGAGAGCGTTTCGAGGTCGCAGATGCCATTTCACTGGTGCACAATGCAGGCGGCCTGGCTGTCTGGGCGCATCCGGGAGAGAGCGCGACCTCGGAGAGGGTGGCGGTGCTTAAAGCTCACGGGCTGGACGGAGTGGAAGTGCTGCATCCGAGTCATTCGCAGTATCAGTCGCAGAAGATCCTTGAAATTGTGGAGGCAGAGGGGCTGCTGCCGAGCGGCGGTTCGGACTGGCATGGCACGCTTGATGGCGGAAGGAAACTGGGCGGTATGAATGTGCCCCGTGCGTGGCTGGAGTTGCAGGACGAGCGATGCGCCGCGTAACTCTGGTTACGGGTGGTGCGCGTAGGGTCGGTGCTGCCGTGGTCCGATCCTTTGCTGCAGCGGGCGATGCTATAGTTCTGCATTACGGGGCTTCGGGAGCGGAGGCCCTGGCGCTGGCGGCAGAGCTTAATGGTGAGGGGACGCCGGTGCATCTGGTTCAGGCCGATCTGATGGACCCTGAGGCACCTCAGCGCATCATTGACGAGGCGATGGGGGCGTTCGGGCGGTTGGATGTGCTTGTGAATAATGCCTCCGCAATGGAAGTCCAGCGTTTTGATCAGATTACGGTGGACTCCTGGGAGCGCTCACAGACGGTGAATGTGCGCGCTCCCTTTTTCCTGTCGCGAGCTGCTGCTTTGGTGATGGAGGACGGCGCGTCGATTATTCACATGGCGGATCATCTGGGCACTGAGACCGGGTTCCGGGCACTCTATTCCCATCAGATAGCGAAGAGTGCCGTCCCGCAGATGGTACGTATTCTGGCAGTGGAGCTCGCACCGCGGATCCGGGTCAATGCGGTCCAGCCAGGGCTGGTATTGGCGCCAGCTGACATGCTGGAAAGTGTAAAGGAGGCCTTTCTTGCGGATGTTCCGCTGGCCCGGAGTGGAACCCCCGCCGATGTGGTTGGTGCGATCCACTATCTGGTGAACTCACCTTATGTGACAGGGGTAGTTCTTCCGGTGGACGGTGGCAGGACGCTAAGGCGCTGAAGGGAGCAAAAGGGTCCGGAATTTGTTATCTTAAAGGGATAACGCCGAACCCGGTCACCGTTGCTCGGAGTGGGGTCAGGCGCGAATGGTTATCAGGATGGTTATCAACGGCGCCGTGCACCAGCGCGGCCTTAGGGGAAACGGCAGGGAGCATATGGCAGATCTCTCGCGGGTTCGCGAACGTGTAGTAATAATTGGCTCCGGGCCGGCAGCCTGGACTGCCGCGGTGTACGCGGGACGCGCGGGGTTGAGTCCACTCGTTTTCGAAGGTGAACCATCGGGCACTGAAGTTCCGGGCGGGCAGCTCATGCTCACCACCGATATTGAGAATTTTCCGGCGTTTCCGGAACCTGTAAGTGGAACGGAACTGATGGAGCGCATGCGGAGCCAGGCGCTCAGATATGGCGCGCGTGTGGTTACCGAACTGGTGAAGTCCGTTGATCTGTCATCGCACCCGTTTCCGGTTGTCCCCAATTACAGTGCTCCTGTAGAAGCGCTTTCACTGATTGTTGCCACGGGAGCGAGCGCCAAATGGCTCGGTCTGGAGAACGAGACGCGCCTTGCGCGGAACGCGGGTGGTGTTTCGGCATGTGCAGTTTGTGATGGTGCGCTGCCGGCTTATCGGGACAAGGTGCTGGGAGTTGTTGGTGGTGGTGATACCGCGATGGAAGAAGCGATGTATCTCACGCGCTTCGCGAGTGAGGTCATTGTGATTCACCGGCGCGATTCATTCAGGGCCTCCAAAGTGATGGCCGACCGGGTGCTTTCGCATCCCAAAGTAAGGGTAATCTGGAACAGCGTGGTTACCGATGTGCTCAGCGAGACAGTGCGGAGCGCGTTTGGCGGTCAGCATGAGAATATCCGCGGTGTGCGTCTCCGGGATACAGAGACCGGTGCAGAGTCGGAGCTGGCTCTGGGTGGTCTGTTCGTTGCGATCGGACACGCGCCGAATACGGCGTTTTTGGACGGTCAGCTGGCGCTTGCGAACAACAACTACATCAAAGTTGCACCGTGGCGAACCGCAACCAGTGTGGAAGGGGTGTTTGCTGCCGGTGATGTGATTGACGAGTTCTACAGGCAGGCAATTACATCGGCAGGGACCGGTTGCATGGCTGCACTGGAAGCAGAGCGGTGGCTGACACATCATGGTCATGATACAGCACCGGAGGCTGTATCAGCAGAGCTGGCAGCAGCTGCGCCAGAGGGTGCGTAATGAGTACGGTGGTGAGATCTGTGACTGACGTCCGACAGCTTACTGTTGGACCACTTCAGGAGAACTGCTATATCATTTCGGACCGGACAAGTGGCGATGCCGTGGTTGTGGATCCCGGCTACGAAGCAGAGCGGATCCTCGCTGCACTGGAGGCGATGGAAGTCAGAGTGCAGGCGATCTGGCTGACGCATGGTCATACGGATCATGTGGGTGCTGTTGCACCACTTGTCGATGCGCTTGAAGTACCGGTTTATATGCATCCGGCAGATCTGCCGCTTTTTACGCGTGCAGCACAGACCGGACAGCTGTACGGTATGCGATTTGATCAGCCGGCAGCACCGGATCAATCGCTGAGTGAAGGTGATAGCGTTTATTCTGGCACTCTTGCTTTTGAAGTGATGCACGTCCCGGGTCATTCTCCGGGTCAGGTGGCGTTTGTTGCACCCGGTTTGTGTTTTTCGGGTGACCTTCTCTTCAGAGGTTCAATTGGTCGCACGGACTTGCCGCTCTCTGATCCGGCGGCAATGCTGGAATCGCTGAAGAGGATCGCAACTTTGCCGGATGACACGGCAGTATTTCCGGGGCACGGGGAAGTAACTGCAATCGGCGAGGAGAAGTTACGGAATCCATTTCTCAGCGGGCTTGCACGCCCAATACGTTCCTGAACGAACATAACAACCCTTGTTTCCCATGAAACATTTAAAGACGCTTCTTCTGCTGTCTCTTTCCAGTGTCGCATTGTCGGCCTGCTCTGACCTTTCCTCGCCGCCGCAGGAGCTGCGCAGATGGGGTTCGGTCGTGGTTTCGGCGACCATGAATCCGGACACTACTGTGGGAGCCACGGTAACTGCCAAGTTCTTCAATGCCACACTGGTTGCAGTGACGAACAGCATAGAGGCCGCGCAGACGGACGCCTGCACGATCTTCGGGGTCGACACCACGACGTCCGAGGTGATTGGCGAGAAGAAGGCTGGCGATGCCCTGACTTTCGCGTATGGTTCAGAGACTGTGGAACTCGACTGGGTGCCGGTACAGTACCGTTACGATTCTCCGTTGACGTCTCCGTTCAGCTATGTGGCGGGTGCGTCCGGGACGATCACGGTGCCAGGGAGCGATGATTATCCGGGGGGTACTGTATCAGTTCTTCTTGCTGAGCCACTTACTCCGGGAGAAGTCGTTGTAAGTCACGGTCAGCCTTTGTCTCTGACCTGGAACGGATCGTCATCGGGGACATCAGCGATCCTGGTCAATTTGCTGTATGCGTGGCCAGCAACATCCAACTACGCGAATCGCATGGTGGCATGCGAACTCAAGGATGACGGAACGGCCGTCATTCCGGGCGGGCTTCTTGCGGACTTCCATGAATCATCAACGGCATTCCGCAAGTTGACCATGACCCGCTTCCGTACGAACTACAAGGAACTGGACGACAAGACACAGCTGCACATCAATTCATCCGTGGAAGTAAATGTGCCGCTGAACTGACGTCAGGTTCATTTTCAAAAAGGGAATATTCCATGTCAAATACACGTACAGAGAAAGATCCACTCGGTGAGCTCGAGGTTCCATCGGATGCGCTTTACGGTGTGCAGACGGTACGCGCGTCGCAGAACTTCCCGATCAGCGGATTGCTGCCGCTCCGGCCGTTTGTGACGGCGCAGGTGTGGATCAAGAAGGCAGCCGCAATGACTCATGGCGCAACGGGCCGTCTTGACCAGCAGCGTGCCGATGCGATCATTGCCGCAGCTGATGAAGTTCTCGCTGGCCAGCACGCTGATCAGTTCATTGTGGATCCGTACCAGGCCGGTGCCGGTACGTCGCATAATATGAACGTAAATGAAGTGCTCGCCAATCGTGCCAACGAGATACTGGGGCACCCACGTGGTGGCTATACGCCGGTTCATCCGAACGATCATGTCAACATGGCGCAGAGCACCAACGACACCATTCCGACGAACATCAGACTTGCTGCGCTGGGTG
>CAZDMG010000088.1:0-9964 GCA_964506655.1 uncultured Gemmatimonadaceae bacterium
CGATCGATAACACCGGTTTGCCCAGTGGTCTTCAGCAGCTGAACTGCGTGGGGACGGCAGCGCCTTCACCGAACTGGAGCGAATATCAGATCAACCAGGCATCCATTCCGGGCACATGTGCTGACGGAAGCCTGGGGACAGTGTTTGCGAGCAGCGCGCCAAACATTCAGCTCTTTGATCCATCGTATGCTGCGCAGAGATCGCTGCGTGGAAACCTGCAGTGGAGCGGTGCTGTGCTTGGAAACCGTTTCTCATCCACTGTTGATCTCAGCTACTCGCGCAACCAGCACCAGAGCACGGGATACGATCTCAACTTCACCGGCGTGCAGTCGTTTGCGCTTGCGAACGAAGGGAACCGTCCGGTTTTTGTTGATCCGTCTGTGATTGTTCCAGCGACAGGCCAGATCGCGTGGCGTGAAGCGCGCGTCTACGACGACTTTGGTCGCGTAACGCAGCAGCGTTCGAATGTTTCATCAGAGAGCAAGCAGCTCAACGTCAGTCTTCGCCCGATCAGCTTCAATTCCCGCTGGGGGTGGAGCGTGTCGTATGTTCTGGCTGACGTCCGCGAGCAGTTCAACGGTTTCAACAGCACTGTTGGCGATCCGCGATCACTCGAGTGGTCGAGCGGTTCCTTTGCGCGCCATACTTTCCAGGGGAGTCTGAGTTACAACCTTGTGAACGTATTCCGCATCAGCACGGGTATCTCGGTGTACTCCGGTTCGCCGTACACTCCAGGTATTTCCGGCGACGTGAACGGTGACAGCTACGGCAACGACCGCGCATTCATTTTCAACCCGGATGCGCCAGGTGTTGATCCGGTAGTTGCAGCAGGTATGCGCGGGTTGCTTGCGAACGGTACGCGCGAAGCGGTCTCGTGCCTCCAGTCGCAGCTTGGTCAGCTTGCCAGCCGTAACTCATGCACGTCTCCGTGGCGCATCATGAGCTCCAACATGCAGGTCTCGATCAATTCCCTGCGTATCGGGCTGCCGCAGCGCGCCAACCTTTCATTCCAGGTTTCGAATCCGCTTGGCGGACTCGATCGCCTTATCAACGGGCAGAACATCAAGGGATGGGGAATGCAGCAGAACTTCGATCGTCAGCTGCTGTATGTGCGCGGCTTTGATCCTGTAACGCAGCAGTTCCAGTACGATGTAAACCAGCGCTTTGGTTCGACGCGTCCGGAAGAGAATGCACGTCGTCAGCCCATGACGATCACCATGCGTCTTTCCTACGACCTTGGACCGTCGCGTGAACGGCAGCAGCTTATGCAGCAGCTGGATCGTGGAAGAACGCGCCCGGGCAACAAGCCGTCGGTGCAGCAGCTTCGTGGAACAGCCAACATCGGCCTGCTGAATCCGATGCAGCAGATTATTCAGCAGTCTGATTCACTCAAGCTGACACGTGCACAGGCAGACACGCTTACTGTGCTCAACCGTCTGTACGTGCTCAAGTCTGACTCCATCTGGAACCCGGTTGCACGTTTCCTGGCAGATCTTCCGGACCGTTATGACAACGGTCTTGCATACGATCGCTATCGCAACGCCCGTGAGGATGCTGTTGACATGCTGATCAGGATCGTTCCTTCTATCCGTGGGGTACTCACGGTCGAGCAGTGGCGTATGCTTCCGCAGTCGCTGCAGAGCTTTATGGACAAGCGGTACCTGCAGAGCATCCGCTCCGGTACCCAGGGCGGTGGCGGTGGAGGCTTCGGTCGCTGATGCGATACTTCTTCAATAAAGAACTTTTACAGGTAAACGAGATGAGCTTTCGTCCAATTGCAGCACTGGTAGCTGGCGGAGCGCTGTGGCTTGCGAATCCCGTTGCGCTCACTGCGCAGGACGCTTCGGCGACTTCCTCAATTCCCGTCCGGGAAATCACCAGGTCTGAAGCAGTTTCAAAGCGCGCACTTGGTGGAGTGTCGATGCTGCGTGGCTTGCCCGACGGTTCCGTTATCGTAAACGATGGTTCGCGCAGGCAGTTGCTGCTGTTTGATGCTTCACTTTCAAATGTGAGGGTCCTTGCGGATACAGCGCCGGGTGCACCGCTGCCATACGGACAGCGTTCTGCCGGGCTACTCCCTTATCGCGGTGATTCTACGATTTTGGTCGATCCTGCGACCTCTGCTTTCGTGATTCTTGATGGCAAGGGAGAGGCTGTGCGTGTTGTGGCACCGCCGCGTCCCAATGATGTCAATCTGCTTGCGAGTGCCAACCTCGGGTCGTTCGCGTTTGATACGAACGGTCGGTTGATCTACCGCATCAATAACCAGGGTGGTTTCGGTGGCCCTGGCGGTCGTGGTGGTGGTGGTGGTGGTGGTGGCGGTGGCGGCGGCGGTGGCGGCGGCATGGCTGGCGCCGGCTTCGGTGGCGGCGGTGGTGGTGGTGGCATGGGCGGCGGCGGTGGTGGTGGCCGCGGCGGCATGGGCGGTGGTGGTGGTATGGGTGGTGGTGGCGGTGACGGTGGCTTCCAGAGAATGGGAGGTCCCGGTGGCCGCGGAAACCAGCAGAACACGCAGCCCGACTCGCTTCCGATCGTACGCGCTGATTTCGATACCAGAAAGACCGACACTGTAGCGTGGGTGAGAACTCCAAAGACCGAGTTCTCCATGACCACGACGGCAGAGGGCGAGACCCACATGATTTCCAGGGTCAACCCGCTTCCACAGGGCGATGACTGGGTGCTGCTCTCTGACGGTACTGTTGCGGTTGTCAGAGTGCTTGACTACCACATCGACTACTACTCGGTCGATGGCAAGCACGTCGCGTCGGATAAGCTCCCGTTCGACTGGAAGCAGATCACCGACGACGAAAAGACGAATATGATCGACTCGCTCGGCCGGATCGCCAAGGAAGCGAACGAGCGCATGCAGCAGATGCAGGGCGGTGGCGGTCGTATGCGTACCGTCTTTGAGCCGATCGAAGCAACCAAGCTGCCTGACTATTTCCCGCCAATCCGTGCGGGTACGTCGATGGCTGACTATGACGGCAATACGTGGATTCTCCCCGTGACCTCTACACTGGCCGCGCAGCTTGCAGCGCCCGGCAGCGGAGTAGGTGGACGTGGTGGCTTCCCCGGTGCCGGCGGCCC
This sequence comes from uncultured Gemmatimonadaceae bacterium, assembly GCA_964506655.1. Classification (GTDB taxonomy): domain Bacteria; phylum Gemmatimonadota; class Gemmatimonadetes; order Gemmatimonadales; family Gemmatimonadaceae; genus Gemmatimonas. The sequence continues at coordinate 3,088 of CAZDMG010000088.1, forward strand.
TCCGGGCGGCGGTGGCGGTGGCGGTCGCGGTGGTTTTGATGGTGGCCGGGGCGGCGGAATGGGTGGCGGTGGTGCTATGGGTGGTGGACGCGGTGGCAACAACAATGCCGCTGGTGCCGCTGGTGCTGCTGGTGCTGCTGGTGCAGCAGCACCGACCCGCCCCGATTCGACCGCTGGTCCGCAGGTGCCTGCCACGCCTTACGTCTACGATGTGGTAAGCCGGAACGGAGTCCTGACGCACAAAGTCATGCTCCCGGCTGGCCGTCAGTTGGTGGGCTTCGGCCCGAACGGCGCTGTGTACATGATCACCCGCGAAGGCAGGGACGTCTTCCTTGAACGGGGTCGCATAGCACCGCAGTAAGGCTTGGGGCCGCGGCTTAAGGCCTCGCTGTCGCGACGCGACAGCAGGCCGGCAGGGCTTAATGCAGAAGAGGGGAGTGAAGCTCAGCGCTTTACTCCCCTCTTCTCTTGTTTGCTGTAAAATACAACCGTACCGACAGTTACAATCAAGGCTTAAAGTAGTACTTGAAGTCCTGATTGTGGGCTGGACCCTGTTCGGCCCAGCCCGTAGCCTATTACTTGGGGCCGGCTGCCAGAATCGCCGCCGAGACGGCGTCGCCGAAGGTGCGAATATTGGCGTGGAACATGTCTGCCAGCTTCCGGGCCTGTGCGTCGTAGGCAGTACCGTCGCTCCAGGTGGCGCGAGGGTCAAGGACCTCCGATGGGACACCTGGTGCCGAGACGGGCATATGCAACCCGAAGATCGGATCCGTGCGGGTTGCGACACTATCGAGCTGGCCGCTGACTGCTGCGCGCACCATGGCACGGGTATGGGAGAGCTTCATTCGCTGGCCGACGCCATACGCTCCACCACTCCAACCCGTATTCACCAGCCAGACCTGCGAGTTGTGCTTATGCAGGAGCTCGCCGAGCATTTCGGCGTACTTCGTAGCGTGCCAGACCAGGAAGACTGCGCCGAAGCAGGCACTGAAGGTAGCCTGCGGTTCGGTCACACCACGCTCTGTTCCGGCAACCTTGGCGGTATACCCCGACAGGAAGTAGTACATCGCCTGCTCAGGAGTAAGCTTCGAGATCGGGGGAAGCACGCCGAATGCGTCAGCGGTCAGGAAGACCACGTTCTTTGGATGCCCACCGCTACCACCGGGCACATGATTTTCGATGTAATGCAGCGGATATGATGCGCGTGTGTTTTCAGTTATCGACTGATTGGCGAAGTCGACTGAGCGGGACGGCTCGTTGAGTACAACGTTCTCCAGCACTGTGCCGAACATCTGCGTCGTCTTGTAGATATCCGGCTCGCCTTCCGGCGACAGGTTGATGACTTTGGCGTAGCAGCCGCCTTCAAAATTGAAAACACCATCGCCTGACCAGCCGTGCTCATCGTCTCCGATAAGTGCCCGTTCCGGGTCTGCGGAAAGGGTGGTCTTTCCTGTACCGGAGAGCCCGAAGAAGAGGGCCGAATCACCGTCATGGCCGATGTTGGCTGAGCAGTGCATCGAAAGAACGCCCTGCTTTGGGAGCAGGTAGTTCATGACCGTAAACATGGACTTCTTGAGCTCACCAGCGTAGCGGGTTCCACCGATAAGTATCACATGTTCAGCGAGGTTAAGAACGATGAAGGTTCCGGTACGGGTGCCGTGCTTCGCCGGATCTGCCTGAAACTCCGGTGCGTGATAGACGGTGAAGTTTGGTGCGAAGGACGCAAGCTCGCTGAGTTCCGGGCGAATGAACATGTTGCGCACAAAGTTGGCGTGCCACGCATTCGGCATTATGTAGCGGACACTGAGCCTTGTGGCGGTATCAGCGCCGCAGTAGAGGTCCTGTATAAAGAGCTCGTCCAGCCCGTTGAGGTAGCTCTGGACATCCTTACGAAGGGTGTTGAAGTGCTCGGGTGATATCGGCTGATTTACCTTACCCCAGTCCACGTCCCTTTCTGTGGACGGTTCTTTGACGACGAACTTGTCGTTTGGTGAGCGGCCGGTGTGTGGTGAGGTGACCCCTACGAATGGCCCCATTTCGGCGAGAACGCCCTCTTTTCGACGGATCGCAGCTTCAACGAGCTCTGGTGCGACGAAGTTCCAGTGCACCTTGCCGGAGGGTTTAAGTCCTTGTGCTGTGAGCCCTTCCGGGTTCTCACGGGTGATGGGTTTAGAAGAATCCACCTTTGTCGCCATACGGCGCGCTCCTGTTAATTGACGGATTGCGGGGCTCGACGCCCTCGATTGCTGATCGGCCACGGGCTGGACCAGGTGCTTAATGCACCTTGTTCCCATGCGGTAGCCATCTGTTAAAGATGCCCGGATTCGCCCTCTTACTCAAGCGCAGGGCGGCCACAAACTGAGTCTGGTCAGTTCAGAGTTGTGGTGGGAGGCTGACGGAATACATACCACAGTGTCTGGCGATCCCGGTTTGAAGGGGTACTCACCATGGGGTTCCCGTACATCACGTCGGTGGTCTCCAGGCTGTGGCCACCGATTCCCAATGCGTGGCCAAATTCGTGCACCACAACGGCGTCGTAGAGCGCCTGGTCGGCAACCGCGCTGCGGTTTGTTGCGATCAGGACCGTCGCGTTGGTTTCACTGCCGTCTGTGCTTCGGATACGGAGTGCCCGGTTGTCGCTGATACAGAACCATGTGGTACCGGTACCCCGTGGCGTATAGCTGCAAACTTCCGGGTTGAGTGGATTGGCGGTGAGTCGGTCGTAAATAACGATGTTGGCGTCCTTCATAAGCCCGGTGCGAACGAGCCTGACTTCAGCAAATTGCGGCACATCGTTCCACCTCTGGATGGCGCGGTCGGTGCTGGTTTCGAGAGCGCGATCATCGCGATTATCGGGGGAAACCCAGACTTTAACAACCGAGCCAGGTGTCCAGCGGTAAATGCTCCCACCCACGAGTGAGGTGGGATCATAGGGTGGCAGGTCGGCTGGTGCGCTCGTAGGTGTGTCGCAGGCTGCCGTGGCCAGTGTCACAGCAGACACGGCGGCGATCAGCAAAAGGCGTGTGCGTGTCAGAAGTTCACCCTGAAGCCGGCCAGAAGCCTGGTGTTGGCGCCCTTTTCAACAGTAGCATGCACCCCCTCGCTTCGTATGCCAGTTATGTTGACGTCGAACGTGAATCCAGCCTGTCTCCCGGATGACGCCATTCCTGCCGGGAAAAATGCAACGCCCGTTTCACCTACCATGGAAATAGCTTCCATACTCCGGAAAAAATCAGCCGATTCGCCACCGGTATGAGTTGATATCCCGCCTCGCAAACTGAAAACCGTCTTGAGCCTGGCACCGGGGCGATGCACGGAGTATGCGCCCAGCAGACTGAATTCAGAAAACAAACCTGTCGACCAGCGGTACGAGTGCTCTGTGATCCCGACATGAGCGGACTGCGCCCGCAGGACCAACCCAATTGATTGCCCCGTCTGTATATGATAGTCCAACGCACCCTGTGCAAATCCACCAGGCCCGGTTGCTACCTTTGGCATGCCGTAGCCCGAGAACACGGTGGATGGAGACACTACACCAGCTGCCACGGAAAGAACTGTACTTCCGACAGCTGCATGTTGGTCGGGCGGCTGAGCGTTGAGTAACGAGGCGAAAGATGTCAGCAGCAGCAGCTGTGCCGCAGGGAACAAGGGCGCCTTTGAAGTGGCTTGAAAAGAGTCACGGGGCATGCGTCAAGATACACCACAGCCGCGATTCCGGAACCCGGTTGGCGGGGTGGACGCCAACAGAGTCGCGACCATTCGCGTAGATCCGGGTACAAGGGACGAGTACTCAGGCCCGGGGTGTCACCTGACGCTGTCCAGGTGCCATACAAGCCTAATGCCGGTCTCGTGCAGGTCTCGTGCAGGTCTAATCCGGCATTCCATCCAGCGATCATAGATGCGTATCAGGCGTTTGCCAAAGTTGCTGCGGTTGCTTTTCTGTCTGGCTGCTTTCCAGACAGTGGCGCCTGCATTTGCAGCAGTGGCGGATGCGTGGCGGATGGATTCGCGCGTACCGGTGGCACACATCGAGTCAGAGGGTGGGGCCGGCTGTGTTTTTGTACACTCGGATAACTGCGCTCTCTGTAATTTTCTGTCTACCGGAACGGGCGATGTACCTGCGGCCCGTCTGTTCCCGATTGCGCACGTCAACTGCGCCTTGCCGGTCGCCAATGCAAATGAACTCAATGCCAGTCGTCAGCTCCCACCTGTAGGACAGAGGGCGCCTCCCGTCGCCTGATTGGTTTGCACCGCAGCACAGAGGCTGCGGTCACAGCACAGATCAAAGCGATCGTAAACAGTGAGCACGCAGTGCCCGGCGCTGCGTTGCGTATATACTCAGGGAGATCCCAGATGTTTTTTGTTTCCTCTGCTGCAGGGCGGCGTATTACTGCGGGACAAGCCGTTCTTTTGCTTGCACTTTCAACAATTGTATCGGTGGTGTCGCACGCATTACCTGCTCACTCGCCGACTGACTCGCCGACTGACTCGCCGACTGACTCGCCGACTGACTCGCCTGCTCACTCGCCAGCAGGCAGCGAAGCTCTGTTGCGTCTTCCCGATGCCAGTATCACGGGGCTTGTCACTGACAGCGCCGGTAACCCTTTGTCTGCTGTCCGCATTGCGGTTGCGGGGATGAACCGCACAGCTATTTCAGACGACAACGGCCGCTTTTTCGTCCGGGCACTGCCGCCGGGTACCTACCATCTGGATCTCGTACGGATCGGATACAATGGTGAGCACGCCGTTGTCACAATCGGCAGTGACGACACGCAGCTTGAAGTGAATATCGTCATGCGCATTGCAACGATCCGTCTTTCCGGGGTACACGTCACATCCTCTCCCACCGGTACCGACCCGCTCACATCAGCGCAGGCGGTAGTACAACTTTCCGGTAAGGAGCTGCAGCGTTCTATATCATCTTCTGTCGGCCAGACGCTCTCAAGTGAACCAGGTATGGCTGTGGGTTACAACGGACCACTGGCGGCTGCACCTGTTATCCGGGGGCTTTCCGGTGAGCGCATACTTGTACTGCAGGATGGTGAACGCACGGGCGATCTCTCGTCCAGCGCTTCAGATCACCTGAATGCCATAGACCCAAACAACGCGGAGCGGATCGAAGTCATCCGTGGCCCGGCTTCGCTCCTCTATGGCAACAATGCACTTGGTGGTGTGGTCAATGTCATAACGAATGACATCCTGACAGATGTACCTGCTTCCTTCAATGGTTTCCTTTCCGGTCAGGGTGAGTCTGTCACCCCGGGCGGTGTTATTGCAGGCGGGATAGCTGTTCCACTGGGCCAGTCTGTCGCATTCAGCGCGCGTGGTGGTGTCCGGAAGTTCGGAGCACTCCGGCAGGGTGGGGGTGTGGTGCAACCCGGAACAAACGGCAGTACATCGAACGCCACCGCAGGTATCGGTATGACACACAAGCGTGGCACTATCGGGATTGGCGTGCGCTACATGGGCTTTGAATACGGGCTGCCGCATCCAGAGGGCGAGGAAGCGATCCGTCTTGATGGTCAGCGCCAACAGCTCGTACTGACATCCACGATGACTACTGGAAGCTCACTGTTCAGCAACATCAGATTCAGCGGCAGCGCACAGCGGTACTCACATGATGAAATCGAGGAAGACGGTACAGTTGGTACCACTTTTTCACTGAACAGCTGGAACGGTGACGCCAATGTCCGGACGCAGTTCAGCAGGGTGCAGGGGGCGCTGGGTGTCCAGGGATTATATCGGAGCTATCGCCCGGAAGGGGAAGAAGCTTTCACTCCAGAAGCGAACAACTCGAATCTGGCATTCTTTGTCTTCCAGGATATCCCACTGACATCTGCTGCACTCGATAAATCGCCACGTCTGCAGCTTGGTGCACGCATTGACCACTGGACGGTGGAGACCAGCACATCAACTGCGGAGGAAGTCGAACGCTTTGGAGAGTCACAACGACGCGCGTTCAATAATTTCGCCGGTTCGGCAGGGCTCACGGTTCCTCTGGCAGATGGTATTTCCGGTGCAGTAAACGTATCGCGTGGCTTTCGCGCTCCCACAGTGGAGGAGCTGTATGCCAACGGATTTCACGCAGCTGCAGCCACGTTTGACATCGGCAATCACAACCTGCGTGCTGAACGCAGTCTCGGCTTCGATGCAGGTATTGATGTACAGCGTGGACGGGCCTCGGCCCACGTCGGCGGCTACGTGAATCGGGTGAGTGACTACATCCGTCCGATAGCTGTGGCAGGTGCCGCTGAAGAGGAAGGTCCCGTAATCACCTTTGAGCAATCGGCAGCAACCCTTGCGGGCGCTGAACTGCAGCTGGAAACCAGACTTGCGCGGGGGCTTATCGGTGGACTCGTCGGTGATTGGTTGCGGGCGCGTCAGGAAGATGGTACTCCACTCCCGTACATTCCGTCGGCGCGACTGGGAGGATCACTCCGCTACGACAACGGCCATCTCTCTGTAGGAGGGGAGGTACGGCGGGCGTTCAGTCAGACTGAAGTGAGTGGCGACTTGCTGGATGTACCGACCGATGGTTATACGGTCGTCAATATGAGTGCCGGGTGGATATTTACAGCGCGGAGCAGAAGCGTTCACTCACTGACGTTCCGTGTCGACAACGCGCTTGACACGGATTACCGGGACGCAGCCAGCAGGATAAAGAGCTTTGCCGGCAATCCAGGGCGTAACATCAGCCTGGTTTACCGCCTGCTCTTTCAGTAGTCGCGGTAGCTCCGCAGACGACGCAGCATTGTACTGTCATTCAATGCTGCGTCGTCGCCCTTGGGCGTTTCGAGGATACCCGGTATATGAGCGAGTCGCTGGTCAGTCATGATCCGCCTGAATGCCGATTCACCGATCGTACCTTCTCCGATCA
>CAZDMG010000089.1:0-9906 GCA_964506655.1 uncultured Gemmatimonadaceae bacterium
TGTCGATGTTGTCCCAACCTTCCTTGTTGTCGCCGCGCGGTGGGTAGTAGTTGATACGCACCACGTGTGAGAAATCCTTGTACAGATCGGGGTAAAGCTCCGGCTGCAGGATGGTATGCAAAACAGAAAGCTTGGATGTCTCCTTGGTCTTGAAAGACGCAGGGTCATCCAGGACTTCACCGTCCCTGTTTCCAAGGATGTTCGTGGAATACCAACCTTCCAGCCCGAGCATGCGTGCCTTGAGCCCCGGAGCGATGACCGTCTTCATCCAGGTCTGCCCGGTCTTGAAGTCCTTTCCGGAGATTGGAATACCGCGTTCGTTCGCGAGGTTCACCAGCGCCGGGAAATCGGCGGAGAGATTGGGTGCACCGTTGCAATACGGAATCCCTTCCATGATCGCAGCGTACGCGTAGAGCATACTCGGCGCGATTGCTGGATCATTCTCTTCCATGGCCTTTTCAAAGGCTTCGAGCGTCTGGTGCTGCGGTCCGGGCTGGATATACACCTCGGTGGAACCGCACCACACCATGACGCCACGTGATGCGCCGCTGGAGGCCATAAAGTTGCGGATGTCGGCACGCAACTGTTCGGCCAGATCACGCTTGTTCTTTCCGGTCTTTACATGAGTGCCGTGAAGCCGCGTGACATAGTGATTGTCGAACACGGCTGGCATCGGGACGATAGTCTTGAGGAAATCAGCGATCGGCTCCCGATCTTCCTTGCTGAGCACTCCGGATGTAACTACAGCATCGTAGGCGCTGTCGGGGATCGGGTCCCAGGCTGCAAAGACCAGGTCGTCGAGCGAAGCAAGTGGTACGAAATCACGGATCCGCGGGCTGCGGTTTTCCGTGCGCTTGCCCAGACGTACGGTAGCCATCTGCGTGAGCGAGCCAATCGGGGCCGACAGACCTCGCCGGACCCGCTCCACGCCCGCAATGAAGGTCGTTGCAACAGCACCCAGCCCCGGTGTGAATACAGCAAGTTTGCCGGTAGCCGGGGCGATAGACGCAGCAGAGCCACGTATTGAATCGTTCACTTCGATTGTTCTCCCTGAGAGTTGGCAACGCGATAGACATATGTCATGCGTTGATAGACAGTAATCCAGGCTGTCACTGATAGCAGAATGACGATGGCGGCCAGAACCCTGCCGCCGAGTGCCAGTCCGAACAGTGCCTGAGGAGCAGCCAGCAACGTAATCCGTTCGGGACGTTGCAGCATCCCCACCTTGGCATTGACGCCGAGTCCTTCAGCGCGTGCGCGGGTGTAGGAAGTCAGGAACGTTCCGATCACGCCCAGAAGTCCGATGCCCACCATAATGGGGCTCCTGTGCACCGGACTCGTGGCCCAGAAAAACACCAGGCCACCCAGCAGAAAGCCATCAGCTACCCGATCCAGACTCGAGTCGTAGAACGCCCCGAAAAGTGTGATCCGGTTGGTACGACGTGCCACGGTCCCGTCCAGTACATCGAACAGTGCCGTGATGCTGAGAAAGATCCCGCCCGTGCGGATATGACCGGTCGCGAAAATAACGCCCGCGGTCATGGCGCAGAGTGTACCGATAGCGGTGATCGTATTGGGACGGACTTGCTTGCGTACCAGCCAGTCGGCTACCGGGGAAATAACCCTGAGGTAGCCACGCTGGATTGCGTCCCATAAAGATTTCATACCGTCGTTTGCATGGGGAAACTGCTGCTGAAGCGTGAAAGCTACGGCCCCAAGCGGGTCAACGGTAGAGATGGAAGCGTCTTGCCTGCCGTTCGAAGTCCACAACCGACGGCAACTGGCGGTCCATTACGGCATCCGGGTCGGCCCCTCGCTCCAATGCTTCGCGCACAGAAACGGATCCCAGACGCTCGTCAAAGCCACGCTTATCGATCGTCAGTGAGTCCCCGTGCATCCGCAGAAGGGCCCAGAGAACAGCCGTCCCGATTCGCGATGGCTGCACCTGCGAGCGCTCTGTAACCTCTATGCGAACCCCGGGAATTTTGAGCCCGTCGTATTTGCCATCGGTGGGTGCACGCGGCGTAAACTGCTCCGCCCGGAACCGAACACCGGAAAGCGAAAGGTCGTCGAGCATCCGCGCCACGCTGTCTGCATTCAGCCACGGCGCACCAAAGCGCTGGAAAGCTTCGTTTGTGCCTCGACCTACCGAAACATTGGTGCGCTCAAAGGGGACCAGAGCCGGATAAAGCAGCGCGCTTATAATCGACGGCATATTCGGTGAGGGGCGGACCCATGGCATCGGAGTATCGTCCAGCCACATGCCACGGAAATAGCCCTGCATCGGGATCAGCACGAGATCCGTTGGAAGCTCCAGTTTCTCATGGAAGAGGCGCGCCAGCTCTGCCATAGTGAGGCCGTGTCGGAGCGGCAGCGGCCACAGTGCAAAACCGTTTCCACCCGTTCCGGCGGGGGGTTCGTTGGGGTTCGCAAGCGCGCTGTCCAGGAGTGCGCCTTCGGTGAAGGCAGCACTTATCGGGTTCGGGTGGTCCACCACCACATACCTGACCTTGTTCCTCCCGGCAGCCTCCATCCCGTATAGCATGACGCCGGTGTAGGTCCACGTCCGGGTCCCGATATCCTGCAGGTCAACTATGAGCACATCAATATCGGCCAACAGGCTGTCAGGCGGCGACATAACCCCGCGGCGATAGAGCGAAACCACAGGGAGGCCGGTGCGGGTGTCCACGGCGTCTCCTATCTCCGGCCGATCCTCGGTTCCGGCAAGACCGTGCTCGGGCGCGAAAATCCGGACCAGCTTGACCCCCGCTTCTACAGCACGCTTGTCACTGTGAAGCAGGTCGATGCTGCGGTTCCGCTTCTCGTCCACCCCGGTCTGGTTGGTGATAATGGCCACTCGCTTACCGGCGATTACACCAATACTGTCGGAGAGCAACACTGATATTCCGGAGCGGAAGCGCTGAGGCTGAGCAAAGCCGTCCGGGCCACCTGGGCCGCCACGTGGACCGCCGCCCGCGCCCCCGCCCGCACAGGCGACACCAAAGGGTACAACCGTCATAAGCGCCATCAAAATCAGGGAACTGGCACTCCAGCGCCTGAGACCCTGCCTCGCAAGACCCAACTGCTCACTTCCTGCCCTGTTCCACTTCCGGTTCATTCCGGAAGCCGCTACCTGCACCTCTGCCTCATCAGCTGATGCCACAGACTCCTCCAGATACGACGGTCATCCTGCTTCAAACGCGCCCGGAACCAATCCCGATTCACAAGCTGCCCCTCCTATCCCAACTATCAGATCAGCACACCACCAGTATACCACCGGTCTACCCTGCATACACTATACAGCCCCCATTTCTCCGGAAAGTTCTTGATGAGAGCGGGGCCATTCGATAGACTATACAGCTGCGCAGCGAGATCGGTGCCGTAAACGCGGCACGGATGGAGCCGGCTAAACCGCCGACACGGTCGGCCTTCAGGAGAACAGTAATGAGCACCATGCAGCAGCCTGATGTCATCGTAACGATTACACCAGTTGCCGCAACCGAAGTCCGGAAGTTTATGGACGCGGAAGGGGTGACCGCCGAGGAAGGTGGCCTTCGCGTATCTGTGATGCCGGGAGGTTGCAGTGGCTTCAAATACGGTCTTGTCATCGAAGACCGCGGAGCAGAAGACGATATCATCGTCGATCAGGAAGGCTTCAAAGTCTTCATCGACCCATTCTCGGCGCAGTATCTGAGCGGCACGACGATTGACTTCGTTTCGTCCATGCAGGGATCGGGTTTCACCTTCAAGAACCCCAACAGTTCCGGCGGCTGCGGCTGCGGTAATTCATTTTCCGCCTGATTCGGACGACGGCAGCCTCCCCTGGTAAACCAGCTTGACCAGGACCGACTGCTGATTTTTCCGACGCGCTGCACAACAGGCAGTACAACAGGCGTTACAACATGCAGTACATTCAGAAGGCCCGCGCTTCCATGAAGCGTCGGGCCTTCATATTTTCTGCCGTACAAGCTGCAGTACAAGCTGCAGTACAAGCTGCCGTACCAACCGCCGCACACAACGCTTCCACCACCCTTCCGTCGGACGCCAACGCGCAATGAACACTGCGTTCACCTACCTTGACTGGCTCGTCTTTGCAGCTTACCTCATTGGCACCACAGTACTCGGCGTATGGCTCGGTAGAGACCAGAAGGATGCGCGCGACTATTTCGTAGCCAGCCAGAAGATACCGTGGTGGGCCGTACTCATTTCAGTAGTAGCCACTGAAACCAGCGCGCTGACTTTCATCTCGATCCCCGGACTCGCATACATCGGCGACCTCGGATTCCTGCAGATCGCCATGGGCTACATACTGGGGCGCATCGTAATTGCATACACACTGCTGCCGCGGTACTGGAAAGGGCAGCTTGTGACGGCCTACGGACTCCTTGAGCAGCGCTTTGGACCGGCTACACGGCGTTCTGCTTCGCTCATCTTCATGGCGACGCGCATCTTCGGTGATTCTGTGCGGGTCTTTGCAACAGCCATCCCGATTGCACTCATCCTTGGCACCGCAGTACCCCAGGAGTATGTGGGGCGGATCTCGATACTCATACTTGGCATTTTTACAGTTGTCTACACCTGGCATGGCGGCATGCGCGCCGTGGTGTGGACGGACGTCATACAAACAGCCATCTACATTACCGGTGGAATAGCAGCTGCTGTAATCATCGGTCAGAATGTGGAAGGCGGCTGGAGTGCTTTACTTTCAGATGCGCATGCAGCGGGGAAGCTTCGCACAATTGATCTCTACACCGGGTTCGACCGCCCACACACTCTCTTTGCAGGGCTGCTCGGCGGCGCATTTCTGAGCATGGCATCGCATGGCGCCGATCAGCTGATTGTTCAGAGACTGCTTGCGACAGGCAATCTGCGCGACGCACAGCGATCGCTTATCGGAAGCGGCGTAGTTGTGTTTCTTCAGTTCGCCCTTTTTCTTCTGATCGGAGTCGGGCTTTACGCATTCTATAACGGTCAACCGTTCGCACGCCCCGATGCCATTTTCCCACGATTCATCATTGACGTCATGCCACCGGGGATCACCGGTCTTGTGGTAGCTGCGATACTTGCGGCGGCAATGAGCACACTCAGCGGTGCACTCAATTCACTCGCTGCAGCATCATTGCACGACATTATACTGCCTTGGAGGAAAGCGCGCAGCAACAACAGCAGTAACGGCGACGGCAACGGCGCCGCGTTGCTCAGGCTCAGTCGATTGCTTACACTGGTCTGGGCTGTGGTCCTTATAGGCGGTGCAATGCTTTATCGCGACGAGGGAACGCCCGTTGTAACGATAGCCCTCGCGATCGCCTCATTCACCTACGGTGGCTTGCTTGGCGCCTTCATGCTGGGCATCATTGTGCGACGCGCTAAGCAACGCGATGCACTTACGGGGATGGCGGTCGGAATTTCGGTAATGACAGTCATCGTCTTCTCACGTGCGCTGAGCGGTGCTTTCCCGCAGCTTGAGCCGCTCCTCGCACCATTCACGGGAATTGCCTGGCCGTGGTATGTTCTGATCGGCACAAACCTGACATTCCTTACCGGACTCCTGTCGTCGTTCACTCACGACGGAGTCAATCTCACTCAAAAACAAACTTGATATCACAATGGAGTCAAATGCATGAGCTCTGACAGCGCTCAGCAACAGCCGCTTATAATCGGCATTGATGGTGGAGGCACCCGGACACGTATTGCTTTAGCCGACACAAGTGGTGAGATCCTTGCCAGCATGGAGGGTGCAGCCACAGCACTTACCCCGGGTAATGAAGCAGCCGCAGCCGATGTCATTCAGCAGCTGGTAACGGAACTGCTGGCACTGACAGACCGGAGCGAATCGCGGCCGGCAGTTTGTGTTGCAGGTATCGCGGGTGCCGGCCAGGAACGGAGAGCGCAGGCGCTCTGGTCAGCGCTGGCGTCACGGCGCGTTGCAGAAGACATAGCAGTGCTCTCTGATGCGGCAATTGCCATGGAGGATGCGTTTGGCGATGCTGCGGGTATCCTGCTTATTGCAGGAACAGGCTCGTCGGCTTTCGCGCGAAGTCCGGATGGATCGATGGAACGTTGCGGCGGCTGGGGGCCAAACCTGGGTGATGAAGGGAGCGCGGCATGGACAGGCCGTCGTGCACTGAGCGCTGCCACCGCTGCAGCCGATGGGCGCGAACCTGAGACCGCACTCGGCGGCGCGCTGCTCACTGCACTGGAACTTGAAACCATGGATGAACTCATCCCGTGGGCTGCGGAGGCATCGCCTGCCACAATTGCTTCGCTGGCGCCAATCGTGGCTAAGGTCGCTCAGTCGGGTGACCTGCGCGCCAACTCACTTGTAGCACTCGCAGTTGAAGAGCTGGTGTTACACGTAAGGACGCTGGCCAAACGCTGCTTTCTCGATGAGCGTGCGACCATGCAGGTGGCGTTCTCAGGTGGCCTGCTTGAGCGGGGTTCGCTTTACCGCCGACGTCTGGAGCACCGCCTCAAATCAGCGGTGCCCGGCGCCATTGTCCGGCAGGAATCAGTCGACGCAGTTCGCGGTGCGATAACGCGCGGCAGAAAGCTGCTTGGCAGCTGGTAGCGGGTAGTGGCCGGCCACAGCCGGCAGTGGCAAACAGCAGCCGGTAGCTCCCTCAAGGGAGCTACCGTTCCCGTTTAAACTGTCGCTGCCGCTGTCGTTGGAACGTCGTCGTCCGGGATATTCAACTCCCCTTCCCACCGTGCCATCACAGCGGTCGCAAGACAGTTCCCAACCAGATTGATCGATGTGCGTGCCATGTCCATCAGCGCATCCACACCCAGAATAACCGCGATCGCCTCGAGTGGCAGCCCAAACTGCGCCAGTGCGCCTGACAGAATGACCAGAGAGGCACGCGGAACCGCTGCTACTCCCTTCGACGTGAGCATCAGCGTCAGCATCATCAGCAACTGCTGACTGAGCGGCATATCAATTCCGGCCGCCTGAGCCGCAAAAACAGAAGCTATCGCGAGGTAAAGGGTCGAGCCGTCGAGGTTGAACGAGTATCCCGTGGGCAGCACGAAGGCCACAATACGCCGCGGCACACCGAATTTTTCCATCGCCTCCATTGCCTGCGGAAATGCAGCTTCACTGGATGCTGTGGAGAAGGCTATAAGCCACGGATCCCGGACAGCCCTCCAGAATTTCAACAGCGGAATTCTGAATAGCCTGGTAATCGGTATCAGTACCAGAATCACGAACACGATAAGCGCCACATAAAGCGTACCGACGAGTACCGCCAGATTCTTAAGCACTGAAAGTCCGCTCTGCCCGATTGTGACTGCTATTGCCGCTCCGATACCGATCGGTGCGAACGCCATCACAAGGTCGACGAACTTGAACATGATATCGCTGAGCGACTGCAGCCAGTCGAGCATCACTGTTTTCGACTTACCACGTACACGCGATAACGCAACCGCAAACATTATCGCGAAGAAAACAATCTGCAGTACCTCGTTCCTTGCACCGGCATCGAAAAAGCTGGTTGGCACCGAGTGCTCAAGAACACTCCCCCACGTCGGAGTCTGACTGGCGAGTGATTCAAACTCGCTCCCTTCTGACCCCACAAGTGAGATCCCGACACCTGGCTTCGCGATGTTGACTGCCAACAATCCGACAGCAAGTGCCAGAGTGGTAACAACCTCGAAATAAATGATCGACCTGAACGCAAGCCGTCCAACCTGTTTCATATCGTCGCCATGTCCGGCGATACCGACTACAAGCGTTGCAAAGAGGAGCGGCACGATCAGCGACTTGATCATGCGAAGAAAAATGTTTGCGAACGGCTTGAGCTGTACTGCCCATGTGGGAGCCAGCGCGCCGATGGCGACACCAACCACCATCGACACTACAACCCATTGAGTGAACGACAGACCAAGGAAGCCCTTCTTTTCAGCCGGTGCGGCCGACGGCTGTGGTGCCGGATGCGTCATGTGTGGTTCAGATCGGGGTTCAGATCAGGTCTTTGATCAGGTTTCGGAGCCGGAGGACCCGGTCTCGTTTGTAGACCGCAGCGAGCGTCGGAGCACCGAGTTGCGATAGCCATAGAGCATATAACAGCTGAGTCCGATTGCCATCCAGACAGCGAAGGCCTTCCATGCACTGGGCGGAAGTCCCTTCATCACGAACAGACAGGCAAGTGCACCGCCTATCGTAACCAGTGGGTAAAGAGGCACACGGAACGGGCGTTCCCGCTGTGGCTCCCGAAGGCGGAGCACGAGTACTCCTATGCAGACAA
Source organism: uncultured Gemmatimonadaceae bacterium (assembly GCA_964506655.1). GTDB lineage: Bacteria > Gemmatimonadota > Gemmatimonadetes > Gemmatimonadales > Gemmatimonadaceae > Gemmatimonas. The sequence continues at coordinate 8,244 of CAZDMG010000089.1, forward strand.
CCGCGAAAGCCGAGAGTGTGCCGATATTGGTAAGGTCGTAAGTGGCGGAGTCATCTGCCACCAGGGCACCCAATGCAACAAGTACACCTGTAATCAGTGTTGTAATGTGCGGGATGCGTGTACGCGGGTGGATCTTCGCAGCAAACTTCGGGAGCAGTCCGTCGCGCGCCATGGCAAAGAAAATACGTGGCTGGCCGTACTGGAATACCAACAGCACTGCCGCCATTGAAACAACCGCACCGAATGCCACTATCCAGCTCGCGGTGTCCAGGCCGGCCACGGTCAGTGCGCGTGTAAGTGGATCACTTGAGCGCAGCTGTTCGTACGGTACAAGACCGGTGGCAACGGCTCCGACTATGACATAGATAAGTGTACACACCGCGAGCCCACCAAGTATTCCGATGGGAAGATTGCGCTGCGGGTTGCGTGTCTCTTCGGCTGCTGTTGAAATAGCATCGAAACCGATATAGGCAAAAAAGACTATCGCCGCCCCCTGGTGTATCCCGCGGAAGCCGTTCGGCGCAAAGGGCTTGTAGTTGTCCATGTCGATGTGCATTGCACCCACGACGACAAAGAGCGCCAGGACCGCCAGCTTCACTACCACCATAATGTTGTTGGCTCTGGTGCTCTCTTTCGCGCCCTGCAGCAGCAAAGCGGTTATCAGCGCAACAATGCCGAACGCCGGCACATTGATAAGTACCGGTATCCCGGCAAGCCGTGGTGCCGTTTCAAGCAGAGATCGTATGGCAGGGTCACTGCTCGCTTTTACGTTCCAGTAGCCGTGCGTCAACCAACCGGGGAGGTCTATCCCGAAGCCGGTAAGCAACGAGTTGAAGTAACCACTCCAACCGATCGCGACGGCGACGTTACCGACAGCGTACTCCAGAATAAGGGCCCAGCCGACAATCCAGGCGACCACTTCTCCCAGGGTGGCGTATGAGTAAGCGTAGGCACTTCCGGCCTGCGGAATCATGGAGGCGAGTTCTGCGTAGCAGAGCGCAGCAAGTGCGCAGACCGCACCCAGGAGGATAAAAGAGACTACCAGAGCAGGCCCTGCGCCGTAGCGTACAACTGTCCCGTCTGCGAGGACTTCGCCAGCGGCTGCGGTTCCTAGAGCTGAAAAAATGCCGGCGCCGATGACGGCTCCGATTGCCAGCATTACTAGATCGCCGGCTCCCAGTGTCCTCTTGAGGCTGTGTGCTTCATCGGGACTACCTATCGGCTTGCGTGCGAACAGGTTCATGTGCGGTGGGTTAAATGTCAATCCGACCGCACAAGGTATAGATCAGCCCGTAATGTGGCTAGTCGTCAGAAGGAAACTTTCATCGCGTACTTGACGCGAATCGGAATACCCTCAGCGTTTACAGCGGGCCTGAACCTGATTTCGCCCAGCCGCGCACGAAGCAATTGGTTGTACTTGGAGTCCTTGGTGGGTTCGAAATCGAAATCCAGCACCTTGCCGGTGGAATCAATCTCGAACTGCACGACGGTAGCAGAGCCTCTGAGTTTGGCAGGAATGGGCAATACAAGAACCACCTCGGTCGGTACAGGCATACTGGCTCTTCCCGTACCACCACCGGTGCCGGGACCTACATCCGAGCCCGTACCTGTTCCCACGCCGGTTCCTCTGCCGCCACCGGAACCTGGACCTGACCCTGCTGAT
>CAZDMG010000090.1:0-9869 GCA_964506655.1 uncultured Gemmatimonadaceae bacterium
GTCATACTGCTCTCTCCTTCATGAGTTTTATCTGTAAATGGCGATTGATACTGCACGCCACCAATGATCTGAAGTACTTCTGACTCTCTTCAGGCTTCAGCCGAATGAAGCGGGCCAAAGGCGTCCAGCAATGGGCAATCACCTGTCGGGCCGTTGCCGCCACGGCAGCGACCTGCCAGATGAGTGAGCGCATCCCGGATTCGCTGCAGATCGCGTACCTTTGCTTCGATCTCGCTGATCTTCACCTCGGCGCGTGCTTTCACATCTGATGCATGGGCACCCGGATCAAGCTTGAGAGCCAGAAGCTCGGCAATCTCTCCAAGTGTGAAACCCAGCTCCTGCGCACGCTTGATGAAGCGGATGCGTTCCAGACTGCTTTCCGTATACTCGCGGTAACCATCGCCGCTCCGCCGCGGGTCCAGCAACAGCCCCCGGCGTTCGTAGTAGCGTACAGTCTGCATATTCACGCCGGCCTCACGGGCCAGTTCGCTGATATACATCGTAGTCCTGCCACCGTTGTTGTTCCGGGCGTCAGCGTGATCGGTGCGCCCCTTGTTTATCCCTTCTCCGACCTCTGTCGGCGATACATAAGTCATCCCCATTCTCCCGGGTCTACGTTAACTACTACACCATCTTTCTCCAGCCGGCTGATCACAGACTGCACATGATCGCGCCCCCGTGTCTCCAGCTGGATTACGATCTCCACGTCCCGCACACTTATCTCCGCGAATGCACGACTGTGTGACAGCTCCAGAACGTTCGCTCCCTCCTCAGCCACAAGACGCGTGACCTTGGCAAGAGAACCCGGACGGTCGTGAACTGTCACCGCAAGCCGCGCAAGACGGCCGTCATTTACAAGACCACGGTTGATGATGCGACCCACCAGGTTGACATCTATGTTACCACCTGAAAGCACCATCACCGCTACATCATTTTCCCTGAGTGGAAGCTGACCATTCAGCAACGCTGCCAGCGGAGTCGCAGCAGCACCCTCCGCCAGAACCTTCTGACGCTCCAGCAAATGGTGCACAGCACCCGCTATCTGTGGTTCGTCCACCTCAACAATCGCATCCACATACTTCTCAATAATCGGGAATGTCCGGTCACCCACCCGCTTGACTGCAAGTCCAGCGGCAATTGTTTCGGACGTTTCGATGTGCACCACCTTGCCGGCGTTCCGCGATGCAAGCGCGGATGCCGCCGCCGAAGCTTCCACACCGTAGATCCGGACATCAGGACGCTGCTCCTTGATAGCAGTCGCAATTCCTGAAATCATTCCGCCACCGCCGATCGGTACAATCACAGCAGTCAGCTGCGGCAACTGCTCAAGTAACTCAAGACCTATCGTCCCCTGACCACCTATCACCCGGTCGTCATCGAAGGCATGCACCAGAACACGCTGCTCTTCCTTCTCAAGCCGTCTCGCCTCAACCATCGCGTCGGACAGAGTGGCTCCGTGGAACCGCACCCCCGCACCAAAGCCACGCGTGTTCGCAACTTTCACAAGCGGCGTATTCTCCGGCATAACAACTTCAACAGGCACTCCCAGCCTGGCGCCATGATACGCAACAGCCTGAGCGTGGTTTCCCGCACTCGCTGTTACGACTCCACGCTTCTTTTCATCCTCACTCAGATCCAGGAGCCTGTTAAGCGCTCCGCGGTCCTTGAAAGAACCGGTACGCTGCGTATTCTCCAGCTTGATGTGCACTTCGCACGGCAACCGGTCACGGAGTGCCATTGCCGGCACCACCGGAGTCATCACAATCCCAGCGCGGATCCTTTCGCGGGCTTCGAGGATATCTGTGAGACGGACTGTCATTTATCGCCTGATACTGTAGAGGTTGCTACCGGACTGAACCATTCCGGCAGCGGACGAAGTACGTACCAACCGGCAGCATGCTGCCGTGGACGTAGATGAAAGGTACAGCCTATACCCGGGTATAAGGTCAACCCCCCCAGGCACACGAAAATCAGAAAACCTGATTATCCACCGCCTGCCGGCAGGATCACCGAACGCGTCCGACCACGGAACGCTGCCAAAGCGTCCAGCCGGTTGTTGATCACCTCAGCGTCCAATGAGACCCGGTCTGCTGCGACTCCCTCCAGATCCAACAAGCCACGCGCTGCAAATGACATGAGAGTGAAAAGCTCGCTCCGCCGGTGGTCCGATACACCGATTACTTCGGCTTCCCGGTTGATAAGCGTCTGGTAGCCACGCACCTCGAAAGGCTTACCCGAGATCCCCGCCATTGCTGCGCGTCCCTGCACCGCCAGCGACTCAACAGCCGCACCCTGCGTTACCGGAAGACCAGCAAATTCAACCGCGACGTCCACACCCCTGCCACCAGTCAGATCGCGCAACTGCTTAACGGGATCTCCCTTCGTGGAATCCACCCGGATCGCGCCATAGCCCTGGGCCGCGTCCAGTTTTCCCGCGTCGATATCGACCGCATACACAGCGCCCGCACCACACGCGCGCGCCAGCTGTACAGCTGACAGCCCCAACCCACCGACACCAAAAACAGCAACACTCTCGCCCGCTTGCAGCCGACCCTTATGCAGCGCATGAAACGCAGTTGCAGTTGAACACATCATGATCGCCGCCGCTGCATCGCTGACACCATCAGGCACCGGTATAGCGTTGCGCGCAGGAGCAACTATGTATTCCGCATAACCGCCATTCACGTGCTTGCCAACCATTTGCCCTCTGACACAAAACTGTTCCAGACCGCTGACACAGTACGCACAGTTGCCGCAGGTAAAGAGATAGTGCACGGCGACGCGGTCGCCCACCGCAAGGCCACTGTCTTCTGTGCCTTCACCAAGCGCATCGATAACACCCGCGATTTCGTGCCCCGGCGTTACCGGCAGCTGTGCAACACCGGCTGTTCCGTCGCGATAGTGTGCATCTGAATGACAGATGCCCGCTGCCAATACCTTGATGCGGACCCAGCCAGCTCCAGGCTCAGGGAGCGGCACCTCACGCAAGCTGAGTGGCTTACCGATTTCAACGATCTGAACTGCTTTCATCTGCACAGCTACCGCTAACGGTTGGTTTCAGGGTGATTATCAGGTTTAACGCGTATCCGAACGAAACGCTGCACGCGATTCCCGCGCTGAGCGCGACAGTGGCGAATACAGCAACAAAAGACACCAATGCCACACACTCAATATAAGCCGCGGACAATCCGCACCTTTTTGTATTATTACAGGACACTCAAACCCTGTACATGACGCGACTTTCCATAACCTCCGAAGAATTCACTGCAATCGGCAACGATGTCGTCCGTTTGATGGCCGACTACCTGGACCAGTTGCCAACGCTTCCCACTGTGCCCGCAACCACAGCTGCAGAGGTCGAAGCCATTTTCGGAGGCGACGCACCGGAATCGCCGCTCGAAGCAGACGCACTGTCACTCCTCCCCGAAGTGCTCCGACTGTCGCGCCCCACCGGGCCCCGCTTCTTCGGCTACGTACTGGGCTCCAGCGACCCCATCGCAGCGTACGGTGACTTCATTGCCGCGATACTCCAGCAGAACGTTACTGCCTGGCGCTCGAGCCCGGCCGCAATCACACTGGAGCGGACAGTCGTGCGCTGGTTCGCGGAAGCAATCGGGCTTGATGGTTTTACAGGAAGCCTTTGCGGTGGTGGTTCCTCCGCAAATCTCATGGGACTTGCTATGGCACGCGAGGCAAAACTGCCTGCGAACGACAACGGCGCTCAGGGAGGAATCGTCTATCTCTCCGCCGAGACGCACTTCTCCTCCGCCAAAGCAGTAGCACTGCTCGGACTCGGACGGCGGAACATACGCACGATTCCGACAGACTCTGCTTTCCGCATGGATGTGGCTGCACTGGAGCGCACAATTCAGGCGGATATTGCCTTTGGGTCAACACCACTTGCAGTTGTTGCATCGGCAGGCAGCACGGCAACAGGTGCGATAGACCCGATTAACGCCATAGCTGACATAGCCGAACAGTACGGACTGTGGCTTCACGTAGATGGTGCCTACGGCGGACTCGCTGCAATGGCAGCACCTGAAAAGTTCATCGGTATGAACCGTGCAGACTCTCTCAGCCTGGATCCGCACAAGTGGCTGTACCAGCCGCTCAGTTGCGGTTGTCTTTTATACCGGGACCGCGAAACTGCTGTGCGCACTTTCTCCGGCAGCGCTGAATACACCAGGAGCTTCAGCAGCAACGCCGAAGAATCCTTTGCTTTCTTCGACGAATCCATAGAGCTGTCCCGGAGCTTCCGAGCACTCAAACTGTGGCTTTCGATCCGGTATCATGGTCTGAATGCAATCCGATCTTCAATCGGGCGCGATATGGAGCTCGCTGCACTGTTGCAACAGCAGGTGGAAAATACACCAGAGCTGGAGCTGCTTTCTCCGGCTGCATTAAGCGCCGTCTGCTTCCGTCATCGCGGCGCAGCAGGCCTGTCACACGATGAACTGAACAACTTCAACTCCGCTCTGCTGCAGCAACTCCTTGCACGCGGCAGGGTCTATCTCTCAAACGCAGAGCTGAACGGGGCATTTGCACTCCGTGCATGCATTGTGAATCACCGCACTGAAACAGCTGACATGCAACTCATCATCGATGAAGTACTGGCAACAGCCAGATCAATGTCCCTGCCGTAAGGCCGCGAGGTAGCGTAAGCCAGCGATTGAACGGCTGCCGTACCAGGAAACCATTTCACCATCGATAAGACGGGCCGGAATACCAAACGCCGATTCCGCCTCTGGTATATGCTTCTCACGGAAGTGATATGGCTCGCTGGAGAGCAACAGGAAATCCGGAGTCTCGCCAGCTGTGAGCGGCGGTTCAACCACAGGATACCGCACATCGCTGGCGGCAGGCACGGAATCCCAACCGGCGGCGGCCAGCATCGCGGAGACATAGGTCTCCCGTGAAATGGTCATCCATGGTTTCTTCCAGATGAGATAGAGGACCTTTTCACCCGGCAGCCGTTCACGGATGCCACTGAGCGCTGTCATGGCGCCTGTGAACTCCTGTTCCAGATGCTGCGCTGGCTGCTCCGCACCAAAGACACCGCCAAACAGGCGGAAAAGTGCGATGTTGTCTTCCGGCACCAATGGGTGCGTGACGATTACATGCGGAACGAACTGCGCAATCTCATCCACCTGTTCACGCCGGTTTTCATCGATGTTGACCACCAGATGTGTCGGTTTGGCCTCCCGGATGCGCTCAATGTTTGCATCCTTGGTGCCACCCATTTTGGGGATTGTACGCACGACCTCACGCGGGTGAATACAAAACCCGCTTCTCCCCACCAGGTACCGGGCCAATCCCAGATCGCAAATAAGTTCAGTCAGGCTCGGCACAAGCGACACGATGCGTGGCTCGTCGCCCGCAGGCGCATGTACTGTACCAACAGCATCTGTCAACGGATCGCTGGCACCGTCGCGCTTTGTCAATGCGTGAGCCTCACAAGACTACTGATTGCCTTGATTGCGAAGGTCTGTGAAAAGCCGTTCCGATGCAGCGCGGCTGAGTACGCCGGCAACTATCCTGTCGCACCGCGCTCCGTCGAAGGCAAAGACCTCTCCCATCGTAGAGCCCATCTCCGCACCCAGGCTTTCACGGAGCAACCCACGTGCACGGAAAAACCGGCTTCGCACCGTAGCGGGCGGGATTTCCAGGGCTGCTGAGACTTCATCGACACTCATCTCCTCGACGGCGCGCAGCATGAACACTGTGCGGAAAGCTTCCGGAAGACTGTCTATCCGGTCTTCCAGTATCTGTCGAAGCTGTGCACGGATCAAAGCCTGTTCGGGCTCATAATCAGCTTTGTCGCTGAACGCAGCCTGTACATCGCGCTCAGAGGATTTCATTGCAGCCTCCAGCGAAATGGACGGTTGCTTTGCCTTGCGCAGCCGCCCAAGTGCTTCGTTCGTGACTATCCGCACCAGCCACGTTGAAAACCTGCTGCGGCCGCGATACTGACCAAGTGCACGCCATGCGCGGAGATAAGCCTCCTGCACCGCGTCCTCTGCGTCGGAATCGCTCCGCAGAATACTGCGTGCTGTACGAAACGCCAGCTGGTTGTAGCGGCGCATGAGAATCTCGAACGCAACCCCATCCCCGGCTGCTGCCCGGGAGATGATTTCCGATTCGGCCACATCCGGAGTAGCCACCGAGGTACTGGATGAACCCATCTGCATAGTATCCGCCTGCCTGGAGTGAACCCCCTGAATCTGCATTATATCCCTGTGTAATCAACTGTTTGTGCCATACGGGTGTGCGAACCTTTCGTCCGGCAACCACCCCACCCTGTTCAGTACCACGCATCACTTCTCCCTGTTACTGCCCTTTATGAGCGAAAGAAATTCCGACCGCAGCTGGGGATTCCGCAGGAAAGAGCCGCGCATGACAGAGTTGATCATCAGAGCATCACTCTCTTTTACCCCGCGCCAGTGCATGCAGAAATGCTCTGCCTCCATTACGACTGCAAGCCCATCGGGGCGAATACGCTCCTCAAGCTCGTCAGCCAGCATCACCACCGCTTCCTCCTGAATCTGAGGGCGGCTCATGATCCAGTCGCAAAGCCGGGCGTACTTGGAAAGTCCGATCAGATCTGATTCAGGATCCGGCAATACACCTATCCACACTTTCCCGACTATCGGGCAGAGGTGGTGTGAGCAGGCGCTCCGCACAGTTATGGGGCCTACGATCATCAGTTCGTTGAGACGCGAAACATTCGGGAAAGTCGTTACCGCAGGCGCTTGCTGAAAGCGCCCACGGAAGACTTCATCCACATACATGCGTGCCACGCGGCGTGCAGTATCACGGGTGTTGTGGTCATGCTCTGTATCGATGATGAGTGAATCCAGAAGATCGCTTACCCGCTCTGTCACTTCGTCTCTCAGTTCGTCCAGCTCACCCGGTGCAACGAACTCTGCGATGTTATCGTTGGCATGGAACCGGCTCCCGGCGGCCCGTATCCGGTTTCGGATCCGGGCCGATACGCTTGAGGCATCCACACTCTCCCCGTCTGCGGTAATCCAGGCACGCGTTTCCTTTATCACTTTGCGAACTTCTCCGGGAAGGCCTGAATGAGGCCATCGCTCAGAATATCTGCCAGCATCATCATGTGTGCTTCGGCCTTGCCATACTCACTGATTCCGTCTGCATAGCGCCCTTCAAGCAGGGAGGTGGCATAGACAAGAGTTGTTTCGATGTGCCCTCTGAGCATGTCGCGTACCGCTGCCTGGGGCCAGGCACTGTTGGCAGACGACAGGAAGTCGGCGATTTCCTGTGCGTTCGCGAATGCTCCCTTGATGGCTACATCCAGAGCCGGTTTGTTGCCCGCCTTTGCTTCCTTCACTACTTCAACTGCTCCACTGATGTGTTCCTGAAGAAGCTTCGTAAGCTGTTTCGCGGCTGCGTCTCCATAGAACGGGCTGATGGCGTTTCCGATATCAGCCTGGTTGTTCATGAGTCGCGCAGCGGTGGCCTCAAAAGACGGGGAGTTTGTGGCGAACGCTGTTACTGCTGCGTAGGTCCACTCCATATGCTGCGCCCACAGTTCGCGCATTGCATCATGCATTGCGTTGGCGCTTGCCGTACGCACGCCACTGGTTGCAGCTGTTGTAGTATGCGAGCTGTGTGAGGCCGCTTGTGCATACAGGTTGCCACCCTGGAATGCGGGGCTGACGGCAAGGGGAAGTACGAACAGGGCCGAAAATGCGGTGGCTTTAATGGTGCTGGTCTTCATCTCTGTATCCTCGTGCATGGTTCTTATAGTTGATGTATCCGGTGCGCTGCTCCGGCATGAGCCGGTTTGGCGCCGTCTGTGCTATTGGATGCAGCACCCCCCTCCTGCGTTCCCGGATCCGCGAAATTGCCCTTAGCGGCCTTTTTGCCCCATCATAAGTGCCTCCCAGACCTCCATTTGCGTCATTGCCTATTTTTCTATCAACGCTTTTATCAACAGTTTTTTCTACGCCTCGACCAACGACCTGATTACTGCTGCAATGCTGCAATGACTCTGAAAACCAACAGTCGCGAAACCATACTCACAGGAGACCGCCCGACTGGCCCGCTCCATCTCGGGCATTACGTCGGCTCGCTGCGTAACCGTCTTGAACTGCAGCACCAGCACGACCAGACAATCCTTGTTGCAGATCTTCAGGCGCTGACAGACAACACCGGGCGCGCTGCGGACGTTCAGCGTAACATCCTCGAGGTCATGCTCGACTACCTGGCAATCGGTATTGACCCTGCACTGACGCGCATAGCGTTGCAATCCGCGTTACCAGAGCTGGCTGAGCTCACTGTGTTGTATCTCAATCTTGTTACCGTCGCTCGTCTTGAGCGGAACCCAACGGTGCGCGCCGAAGTCGAGATGCGTGGCTTCAAGCGCGATCTGCCCGCAGGATTTCTGACGTATCCAGTGAGCCAGGCGGCTGATATTACAGCTTTCCGCGCCACGCTGGTGCCGGTCGGCGACGATCAGCTTCCGATGATTGAACAGACCAATGAAATCGTTCGGCGGCTCGCGCACCTGGCCGGCCACCCTGTGTTGCCGGAGTGCAAGGCGTTGCTTTCCAATACCCCAAGGTTACCGGGCGTGGATGGTCGCAAGGCCAGCAAATCACTGGGAAACGCTATCTCACTTTCTGCAACAGCCGATGAGATCACGCAGAAGGTGAAGTCCATGTTCACAGATCCGGATCATCTGCGTGCCAGTGACCCGGGCAAGACAGAAGGCAACGTTGTTTTTGATCATCTGGATGCTTTCGACCCGGATACGGCAGAGGTCGCCAGGCTCAAGGAGCACTACCGCGCCGGCGGACTCGGCGACATGGCGCTCAAGCGGCGGCTGGAACAGTTGCTTCAGGAGCTGATCGCGCCGATCCGCACCCGGCGACTCGAGTACGCAAAAGACCCTGCGGCGGTGCTCAATATCCTTCGGGATGGAACCGAGCGCTCGCGGGAGATAACGTCCAGCGTGCTGAGGGATGTGCGCGCTGTTTTTCACCTGGAGCAGTAACCCGTACAGCCACGACGGTAGCCGCACCGAAAAGCCCGTCCAGATCACTCCGTTATCCCTGACAGAAGGTCAGGACGACACCGACTGCCCCGTTGCTGCCCAGGCAGCATCTTTCCTGAAGACCAATTTCCCGACTCTCAGGAGGCAGACATGCTCAGACTCAGCGACATCATGACGACGGATGTCATTACGGTGAATCCCGAAATGACACTGCGTGAAACAATGGAGCTCTTCTCAAAGCATCACATAAGCGGAGCACCGGTGGTTACAGGCAACAAGACAGTTGGCGTCATTTCTGCTGCCGATATAGTTGCGTTCTCCACAAATCCTCCGGATGAGCCTGCGGGTTTTGAGGATCCGCCGAATCTGGTGGACCACGAGCGCGGCGATGAGGAATGGAAGCCATTATCAGCACGCTCAACGAACTACTTCGAGGAAGGCTGGCTTGAGGTGGTCAACGAAAACTCCGACGATCAGCCGCCGGGAAACAGTGATCTGCTCGACAGATACACGGTTTCGGAAGCGATGACGTGGGGTGTTTATTCTCTGCCACCGACGTCCGATGTAGTGGCAGCTGCCGAGTGCATGCGTTCGGCCGGAATCCACCGTATGCTCGTCATGAAGGACGGTAAACTGCTCGGTCTGGTTACAACGATGGATCTGGTGCACGCAGTTGCGAAGAAGCGCATCGTACGACGCACCTATGTATTCGACAGCAAACGCGGACGCGCATCAGAGTGACCGGATACCGCTGCCGTGACCGGGCAGTGGTCGGTTTATAAATCAGTTGCAGGGCGTCCCGCAGTAAACCAGTTGCGCGCATGTGTGAAACGTGCGCGCAATTTGTCTT
>CAZDMG010000091.1:0-9476 GCA_964506655.1 uncultured Gemmatimonadaceae bacterium
CGACAGGCTACGGATCGGCCTTTGGCAACGCCATCAAGAATGCGTATCCTGGCAAGGATTACGATGATCTCATGGCTGGCGTCGACAGCGTTATCAACCGCGGTTACATCGATACCAACCGGCTGTACGTCTTTGGTTGTTCAGGTGGCGGTGTCCTCACATCCTGGATCGTGGGTCACACCAGTCGGTTTGCTGCTGCAAGCGCCAATTGCCCTGTTACCAACTGGTTCAGCTTTGTCGGGACCACAGATGGACCTACATGGTATCGCAATTTTGAGAAGCTCCCGTGGGATGACCCAGGTGAGCATCTGAGACGCTCCCCAATCATGTACGTCGGTAACGTCAGTACACCCACAATGCTTATGACCGGAGTCAACGACCTGCGCACACCAATGGGTCAGACGGAAGAGTATTACGAAGCGCTCAAGGTTCTGCGTGTACCGACTGCCATGGTACGCTTCAACAACGAGTGGCACGGCACCGCTTCGACGCCATCGAATTTTCTGAGCACGCAACTCTACCTGCGGAGCTGGTTCGAGCGGTACAGGGAGCCACCTCCGCCAAAGAAGGTGACACAATAGAACCGCCATCAGTGCATGCTGTTGCTGACGCACGCCAGAAACGAATTGTGAAAAGCTGAATGCGCGGGAGTGATCTGTTCTTCCGGGGGCGCGGCGCTGACATCGGTGTCCGCGCCCCTGTGTCGCAAATACGCGTTGCCGGTGCACTGCTCGCTTTTGCAGTGGTAACCGTAGCCGACTCACTTGGCTTTATCACACTTAGCGGTATTCCGGTTTACTACCTGCGCCTGGCAGCCATTGTGATCGGTGCAATCATCGCACCCACACTCGCTGGCTTCCTGCTGTGGTGGTTCCTGTTTGCCTTTACCGGCTTGCATCTGCTGATCTCATTCACACCGGTGGTACGCCCGATGATTTCCCCCTTCGTGCGTTCCGACAGTCCCGCTCCGGACGCGCAGGCCATAATCGTTCTTTCAGGCGGAATGAACGATGAAGGGAGAATCAGTGGTCAGGCACTCTCGCGACTTATCTCCGCGATGGAACTCGTTCACGAGCGAAACATCCCGTCGCTGGCTCTTTCGGTAACGCATGAAGTGCGAAAAGGGCGAACCTTCAGCTCGGAAGCAGATCAGCGTGCTCTTGTCCGGCTGGGCGCACCACAGGCTGATCTCCGGTTCGTAAACGATGTTTTCAGTACCCGCGATGAAGCACTGACATTCGCTGCGCTCGCACGTACGCACGGCTGGGAATCCATTGTCGTTGTGACATCACCTCTGCATTCTGCGCGTGCGTGCGCTGCGATCCAAAGGGAGGGGCTGCGCGTGGAATGCCACCCTGCCGATCTCCGCGAGTATTCCCTGATGCACCTGAACCTTCCGGAAAACAGACGCAAAGCCTTTGGGGATGTCCTTTACGAAAGTGCCGCATGGTTGCTTTATAAAGCACGCGGATGGATGTGACGCTGCTCACACACCGGCACTGCGGAAACACGACATTCCAGCCTGGAAGCAGCGGCCCTGTTGTTATGAAATGATTAACATGTGATGCACCGCACGCAATTGGTGCCACCAGTCACTGTATGTTGTGTACGCAAGTACTACACAACCCACACAACTATGCACACTTCAACGCTTCGTACCGGGCGCGCTTTGCCGGCCGCCATCGTGGCTTTCAGTTTATTCTTCGCCGGGTGTCAGGATAAGGCGCTTCAGGCGCGCGCAGACTCACTTGAAACCGCATTTGCCAGCCTCAACGCTGAACGCGATTCACTTGCCAGCCTGGTGCAAAGCGCAAGTGCCGACAAGGACCGCGCACTGCAGCAGGTTATCGACGCAACCAGGTTTGCAGACCAGGTCGATGCTGAATTGCGTCAGGTACGCGGACTGACATCACGGGTTGGAGTCAGCACAGCCGATGAATCCGGACGCACCCAGGCTGCAAATGTCCAGAAAGACATCCTGGACAGACTCGCTCAGATGAGACAGCGTCTCAATGCGCGTCAGTCGCAATTGAACGCAATGCTGGATACGCTCAAAAGGGCACGTGCTGATTCCTCTGCGACATCTCAGCTTCTTGCAGACATCAACATGCGACTGGCTTCACGCGAGCGCGATATCGCCGTCTTTGAAGAAGAAGTCCGGAAGCTCCGCGAGGAGAATACACAGCTCGCAGTGGAAAAGGCAGTTCTCACTGACACCGTGAAGGCGATGGATGTCCGTGAAAACACTGTGTACTATGTCGTCGGCAGCAAGGATCAACTAAAGGACGACGGCATTGTAACTGAAGAAGGTGGATCACGCGGGCTCCTGGTGGTCAAACTCGGCAAGACACTGGTGCCTGCAAGGTCGCTTGATCGCTCGCGGTTCAACTCGGCCGATCGGCGTGAAATGCTCAAGATCGTCCTCCCGCGGAGCGACCGGCCGTACCGCATAGTGTCGCGTCACGATGTCAATCTCATCGAGGCCAGTAAGAAGGAGAAGGACGGCTCCTTCCGGGGCGAATACATCGTCATAACCGACCCCACCACCTTCTGGGCTACATCACCCTATCTCATCATTTCTGAGAAATGACTGTCGTGAGGACTGGTGGGCGAAAACACTCACCAGTCCTCACTGTCACGCGTGCCGTTGAGCTCGGCGGGTGACAATGGGCGCAGAGACAGATCCGCTGCCAGCCAGGTGGTCTTTGCGAATGGGTAACAGACTACGCACCCTGCGATTGTAAGGAACACAGCCGCTCGGGTTATTAATTCCCATGGTGGCTCGGGCCACGTCCTGAGCACCACAGCAAACATGCAGGCGAATACTGCGAGCTCCACGGCAATAAGATTGAACATGTAAGCGCCGAGGAAGAAATCATGCTCACCGCGCTCAAGCTTGAGTCCACATGTCGGACATGCATCTTTCAGAGTGAAATAGCCGCTGAAAATCCCGCGGCTGCCGCAGTGCGGGCAACGGAGCAGCAATGCACGCCCAGCCATTTTGCCCGGTCCAGGTCTGGGGAAGTCGCCTGGCACGCGCCCTCCCGCATCTCCCTTGCTCACCGTGGCTTGATGATTCAGGGATACATCGGTAGTCATCCCTGAAATTTACCTGAATTCTAACTGACAGAGAAGAAGCCCCATCCTACAAGTCCTGCAACGAAAGACGCGCTCAGAACTACCACTGCTGTAACTCCCATCCCCTGTATTGCACCCACCAAAGCAGCTATCGCGCCGCCTATCCGGGATTGCCGCAGATCAGCTTCATCCTCACCGACTGCAAAGTCATCCTCCGCCGACTCAGAAGCCTCATCTGTCGTTACCAAAGAAGTAGGGTCCGCAGCTTCAGCCTCGGCGTCCGCCACCGTTGATGAGACAATTACGTCCGCGGTGGGGTCTATGGCGTCCGCGTCATTCCCAACACCAGGCGGGACATGTTCGCCACCAGGCGACTCGCGGTTCGTGGTGGTGGTGGTATCTGCATTCAACTCCCAGCCGGATGCTTGCGCAGGCAGTTCACCAGTGGCTTCCTTCCTTTCGCGACTTCTGACTTTGCTGGTGCTGGCGTTGGGTTTGCCACTGCTACCTGCGCCTGCTTCAGCAACCTCCACAGTAGATGCTTCAGCTGGATCCACAACAGAAATCGATACATCGGCCAGTTTCTTTTCGAGAGCGCGTCTGTAGAACGCCGCCAGCTGCGATGCCGCCAGACCATCAACTGCTTCTTCAAATGCATGCGCAAATTCCCGGACGGTGCCGAATCGCGCACTCTTTTCGGGAGACAGTGCCCGACTGAAGAGGTCGATAAACCCGGCAGGACAGCGAAGCTGCCGCGCTGTTTCGATCAGATCGTCAGATACGGTATGCGCGTCATCAACGGTGGCGCTGACAGGATCAGAAGCAATAGCGGCATCTTCACCGGTAAGCGCTGCCAGTGCCAGGTATGCTGATGCATATGCCGCATCCTCGAAACTGGAATTGACCCGCTGCTGATCGTGCCCTGGTGCAATGGAAGCCTTGAGCGAACCATCGCTCTGGCGTTCGAGCAGGACACTGTCACTGGTCAGTGTTACCTGTTGTGCCAGCTCCAGCCCGCCTTGAGACAAGGCGTCAGCAATCTGATTAAGAATCCCAGCTACGGCATCAGGATGAAGCGCCAGCTCGCGCTTCATCATCATCCCCAGCGTTTCAGCACTCATATCGATGCCTGAACCTGAGGTTATATCGTGGTCGCAAACTTCCCTGTTGAGATTCCATCCTCTCTCAGTATCGACCGCACGCCGCTGCTGGTTCACTGGATACGGGCACAAAGAAGGGGTGAGAGTGCGCGATGCACCCTCACCCCTTTCTCTTACTTCACAGGGAGTTCAGCAGTGACGCGTTGCGGAGCGGCCAGGCTCCTGCGTCAGCATATCAGCGTCCCGCTTTGAGGTCGTTCCAGTTGAGGATCGCATTGAAGCCAAGGAAGTAGGTACCCTGTGTCTGCCACCGCCAGAAAGGCCTGATGGCGAACATGACGATATGGCCGTCGCCGAGTGGCACATCTACAACCTGCGCCCTGTTGGACAGAATTTCACCGCCTGCGAGCGTACCGGAAAGCAGCATATCGCTGGGGTTGGACGGGAAGGACATAATGACGCGTGGGCGCGAAGCTGCCCCTTGGGCACCGCCTGCTCCGCCCATACCGCCACCGCGACCCATACCGCCAGCACCGCGTCCACCCCCACCCCCACCCATGCCGCCGCCGGCCATGGCACCTGCACCCTGACCGAAGCCGCCGCCGCGACCACCTGCTGCCGGCGGGTTATTGGACGCATTGAAGTCCCATGTGGAGATCTGTACCTGCTGGCCCGCGTTTGGCGTGACGTTCTGACCCGTGGCGCTGCCACCGCGACCGCCACCACCGAAACCACCGCCACCGGCACCAGCAACGGAAATCACCGGGTCCTGATTGAAATACACGGGCAACTGCGCATCGAAACCGTAGCTGATCGGGCTGGTACGGTCTGTTACGATACCGCGCATTACCGAACCGCGGGCAAAAAGGCCCGTCGAGCTCTCAATGGTAACACCTGTGGTCATGTTGTAAGTCGGGAAGACGTTGCTCGTTGCACCTTCCACGATGAGCGTCCCGCCGGACTGCACGAACTTGTAGAGCTCGAGAAGTCCTTCATAACCCATACCGCCGCGGATATCATCGGTCTCTTCCAGAGCACCAAGGTTGGGTGTAGCTGCGGTCTTCTTGTACGGCAGCGGTATATCACTGGTCTTGACGATCCCGGCAACCTGCGACTGCGCAGTACCACCAACGTGTGGCCAGATGATGACATCATACTTCTGGCGCAGATTCCCTTCGCGGAGTCTTGTGTCTGCGAAATAGGTGAACGGTACTCCGTAGTGATCCAGGGCAGCACGCACCCAACCTTCGTCCTGCGTGCGCGACCATGAATGCACATAACCGATGCGTGGCAGGTCGAGCTCGTGAGTCTTCACCGATGGCACCGAGGCTACGGCTGTGCCGCTGAGTCCGAGTTCAGTGAGTGTGGAGTTGATTCTGTTCCTGTCGCCTGTCGGAATAATGAAAGCGCCCGCACGGAACTGTTTGCCGCCCGCTTCAAATGCTTCTTCAGCTGCCAGCATCTTTATGTTGGACAGCTTGTAACGGAACGACATCAGGTTGTTATCGGTGGTGTGATCAACGATCACCACAGCGCCGTTTCCTTCGAGGCCGCCGGCTGCACGCACAGGGCCATTGATCTGCGTCATCGGCTGCGTCAGGATGCTCTTGTCATCCACCAGGAAGACAGCCACGTTGCGCATGAACTGGAACGTCCACCCTGTATCGTCGTAGGGGCGCGGGTTTGCAGGTGAGAAAGTCTGCACCGACATGTACATGTCAGCCAGCGTGCGATACGGCTGATCCGCACGAACGATGTAATCGCCTGCCTTCACTTCCTGACTACCAGCACGGAACGAATTCGTAGCCCGGTGGACTTCAAGGCCCTGCTTCATCAACTCATTGACAGCATCTGCAGCATCGGCTTTGCGGCGCTGATTCGCCGGGATAAGCCATGCATACGGGTTACCTTCCTTGCCCTTGTCAACGGCGCGCTTGTTCTTCACCCAGTAGTTATCCAGATATCTCTCGCGGTTATCAGCGAAGTGCTTAAGCGAGAAGAGAACGCCTGACTGCTGGATATTGGTATTGGCGCGAGGCCCCCAGTTGATCTGTGGAAGGGGCGGGTTCGGACGGAACCACTCGCGGCTTGTTACTGTCGGAGCAGGGCGCACCTCGTAGTTGTCCGGGCCGTAGCTCTGCACTTCATAGAAACGCCCGACGGCGTTCTTGGTGTGCGCTATGAAGAACATGTAGTTCGGCGTCCAGCCGTCATAGAAACCGTACGTCCAGACACCCGGTACTCCGCGCTTTGTCATTTCAAGCACATCGTTCTGTGCAAATGTCCACCACTCGTTGATCGTTATTGCATCAACGCTCTCGTTGTAGGGGCCTGTGCCGGTGGATGAGTACAGATACGTCTGTGCTTCATGCAGATCATGCATGACCAGCGGCTTCCAGTCGAGGAAGAAAGTGTTGACATGTTTGGTCAGGGCCAGGAACTGCCCCATGCCGTCACGGTTGTTGTCGTGCTGCACGTACTTGCCCCAGTACATGAGCGGCAATCGCTGCGCACCCGGAGGGAGTTTCTTGTTGTAGTAGTAGGTATCAACCTGCTTCTCGCGGCCGTCCACTTCGATCACCGGTGTTATCAGCGTGATGATGTTGTTCCGGATGGACTGAATGAAGGGCGTTTCTTCCACGATGAGCCGGTAGGCCAGCTCCATGAGCATTTCCGGGCCGCCGTTCTCAGGGGAGTGGATCCCACTCGTGAGCCAGTACATCGGCTTGGTGCTGTGGATGAGCCGTTGCGCTTCGTCTTCGCTGGTTTTCCTCGGATCCGTAAGCGCGGCAGCATCGGCTTTGTAACGATCCAGGTTTGCAATCGTGGCAGAATCGGCGATTGCAATGGCGATCATATCACGCCCTTCCTCACTCTTGCCGATTGTCCAGTATTTGGCACGCGGAGATGCCTTGGCCAGCGCCTCCATGTAGCGGTGAATATCCTTTGCGTAGGTAATCTCACCGGGCATACCTACGACCCGCCCATTGAACTTAAGCGGCGATGGCACAGTGCTGGACGCAGGCAGATGATCGACAAGCTCAGTCGATATGCGTGCATCGGTCAGATATTCCTTGATTTTGGCAGTGTACTCCTGATCGATCGCCTGACGGCTTGCAGCCGCCTGGGCAAATACTGGAACAGGTGAAGCTGCAGCGAGTGCGATGGTGAGCCCTGCAGCGACAAGGAAGCCGCTATCAGGTTTAAGCCATCTGTTTGTGCCACGTGACATGTGCAGATCTCCGGAAGGGAAACGGAAATACCGGGAGGGGGGGGTAAGATACGGGGAAAACATCGAGGGAAACATCGGGTAAGACATCGCGAAGTGCGCTGGTGCAACCGTCCCCGCAGGGAAGCGGGTACGGCGTCGTGTTACGACATTGCAACCGTTTAACTATACGCACAAGGCATGCACAGTGCTCTCAGCGGACAACTTTTCTGAACCAGACTGCCCACGCCCGGTCCGAACGGGCATTAAGCCCGACCACCTGCCCGTCCACACCCCGGACAAAAGAGATCACCGAACTGCCTGCCAGGTAGCTATCGCGGTAGGCGGGCCTGAGCGGCTGCACCACTCCGTAGCGGTCCCTGCCGACAAGTGCGGAATCCCGTACAAGCACCGTGATGACCCCGTCTGCCTCGTCGCTGATAAATGTACCGGCATACTGTGCAAGTTCTTCCGGGCGTACTCGGCTGGTATCAACTGGCTCATATAAGGTGGAATCGCCAGCGTCTATCACGTAGAATCCTTGCCGGTCAGCACCAGCTTCCCGTGCGATCGGTACAAGCCTGCCACCGGAAACGCTCGTGAGGGCTCCGTTTGAAGCAGCTGAAAATACCGGAGAGTTCCCGACTGCCACGCCGCCAGCGCGCGTAGATACCTGGACCAGCTGTCCGGCTCTGGCGTTCCGGTAGGCGCCAGCCAGCGCGCGGGCTGTCGAATCAGATCGAGCGGCAGCCACTCGCGACGCAGAAGAGGAAGCCGGCGAAGGAGCCCGCGCGGGAATCGGTGCAGATTCCGATACCGACGCCTCAGCCAATGGCGCGGCAATGGAATCAAGTATCTGTCGTGCCAGAGAAGTCGGGTTCACGGCAGCTGAGTTGCACAACACCGCCACTGCGATTGCTTTCTCCGGCAACCGCGTGAGAAACGCTCTGTACCCTGCTGTAGAACCGCTGTGGTTGACCTCCTTCAAACCGCGCCAGCTCGTGACGACGAGCCCGCTGGCATACGGTATCGTACGCCCGGAGTTAAGTACACCCTGACGATGCATCTCCTGCATGAAAGAAAGAGCACCGGCTGAGCCTGCCACAGCACCGGTCTCAAGACCGTGTGTGAAACGCAGCAGATCCTGCACTGTTGTAAGCATCCCACCGTTGCCGTGCGCGTTATCGAAGGGCATATCCAGATGCCACTCACCCTGCACTCTGGCATACGCGGTGGCGCGCCCGGGGACCACACGTGTGTAGTCGTCACGCCACGAACTGCTGGTCATTCCAAGCGGCATGAAAATGCGCTCGCGCGTGAACTGCGAAAAACTCATGCCAGTTACGCGCGCAACGATCACTGCAAGCAGGTTGTAACCGGTATTGGTATACGAGTAGTGCTCACCCGGGGTATAGTTCAGATTCTGCTGATGGCTCGCGATGTCCACCACGATTCTGTTGTTGTAAACGCGTGAGCCGCGAGGCCACCCTGACAACGAAGCAACATTCCCCCAGTCGCGCAGTCCGCTCGTATGGTTCAGCAGATTACGGATGGTTATCCGCCCCGCGTACTGCGGCAGTTCAGGGATGTACTTGTGAACATCATCGTTGAGTGAAAGCTTCCCGTCGAGTGACAGCAGCACGATCGCTGCCGCCGTTACCTGCTTGGAGACAGATCCTGCCTCAAATATCGTTGAAGGTGAGATCGGCACCGCAGCTTCCAGCTCTGCAAGGCCGAACCCGTAGGTGAGAGTGTCGCGCGCGATCGACACGCCAGCCGTACAGCCAGGTGCGTCTGTCACGGCGTAGCGCGACATCATCCGGTTGAGCGTTACTGCGGCCTCGGTGCCGGGCTGCTGAGCAGCGAGCGGCATCGATACAAGCGCTGCCAGCAGCGTGGCAGGAAGAAAACAGAACTTTCGCATGAAGATTATCTTGCAACGCTGGTTCTGTAATCGCCAGAGCCAACGACTCAGGACCGGTGATCGTTACCTTTACAACTACATCTACAACTACATCTGCCGGACGCGCCCAGCTGCCATCCTGCGCATAACCTCACACCCGGGTATTCCTCCCGCCCCCCCCCCCCCG
>CAZDMG010000092.1:0-9422 GCA_964506655.1 uncultured Gemmatimonadaceae bacterium
ACAATCTGGAATTCCAGGAAGGCTGCCTTCTGAACTACATCCTGTGCCCGCTCAGCATCGTCGATGCCTGCGAGCTCTACAATAATCCTGTCCGAGCCTGCCTTCTGCACCACCGGCTCAGCTACTCCGAACTCATCTACCCGTTGGCGGACAACCTTGAGTGCTCTGTCGAGAGCCTCGGATCGGTCGCCGACCGACTGTTTGGATTCGTCGATCTCAAGGGTCAGATGCATGCCACCGGAGAGATCCAGCCCGCGCTTGAGAGCGACTCTCTGGACAGTATCGTAAACGAAGACACCATCGCGCTTTACACGTTCCACCACGGTGCGTGGGAAAAGTGCCCACACCGAGGCAACAAACAGCACGAAGATAAGGAGGACGCGGTACTTCAGGTTCGACATTGACGCCGGAGACCGAGGGTTACGGAAAACAACGTGCTCTGAGTTATTCCGACTGCTGGAACCGGATCATACTCAGGGCGGGAAAAAAACTGGCGCGCCTTGCTGGTAAGCCATCACAGGGATACCTGCAAAAACGCGAAGCCTTGTAAAATAGGTAACAGGGCGCCCTTACGGAAGAGATACCAGCACCTCACGGGCTGATCGCTCGTCTGTGGCGAGCTGTCGGCGGAGTGCATCGGTATCAGGAAAGACCCGCACCTCTCTCAGCCGCTCAATGACATCGACACGGACTTTCTGACCGTACCAGTCTCCATCGGCGTCAAAAAGATGCACTTCGATCCGACGCCCCTCGTCTCCGAAGGTCGGGCGGCCGCCAAGGTTCATCATTCCACCAAATGGGCCACCTTTCGCCTGCACCCGAACAGCGTACACCCCATCGGGAGGGAGCAACTTCCTGCCTGCAGGAGGCGCGATATTGAGAGTAGGAAAGCCCAGCAGTCTGCCCCGCCGGTCCCCGCTCTCAACTACTCCCGTAAGCGGATATGGCCGCCCGAGCCCGTGCATCGCTGCACGCATCTCACCTGCTGCCACAGCACGCCTGATCACTGTGGACGAGATCCCGCCACCTCCATCGGAGTGCACCGGTGGCAGTACAGTTACTCCGAAACCATGCTGTTCACCCAGACGCAGCAACACTGACGCATCTCCCATACGGCCACGTCCAAAGCCGTGGTCGTAGCCGACAAGAAGCTCGGTCATCCGGTATTCGCCGATCAGCACCTTACTGACAAAATCCGCAGCGTCCAGTGCAGCAAGTGTCGGTGTAAACGGAATGGATGCGGCATATCTGAGACCGGTCTGCGACAGTATCTCCAGCTTCTCCTCATGGGTCGTAAGGAGCGGCGGGGCTACCGCAGAGTTTATGACTTCCAGTGGATGCTGTGCGAACGTCACCAACAGCGACGGCAGGCCACGACTTTCTGCCAGTGCAACCAGTCGACGCAGGACATCCTGATGGCCAAGGTGCACCCCATCGAAAGTCCCAACCGTGACCACCGATCCGTGTGTGGTAACAAGCGAGGGAAAGCCAGTGACAGTGGTACGCGGTCGGTTCATGACTGCAATTCCTGGGCGACATTGCTCAGTACAACACGGGGCTGCCACATAACGTTGCCGCTTTGTTCAACCGCTTCAGCTATCCCCATCACGTTGCTCATCGAGTCGACGAGAACAGCGTTACTGTACGACGGCTCCGTTGAAAGAAACATGCGCCCATGCATCAACGCACTTCGCTGCTCATCGTTCAGCACGACGACATCCATGGGTTCGAGTACCTCAAGCGGATTCACGAGGGGTACGATTCCGTCTGCTATCGCGCCGGGCAGCAAATCGTCGCAGCGTCGCGCCATATCCACATGTGCAGGCCCACTGGCTTCGCGGCGTAACGCACTACAATGCGCCGCACTCCCTGCGAGCGTGCCGAGATCGCGCGCCAACGCCCTGATATAGGTGCCTCCGCTGCAGGTTATGCGCGCGACAAGGCGGTCCGCCTCAAGACTGACAACAGACCAGGAGTGTACCGCGACTTGTACAGGTGCAAGCTGCACCTCCTCGCCGCGCCTTGCCAGTGCGTACGCGCGCTTGCCGCTTACATGCTTTGCAGAATAGGCTGGCGGTACCTGGAGGATCGTTCCTGTCAGTTCAGTAATGGCAGCCAGAATCGCATCTTTGCCCGGTAACGCGGAACGGGCGCCGGCGGTGCCAGTCGCGTCATCGGTGTCAGTTGCAAAACCGAAACGGATCTCCGCAAGGTAAACCTTGGGTTCGCCATTGATATACCTCAGCAGCCTCGTGGCGTCACCAACAGCAAGCACGAGCAATCCGGTTGCAAACGGATCGAGTGTGCCGGCGTGACCTACCCGACGCGTACGTGCGGCACGTCGCACGAGCGTAACCGCATCGTGCGACGTCATTCCCGCAACTTTATCCAGGTAGAGGAGCCCGCTTTGCATGCAAGTGCTCCCGGCACGTCAGGGTACCGGGGGTTCCACACCCGGCGTTTCCTCGCCTTCCTGCCGGACCTGCGCGAGCAATTGCTCGATACGCGATGCACGCGCCACCGAATCGTCCACCCGGAAGACCACATCCGGAGCGTTACGCAGCCGGAGTGTCTTGCCGAGTCTGGATTTCAGGTGGCCCGCCACACTGGCCAACCCGGCTATCGTCTCTTCCTTTTCTTCATCACTGCCCATGATGCTCACAAAGACAGTTGCCTGCCGGAGATCACGGGTCATATCCACTGCCGTCACCGTAACAAAAGCGCAGATACGCGGGTCCTTGGCTCCTTCTGCAAGAAAAGTCGCCACTTCCTCACGTATCGCTTCGGCGACGCGGTCGTTCCTCCGCGTTTCGCCCATCATACACCTCTCAGTTTCTGCTGGCCTGATCGAGCGTGCGTGCAATCTCTTCTGTGCGATAGCACTCAAGCATGTCGCCGATCTTGATATCGTTGAAGTTCTCTACTCCGATACCGCACTCGTAACCTTCCTTCACCTCGTTGACATCGTCCTTGAAGCGACGCAATGAGCCTACCACACCATCATAGATTTCGACGCCGTCGCGTATAACACGGACGCGTCCCTTCCGGTTTATCAATCCGCTCCGCACCATGCAGCCGGCGATGACGCCAACGCGTGCAACCTTGAAGGTCTCGCGGACTTCTGCTTCACCGAAGATAACCTCCCGCTCTTCCGGGCGGAGCATCCCTTCGAGTGCCGCTTTGACATCAGCAACTGCATCGTAGATGATGCGGTAAAGCTTGATATCAACTCCTTCACGTTCCGCGGCATGACGGGCATTGTTGTCAGGGCGGACGTGGAAGCCGATAATGATCGCTCCGGATGCCTTGGCGAGCAGGATATCACTCTCTGCGATCGCACCGACACCGCGATGGATGATCTCCACCTGGACTTCGTTGTTCGAAAGCTGTCCGAGCGCGTCGGCGAGTGCTTCTGCCGGACCACCCTGGTCTGCTTTGATAACCAGCCGGAGTTGACGCTGCTCTCCGGCAGCGGTCTGTGACATAAAGTCTTCGAGGGAGACAACACCGCGCGATGTACGCCGGCTTCTGGCTTCCCTGTCGAGTCGCTCGCGCCGCTGTGCAATTTCCCTGGCGGCGGAAGCATCATCGACAACAAGCAACTGATCACCTGCCATAGGTACACCCGTCAGACCGAGGATCTGCACCGGTATTGCGGGCCCTGCTTCCTTCACCTGCTTGCCACGTTCATCCAGCATGGCGCGCACGCGGCCGGAGAAGATACCGCAGATGTAATCATCACCCACACGCAGGGTGCCGTTCTGTACAAGAATCGTGGCAACCGGACCCTTACCCTGATCCAGCTGCGCTTCGATTACTGTACCGACTGCGCGACGCGACGGGTTGGCCTTGAGTTCAAGGATGTCTGCCTGCAGCAGGATCTGATCCAGAAGATCCGGCACACCTGTGCCCTTCTTCGCAGAGACCTCCGAGTACAACACAGTACCGCCAAACTCTTCGAGTACGACTTCATGCTGCAGAAGATCCTGCTTGACCTTGGGTATGTTGGCAGTCGGAAGATCGATCTTGTTGATGGCAATGATGATCGGAACGCCGGCGCTGCGGGCGTGCGAAATCGCTTCCACTGTCTGCGGCATGACCTGATCGTCTGCTGCAATGACAATGACAACGATATCCGTTACCTGAGCACCGCGTGCACGCATGGCGGTAAACGCTTCGTGTCCCGGTGTATCCAGGAAGGTGATCTTTCTGCCGTCACCCACCTGCACATGATACGCACCGATGTGCTGCGTGATTCCGCCTGCTTCACCGCTTACAACACTCGCCTTCCGGATGTAGTCGAGCAGCGAAGTCTTGCCGTGATCGACGTGTCCCATGATGGTAACAACCGGTGGGCGCGCCCTGAGATCTGCCTCATCATCCTCGATGGCTGCCTCGGGCACGTCTGCTGCGTACTCGCTTTCCTTGACAGCCCTGAAACCGAACTCACTTGCGATCAGTTCGATCTGGTCGAAATCGAGTCGCTGGTTGATCGTGACCATAAGGCCGAGCGACTTGAATGCGAGTCCGACGATCTGAGTCGGCGTGATGCTGAGTATCTGTGCGAGTTCGGAGACCGTGATGAACTCGTTGACGTGCACGGTTTTGCGTTCGCGCTCAGCGGCTGCCTGGCGGACGGACTCCATCTCTTCGCGGGCTTCCGCGTCGAAGCGTCGTCCCGAGCGTCTGGAAGGCGCGCCGCGCATGGCGGTCATCGTCTTCGTGATGTTTGCCGATACGGCTTCCTGATCGACAGCTCCGCGCCGCCCCTTCTTGCCACGCCGCTGCTGGCCGCCATGAGCTGGCGGTGCCGAACCCGCGTGCTGCTGCGGTGAACCCACCTGCGCAGCTGGACGACGGTCATCGCGACGATGCCCCTGACCCGGCCCGCCACCTGGCGTCGCCGACGCCACCGGTCGCGCAGTTCCGCGTCCGGGTGCAGCACTGGCCACAGGCCTTACGCGCGGCGCGCCCGGTACAATCGGACGCGGACGCGGACGGTCCGGCGGCAGTTCACGCTTGATTGCCGGCGTTGCTGCGCCCCCGGATGCGGGACGCTGATCGCCCTTAACGGGCGGTTCGTCTATCGTAGCTTCTGCTGCCTGAGTGCTCATTTCGGATGTTGCATCATCACCGGATGCCGCTGGCGATACGTCAGTCGTACCACCTGCATCCGGGCCCTTCCCCTTCGCTACTTTCCCATCGGCGCTGACAGCCGCCGAAGCGGCCTCTACGCTACCCGCCGTCGCTGCACTATCGGTCCGAGCAGCAGCCTCTCTAGTGGCTGCATCGGCTACCGTCTTCCCGGAGGATGCGGCTACAGTTGGTTCTACAGTTGGTTCTACAGTTGAATCCGTGGTTGGCGCCAGGTCAGCGGTTTTGATAGCATCCGCTGCCCTCGTTGCCTTCGATCCAGCGGCAGTGCCTTCCGCGTCACCGGCGGCGGCCTGTGCCGCAACCGACATTGCAGCGTTCGCAGCCTTCTTGTCCGGCGCAGCACCGCCGGGCGGGGTATCGCCAGCTTCCGTGCCAGCCTGGCCGGACTCAGCAACGGCTGAACCGGCAGCAGAATCCGTGTCACTGGAATCACTGACTCTGGCTCTGCGCCTTGGAGTCCGAGCCGGAGTTTCAGATACCTCAGAAGCGTCGCCAGTGCCTGCAGCACTTTCCGCCGCTGCAATCGTGCCACGAGTTGAGCCCTGTGCATCGGTTGTCGGCGATACCGAAGCAGTGCTGTCGTCTGTTACACCGATGTCCGCCGTGGCTTCGTCCGGCGCCGCTCTCCGACGGCGTCTGGCAGTTGGTGCCGGCGTCTCTTCCACAGGCTGCGATTCAGCGACTACATCGTCTGCTGCACTCTTTGCTGCCGCACGGCGGCGTCTTGGTGTCGCGGATGTCGAAGCCGCCGCTTGGCCGGCAGCTGCGCGATTGCGTTTTTCGCGCTCCCAACGTGCGCGCGCACGCGATACCTGATCATCAGTCAGCGACGACATGTGGTTGCGGACCGGTACGTCCATACCACGCAGGAAGGCAATGACCTCCTGCGCCGGCAAGCCGAACTCGACCGCTATGTCGTGAACCCGAAGCTTACTCAACCCTTCCTCCCATCCCCGTTTTGCGCGCTGCGCCCATCCCAACAGCTGCAACCTCTGCACCGGCAGCCACCTTCCGAATTCCCTGCGCCAGATCCACGTCCAGTACTCCCACAGCTGCAACAGATGCGCGACCCGTAATTGCACCCAGTTCTGCCGAACTTGGCCATTCCAGTACATCTACCCTGCGCGCACGGAGCAACGGCATAAGCTTATCCAACGTGTGATGCGATACGTCAGTCGACACGACCGCGAGCCTGACAAGACCCTTCTGGACCTTCTGGCGAACCTGTTCAGTCCCGGAGACCACGAGACGGCCGCGCACGCCAAGACCAATGAGCGCTGCGACCTTACGGCGCAAAGCCTCATCCAGAACCACCTGTCCGGTGCTGTCCGTCTTCATGGGAACCGTCACTCTTCGCCGTCCTCTCCGTTATCGTCGTCCTCGCCGCCGTCCTCATCTTCGTCGAACGTCGTAAGTTCGTCGATGATTGCCATAATACGATCTGCTTCGCCAGGCGCTATACCTGGAAGGCTGAGAAGATCCTCGCGGTCCACGTCGATGATATCGTTGAGGGTGGTGTAGCCAGCCTCTGCAAGTACAGCAAGTGTCGCGACATCCAGCCCGCTGATCTCATTGAGCTGCACGTCTGCATCGTTATCACCATTCTCATCAAGCGGCGCGAAGAGTGGTGCTTCACCACCCTTTTCGATCCATTCGCGGCTGGAGTACAGCTCGATCTCCCACCCCGTGAGATTCGAAGCCAGGCGGACGTTCTGGCCGGCCCTCCCGATAGCAAGCGACAGCTGGTCCTCGTCCACAACAGCCTGCACCTTACGCGACGCGGGGTCAGCGTAAACGCGTGCAACCTTGGCCGGAGCCAGTGCCATACGGGTGAAGCGTTCCGGGTCCGGGGACCAGGGTACGATATCGATCCGCTCGCCACCCAGTTCGTTTACAACCGCCTGTACACGCGCGCCTTTGAGGCCGACGCAGGCACCAACGGCATCAATGGCATCGTCGCGGGCGGCCACCGCAATCTTGCTGCGGCTCCCCACTTCGCGCGCCGACGCCTTGATCTCCACGAGCCCCTGCTGGATTTCAGGAACTTCCAGACGGAACAGTGCTTCCACGAACATCGGGTCTGAGCGACTCAGTATAAGACGCGGACCCTTGTTGCTGTCCTCCACCTTTACAAGCACAGCCCGGATGGGTTCGCCCTGGTGGTAGTGCTCACGGTGATTCTGTTGCTTGTACGGGATTATGGCTTCGGCTTCGCGGTGCTTGTTCAGCATGATCATGAGCTTACCGCGCTCAATCTGCTGCACCTCACCGGAGAGCAGATCGCCAACGCGACCCGAAAACTCATCACGGATGCGGCTGCGCTCACCTTCGCGGACGCGCTGCACAATATGCTGCTTTGCCGCCTGTACAGCCGAACGACCGAACTCGGCAAACTCCACGGGGATCTCCATGATATCGCCTATCTGGAACTCCTCGTCTGTAAGCCTTGCCTCATCAATGGAGATTTCACGGGAAATGTCCTCCACAGTTGCCACAACTGTTTTCAGGAGGACAATCCTGATATTGCCCCTTGCCTCGTCGATTTCAACTTCGGCCTGGACATTATCTCCATACTTCTTCTGCAGAGCGGCCTGAATGCCGTCCTTCAGAAGCTGGTGCAACCCGGGTTTGTCGAGCTGCTTGATGTTAGCAAGCTCGCGAAACGCTGTCAGAATATCCGATGAACTGACCATCCGTAGTCCC
This sequence comes from uncultured Gemmatimonadaceae bacterium, assembly GCA_964506655.1. GTDB lineage: Bacteria > Gemmatimonadota > Gemmatimonadetes > Gemmatimonadales > Gemmatimonadaceae > Gemmatimonas. Next base: position 7,861 of record CAZDMG010000092.1, read on the forward strand.
CTATCGTTTCCAGTGGAACGCGAGCCTTGCCTGCGTTACGGCAGAGAGCGGAAGCTGGACCTCGACGCCCTTGCTGTTTTTCACACGCACAAACTCAGCGCCGGGATCACCCTCTACAGAGAGTATCCCGACTTCTTCTTTTCCTCCCGCCAACAGTGCGCAGGTGACAATCGCCGTCTGTCCGGCGAATCGTCGCCAATCTGCAATGGTGTTGAGGGGGCGATCTGCACCGGGAGATGAGACTTCGAGCACGTAGCGCTCATCCACCAGGCCGTTTCCTTCGAGTTGCGCCTCCAACGCTCTCGAAGCGCGGGCACAGTCATCTATCGCGACCGATGCTCCGTCGCGGCGATCAATGCGCACCTCCAGCACCGGGCGTGATTTCGATCCACCGCGGCGAATTTCCACGAGATCGAAGCCCAGCGCATCAAGTTCGCGTATCACGATATCTTCGATGGCAGTGGTGCCGTGTGTCATCCGGTCTCCCCGCCTCCGAAAAAAATCTTTGGAATAAAAAAGTGCGGGGGCGATCCCCACACTTCTGGCGCCCGATAATCGGGACGCAGTTGCGAACTAACAATTAAAGTTACGACAAACCGCGGCGACGGTCAAGGCGACGATTAAGGAGACGTGCTGGTCTTACCCTGCATCTGACCAAGCTGGCCTCAGTCGGCATTTACCCCGGGAAGGCGCGCAATGATCCCCAGCTGCCGCCCTTCATCGCCTGCGCGATGACTGAAAAACAGGTCGTTGTTGCAGCGGGTGCAGCTGGTAGAAATGGTCAGGCGCCTCACCCCACACGCCGTTGCGCGCTCAGCCAACTCCTGCCGGACATCCAGGACCCCCCTCCCATCTGCCGCGTTGTTCACAGGTACCTTGCCGAACTCGCGGAGCACTTCCTCACCCACTTCATAGCAGGCGCCGCAGATGGCAGCCCCCAGATGCACAGAACAATCAGACGGATGTACGCCGATAGACCGGAGCCTGTCGAAACCTTTCTCCATAATCCCCGCCGCTGCTCCCCGCCAGCCCGCATGCAGCAGTGCCACCCAGCCACTTTCGCTCGCTATGAACACCGGCGTACAGTCGGCCACCGTAACCGCGAGAGCCACCCCCGGCACCGAGGTCAGATGGCCATCGATGCCATCCAACCTGAGCCACCCTGAAAGTTGCTGACCGGTCTCCGCGAGTACCGTACCGTGCACCTGCTCGGCACTGACGACCCCCGTCACTCCAACCTGAGCCAGCTCATGCGTGAGGTGGCGCCACCGCTGCATAACCTCTCCAACCGGCTCGCTGGACCCCAATCCGAAGGAACCCGATCCCCGGGTTGTTATCCATGCCCCTACTCCGGCTATGCCAAGGCTGACCGGGTGTTCAGCCAGCACCAACTTCCACCCGTCGGATACGGGCACCAAGTGCGCCCAGCCGCTCTTCGATCCGCTCGTAACCACGCTCGATCTGCTGGGCGTTGTTGATCCGACTCTCCCCCTCCGCGCAGAGTGCCGCCAGCAGCATTGCCATCCCCGCCCTGATGTCCGGTGACTCCACCTTCTGCGCAC
>CAZDMG010000093.1:0-9384 GCA_964506655.1 uncultured Gemmatimonadaceae bacterium
TCCGGCTTCGGTGAGCAACCGCATGCTGTCGGTGCCTTTGGCAGCGGAGAGTGCGAGGAGGAAGTGTTCTGTGGAGACGTATTCATCGCCGAGTGCGTGTGCTTCCTTTTCGGCGGCATCGGTTACCTGGTTGAGTTCGCGGCTGATGCCGGGTTGCGCGTCGGATTGTTTTGCATAGCGCGCAGCTTCGGTTTGTGCTGCCTTTCTGAGTGCAGTGACGTTGGTGCCGGCGCGCTGCAGGACCGGAACAACAATGCCTTCTTCCTGGTCCAGGAGTGCGAGGAGCAGATGGAGATCATAGACAAGCGGATTCCCCGCCTGCCTTGCCATTGCAACGGCATCGTTCAGCGCTTCGGCGCTTTTAACTGTAAGTCGGTCCGGATTGATCATTCTGCATCGGTGGTTCGGGGCTGATACTGCTGCTGTCTGTGAGTAAAACAAAGCATCAGTGGTGCCGTAATAACTGCGCCTGAACGGCGGTCTGTCAAATGGGGGGTGTCATTCAGTCATGACAGTATGACGCCGTATTGGTTGTGAGGGGAAGTGGGGTTCGGTGCCGAGTGGGTTATTGGTGCGGCGACGGATGCGGTGCCGAGCGAGTGTTGGATGCGGCAGGGGTGTGTTTGGAAACGACAGAAGGCGCCGCGGGTCCGCTCACCCGTGCGCCTTCTGAATTACTGCCTGATACTGCATGTTACTGCATCTGGTTTGTGGTGCAGTATTACTTCACCACTATCATCTTCTTAACCAGCTGTTTTCCATCGACATCGAGAATGTAGTAATACGTTCCCGAGGCTGCATCCCTGCCGGTACCGCGCACCTTTCCGTCCCAGTACGCGACATAATCGCCGCACGGCAGCAGAAGGTTTTCCAACGGTTGACCTCCTGCGACTCCCGCCGCTCCGCCCTTGATGACCGGTGTGGCCACATGTTGCGGAAGCAGGTTGAGAATCCTGAGACTTACACGATACTGTTTTCCAGGATTGGCTGAACATTGTTGTTCATCGCCAACGCTGAACGGGATGTTGGTTTCGGGGTTGAAGGGGTTCGGAAAGTTCTGTCCGAGCGACATCCCCGGTCGGCTGACACGCATCGATTGATCCTGTGCAGCCGCAACATCTGGCATGAAGACGCCGGCGGCCAGCACAAAAACCAGTGCTACCAACGAACGTTTCATGGTACTACTCCGACGAATCAGGTTGGGTCTGGCTCTCTCCGTACAAAGGTTGTTGAAATAACTACGTGGGCTCCACCTGCACCTGCGAAATTAGGACGAGTGAGACCGGTAGTCAAGCAACAGACAGTAATCCGGAGATAAACTGCACCAAACGGATACCGAATACGCTCTACCCTCAATTCATACCCGTGTGGAAGGGGGTCGGTTCCGGGAAGCGAGCTTCCCCTCTTCCCAGAGCAGGTATGCGCGCGGCTCGCGGGCGTCACCGGCGTGGTAGCCCAGAAACTCACGGAAAAGTCGCTGGTGGGCCCGCACAGTGGCTGCGTCGGCTGCTATATGCGGCCTGTCCTCCAACCAGCTCCTGAGGGCATCCAGTGCAGCTGCGGGGAGACGTCTGGCACCACGTGCCCGGACTGCACATCCGGCGCAAAGCACACCGCCCGCTGCATGGCTGAAGAGTGAGTCCGCGCCTGGAGCAAGCGTTCTCCCGCACATCACGCATTCATCGACAGCTGGCGCCGAGCCGGTCAGTGCAAGGAGCCGCCACAGTGACCGGAGCACCTGGCTATCCACCTCCTCAGCCGCTGAACGCTCCAGTCTGCCGAGTGTTTCTTCGATGAGATCATGGACGGCGGGGGCAGGGTCATCCAGCACGCATCGCAACACCGTTTCCGCTATCGCTGCTGCTCCCGCAAAACGTGCAGGGTCCATGGCCAGTGCAACATGACTCCGCTGCACATCAAAGCCCGTAAGCGTTTGCATGTCGCGGCCAGGGCGGGTCTGGATCTCAGCCGTACCGCCGGCGAAGAGATCCAGCGCCTTACCGAATCTCTTGCCGGAATTCCGGGCACCGCGCGCGATCACCGACAACACTCCGGCGTCGCGCGTCAGTAGCCGGAATATCCGTGAGGATTCCAGATAGTCCGCACCGTGAAGAACCAATGCAGGAGTGATAACCGTGGACATACCGGAGCTTAGTGCCACATCACCGCACTTACAACATCCTTATAGCGCATTTACGACGCATTTAGACACATCTACCGCAACTTTCCGTCGCCTTTATAAGGCCTTTATGCGACCACGATAACGTCGTTACAGCGCGCCATGCATCACGTCACGGCCGGATAGCGAGATCCACTCCCCCCTGCCCTGCCGCCACGCTCCGTACCTCGTGTCCGGCGGCATCGAACACATGAAGTGTTGTGGCAGAACCAACCCCGGTCGAGATGCAATGCAACCGGCCAAGTGCATCCGCGGTGGCACTTCCGCAAGCCACCTCATCGTTGTTTTCGTCAAAGAGAATGCGGAGACCCAACGGAGTCGCAGGGCTCCCGGTTGCAAGGCTCATGTTGTCGTCGAACTGCATCACGCGTTCGGCAAAGGTGGCGAGGCTCTCATACAGGCTGACATAGAGAGCGCCATCAAGCCCGCGACGAAGAGTTGCGCCGTAGCTGTTGCCGAGAAGTGTGGACTGCCTCAGAACCTGTCGTGTACCCAGATCCACCTGCGCAATTGCACTTGGCGAACGCAGCACATAAGGGAAAGCACTGAAGTCAGCGTCCCCGAAACTCACAATTGTAAGCACGCCACCCTTGACGTCGAGATTCGCAGCGGAGCCACGGAGCTGACTGATGCTCACTGTATCGCGCGCGCCGCCGCCATCCGGGATCCGGATGAGGCGTATCGGCCCCCGCAGGCTGTAGTCCGTTTTGCACTCAGCATTCACATCCACTACCCATGTGGCATTGTCATGGCGGAACGCGTCAGTCGGGCAATAACCCGCATCCATGATCCGTTCGAACGTCGGCGAGCCGGTTGCAGAAACAGTGACTGTTGCAACCACCTGGGAATCCCTGAGCGCTGTGATGATACGTGCGCTGCCATTGCCACCGCTTGTAAGACGTGCACGCGCTGCATTCCCGCCCGTTGGCAGCTGCACACGCTTGACGGTACCACGCGCGACGTCAGCTATGTACAGAAAATCGCCGGCAAAGCTGCTGGATACTGCCAGGACAGTATCGCGCTCATACGTGAAGACAGAAGCGTCAAATTCAGATGAAGGGCCGAAATTGAGGCGTGTCACAGCTGTACCTGTATCGCCCAGAAGGTTTAACCCGGGCTGCACATAGCCATCCATGACAATTATCCCCTTGGGGGCAGCTGGCCCGGGCGATACAGGATCATCGGAAGAACATGCAGTGGCGACAGTAACGGCTGCGCCTGCAAGCAGAGCAAGTGAAAGAGTACGGAGACGAATCTTTGTTGACATGGAACGGTTCAGTGTGAGGTAAGAGGTGTGAAGTGAGGTACGAGATGAAGAGCGATGGAGAAACTGCGTCCGGGTTCGGGAAACCCACGCACGGATTGCCATGTGATATCAGTCAGGTTCCGGACTGACGCGGTAACGGTGGTTGCAACAGCATGCATCTGGAATGACCGGGACAATGCAGCGTCCATCAGCGTGGATGCAGGTAGCTCCCAGTCCGGATCACGCGGCCCGACGGTAAACGGGCGCGTGCCTGCGTAGCGCGCATTGACAGTTACGAGACCTATCGCGGGCAGTGGCGCCGAAATCCTGGCACCTCCGCTCGCACGGGGCACATAAGGCACAGGGATTCTGAGCGCGCCGCTTTGCAGTTCGCTATCGTACCAGGAGCCCCAGGATTCCAGTACAACAGAATCGTATTGCAGTCGCGCGCGAGCTTCCGTGCCATACATGACTTCGGTGCCCGTATTCGCAGGGCTCCAGCCGAAATTGCCGGGGAACCACACTATGGCGTCGCGTACGCGTCTTGACACAAGCGCGATATCCGCAGAGATGCTGAGCGCACCGGTGCCAGCTTCGAGTGCCGCGCCCGCCTCGGCATCGAACAGTACCCGCTCCGCCTTGAGTGGCTTTACCGTGATCCGTTGCGGCGACGAGAAGTAAAGATCGTAGAGCGTAGGAGCACGTACGGATTGCGATACAAGCGCACGTACAGTCAGTGCGCGAATCCCGCGGTTGCCTAAGCCGCTGACCGCATTGTTGCTCGCGTTGTTGATCACACCATTGCTCGCGCCATCGCCACTCCCCTGCCCTGCAAGGCGTCGGCTAAGACCGGCGTTAAACGACGGCGTAACAGGAAGTCCGGAAACAGCATCCAGCCGTGCGCCCGCATCCATACGCAACCCTGCTACAGCACGGGAGGCCGACGCCGACATATATCCCCGCCCCCGCGACTGACTCACAGCTCCGGATGCAGCAAGATCATCTGCGCCTCCACCCACAGCAAAATCAATTCCCGCACGATGCCAGTCCGCATCAAGGCTCCCCACCGTTGCCTGTGCGTCATAGTCGAGTGACGGACGCAGTGGGTCCCTGTACGACAGATCGAGATAGCGGAGTGCACCCCGCACACCAACCTCGCCAAGTTGGAGCTGCGGAATGACGGTCACACGCGTGGTGTTCGCCCGATCCCGATCGTACGTATGCACATTCATGGCACCGGCCATCCCCTTCTCTTCACGACTCGTAATCGTGGATAAACGCCAGCGCTCACCAAGAACACTGCCGGACAGGGAAATACGCGATCGGTCGCTGTTAATGCGCTGCTCGACCGGTTTGATTTCCGACGTTGCAGCGCTGTTTATGAATGAGAAGTCGTTCGCAATCTCTTCCCATGTTCCTCCCAACTGAAACAGCCGGTTAAATGCCGTAGTCCGCACCGAGAAGCCTCCACTCTGGTCCCCGAATGACCCAACGCGTACGAACGCAAACGGCGCCGTTGACGATTGCAGTGCAAGCACGCCACCGACCGCTGTTCCCGAAGCGCCTGGAATAACGCGTGCGCTTCCGATAAAACCGAGCGGCAGTTCATTCACATCTGCAAGGCCGGTTGCTGGATCATTCATAATGACGCCATCGAGCGTGACAACCGTCTGCTCGCGCCTCGCGCCCCGCAACGACAAACTGGAACTCCCCTGCCGTTGCTGCAACTGCGTGAATGGCAGCAACGACAACAGCTCCGAAGTGCTGCTGGCGCCCATACTCCGTGCATCGTCCGATGACATGTCCGGACTGCTTCGCATACCGGCTATTGCACCCCTGGCGCGCACATGCACTGTGTCCACCGATGCAGCAGATACCGGAACCAGAAAGACATCAGTGTCTCCGGCAACTGCAATCTCCTGCATCCGGTAGCCCAGCCTGCGGATACTGACCTCGCCCTTCGCCACCATGGCGCAGGCGTCCGGGATGACCTGGGCTTTCCACTGGTAAACCAGAGTTGCACCGCCCAGTGGCAACGACGAGACCGCATCGAACACACAAAGCCGGGCAGTTGGAGTCTGCAAAGTGAACGCAGCAAGAATCGCAGCAACTATCATGGCGCTCCCCGTACCATCATGGCGCTCCTCTCTCATTAACAGGCTCGCTGTTGCCCTGGCTCACCCGTGCGCGACCTCTGCTCCTGAGTGGCAGCAGCGCGGGCGCGCCTATCGCAGGGTCGCGGGTAACAACAAGTGGCCAGTCGTACACACTTTCCAGTACGTCGCCCCGCATCACTTCATCAGGCGTGCCTGTGGCTGCAATCCTGCCTTCATCCAACAAGCTGATCTGCGACGCATAACGCGCCACAAGGTTCAACTGATGACTGATAAGAAGGACAGCGCCCCCGGTGGACGCAAAGCGGTCCATGAGCTCAAAGATTGCCATCTCATGCCGGATATCCAGGAATGTCGTAGGTTCGTCCAGCACAAGAACCGGACACTCCTGCGCAAGTGCACGGGCAATACGTATCCGCTGCCACTCTCCACCTGAAAGTGTGTCCGACCGCCGATCGATGAGATCCAGTGCGCCTGCTTTCCGGAGCGCTTCTTCCACAATTTCATTGTCCCGCGTATCAGTTGCGGAAAAAAGTCCCCGGTGTGCGTACCTGCCAAGCGATACCAGTTCACGCACAACAAGAGGTGCAGAGGGTTCTTCTCTCTGTGGTACAACAGCCACGAGCCGCGCCAGTTCACGTTGACTCATACCGTGCAGCCGGCGGCCACCAACAACGATGTCTCCGGCAGCAAGCGGTACAAGACGCAACAGCGCGCGTACCAGTGTGCTCTTACCCGAACCGTTCGGCCCGACCACTGCTGTTACTGCACCGGGGTGCACAGCTATTGTCACCCCGCTCAGTGCATCCGAAACGCTGCCGCGGTAGCGGACAGTTATGCCATTGAAGACCAGTGCTGCGTCGCTGTTCCTCGTCATCGCAACGACCTCATCTTCGCAAGAAAGAATGGGACGCCAACGAGTGCGGTAACAGCACCCAGCGGCAGCTCAGCCGGCGGACGCGCAACACGCGCTACAATATCCGCGCCAACAAGAAGTGCAGCACCAAAAATCGCTGAAAGCACCATCATGCCACGGTGTCGCCGTGCACCCAGCGCACGCGCAAGGTTCGGTACTATCAACCCGACGAATCCGATCAACCCGACAGCAGCCACAGTGGATGCTGCAAGCCACGATGCAATAAGAAAGACCCGTCTTCCGGTACGCTCGGCATTAACACCCAGCGCGGCAGCCGGCTCTTCGCCGAGCGCCATCAGATCCAGATTGCGTGCGTCAAGGAACAGCAAGCCGCCGAGTAAAGCTATGGCGCCGGCAAGCCAGGCGACGGAGTGCCAGTCGGCCGCAGAGGCGGAACCCATCATCCACCAGAGTGCACCCCTGATCCGGTCCGGTGGTGCGTCCGCAAGCGCAACCATGATCGCGGCATTCGCAAACGCACCGACTACCACACCCGCCATCAGCAGGATCCCCGATCGCGCACCGCCATATAAATGCGCCAGCACGAGCACGATGGATGCAGCGGTTGCAGCGCCCACAAACGCAGCCAGAGTTACGACGCGTACATCCATCCCAAGTGCCAGCGCACCTACCGCTCCCAGTGCAGCACCACCCGATACTCCCAGCAGGTACGGCTCTGCAAGTACATTGCGAAGCGTACCCTGGAGCGCTGAGCCACTTACAGCGAGCCCTGCACCTACCAGCGCAGCCAGAAGCGCGCGCGGTGCACGCAGATCAACAATGATCGTGCGCGTTGTTTCATCTCCGGTCCCTGACAGTGCTGCCAGGATATCTGCACCAGGTATTGATACCGCACCCGTTGCAATAGCTGTGACAATGAGAAGGAGAGTTATCACCAACCCAATTACAGCAGTAATGCCAATTGGCAACGTGCTTGCGCGGTGCCCGGACTTGCTACTCATGGCAGCCTCCCGGCTATTTCGGGATGCAGAGTTCGCGCGAGCAGCACTGCGGCCATCCCCAGGTTCACAGACGGCCGCCCGGTTATCTGGTTATCAACAGTCCGGATATTTCCTTCGCGCACCGCAGCAACTGCCTGCCAGGCGGGTAATTCGCTGAACGATGATACGCCCTGGTCGCCGGTCAGTACAAAGTCCGGATTGCGCGCTGCAATCTCTTCGATACTGACCTGCGGGGACGGCGAGAGGATATCGCCAAACATATTCCGCGCGCCTGCAATTTCCAGCAGCTCTGTCAGGTAGCTTCCACCACCTGCAACAATTACAGGTGCATTCCAGAGTGGCCAGACAACAGACACCACTGGTTCTGAAGCCACGGCATTGCGTACTGCGTCCAGTGTGGCCATGACACTATCGACGACGGTCTCGCCGCTCTTAACACTCCCTGAAACGGCTGCCAGGATACGTGTAAGGCGCACAAACTGATCTATGCGATCAGCGCGGATGGCGAGCGTTGCAACCCCCGCGTCATTAAGGCGCCTCGCAGCGGCTCGATTGTCATCTGCGGCATAAAGCACTACCAGAGTAGGTCGTGCTGCAAGTATGGCTTCAACATTGGGCTGAATTCCGTTGCCGAGTGCGGGTATGGTTTTGGCTTCGGCGGGGAACTCATCGAAGCTGCTGCGCCCGATGAGCCTTTTGGACTCACCGAGTGCGAAGAAGATTTCAGTTGCGGTGGGATTAAGCGAGACGATCCTTGCGGCGAGGAGTGAGTCAGTCGGCAGCGGGTTTCCGAAATCATCGACTGTGTAGACCGGCAGGGTGGAGTTGCCTGGCGAGTCGTCAGCACCGGCTGAACGCCGATCGGAAGTGCATGCAGCGGCGGCTGTCACTGTGATCAACAGTGTCAGCGCGGAATTCCGTATCAGCCTGCACTTCAGAAACAAAAAAGGCGTCTCCCTTTGGAAGACGCCTCGAAGCAGAGCCAGGCTGTTTCGAACGGCGAAGCCGGCGGCGCACGCTGCTCAATGGCAGAGCAGATAATGCGGCCCGAGCCCCCCCTCGAGGGTCTTCGTTCCAGAGTAATGAGTACAGGTCGTCTCCTGGCTTCGGGCGTTCTGCTCGCCTTCCCGGTATCGTTACCAGTGGCATTGAGTAGACGTTTTGTGCCCGTTACAGTGGCGGGGCCGCGCCGGCATCTCACCGGCTTCCGTTTCTGAACTCAGATATATGTTTCCCTGCCCGCGCGTTGAAGCACAAGCAGGGTTATCTGTAAAAGATAGCTATTCTGGTGTGGGAGAACAAGCGGCGTGTAAGTCATTGCCAACCGCCAATAGAAGTGTCCTCAGTATTACACCAATAGAAATGTCCTCCTGGTTGACGGGTTTGTCCGGGTTCAAGGCTGAGACAGTTGCAGTCACATGTGAAGTCATAAACAAGGCCTACAACGTGCGTTCAGCTCGTCATCGTTCGAGGGAGCGCTTGAGCAACGGGCCATACTCCAGGTCCCGTTCGCTTATGCGGGTACGCTGAAGGATCAGATTACCCGCCGCGGAATAGCCTGCTTGCTTGCGGCGGACGGCACGTGGGGCATGTGAATCGAAGAGTGGTGCCGGGCTTCGTTCAAGGAATGGCTGGAGCCATGGATCGCATAATTCGCGATAACCATTGATCGACCTCAGGAAAGACACCTCCTCTGACGTAAGCACCAGAGAAAAAATGTCCAGCACATATTCGGCTCGAATCCCGGCAATTCCAGAATAGGTCCTGTAGTCGGGATGTGCAAACTCAGACGGTGGGAGCGAATCCAGCAAGAGATCTTGCCCTGCCTGAGGAAGAGCTACGCCAATTGCCCATGCTCCGATTGGTAAGGTCCCTATACCGAGCGGACCTGCGGACGCTCCGAAACCATAAGCCATGTTCGCGGACGACGGGTTGTCCGGGTCCGCCTCATTACCGACAATTTCGAA
>CAZDMG010000094.1:0-9072 GCA_964506655.1 uncultured Gemmatimonadaceae bacterium
CCGCGAAACCTGGACAAATGTACCAGAGGGAGCTGCAGCTCTCAAATCGGGTGATCTCCGGCGCTTTGGCGAAATTACTGTTGCTTCGATGGATGGTGCAACGAATGCACTTCGCAATCAGATACCTGAGACTCTCTCGCTTGTAAGTCTCGCATCCGGGCTGGGTGCGCACGCTGCCAGTGCGTTCGGCGCAGGTTTTGGCGGAGCTGTCTGGGCACTTACAGAGCGTGACGGCGCACTTGCCTTTGCTGAAGAGTGGATGCGTGCCTACAGACAGAAATTTCCGAAGCGTGCTTCAAGAGCTCACGCATTTATAACCGTACCATCGCCACCCGCGTTCGGATTTTATTGAGATTGGGCGCTGTATGCGCATTGCTGGCGACAGGCAGACCGTAGCCGTACATTTCTCCCGAGTTGGTAATTTCACTTCCTATGGAGGAACGTATGCTGTATCCCAGGTGGGAGTATGCCGGCATAATCGGAATTGCAATTGTATTGGCCGCATGTTCCGGTGACAGTACCGGTCCACAGACACCGGCATCGCTTACCGCGTCTTCATCGGCCTCTGTTTCGGGTACAGTTGGCGCTACCGTAAGTCCGATACCATCCGTCGTTGTAAAGGACGCATCAGGAAAGACTATTTCAAACACGCTTGTCAACTGGCGTGTGGTTTCCGGCAACGGTTCAATCGGCAAGGACTCTTCACGCTCCAACGCATCAGGAGTCGCTGATGTCGGAAGCTGGAAGCTGGGGAACAGTGCCGGAGTGCAGGAGATTGAAGCGACAGTAAGCGGAGCAGGGAGTGTACGCTTCACGGCACAGGCTCAGGCCGGTGCACCCAATCGGCTTACGCGTCTGAGTGCTGAAACGCAGACCGGTCAGGTCGGCGAGGATGTGCAAGCCGCTCCCTCCGTCCGGGTAGAGGACAGCTACGGCAATCCGGTGCCTGGTGTCCAGGTGAGTTTTACTGTGGTCAGTGGTGGCGGGAGCGTTCAGGGTGGCGCAAAAACAGCCGATGGTAACGGCGTCGCCACGACTGATGGCTGGATTCTCGGACCGGTGCTTGGCCAGCAACTGCTGCGGGCCAGTGCCGGTTCAGCATTGACGACATTTTCGGTGACTGCAGCAGCAGGGCCACCGGTGGCCATGGAGATAGTCGCAGGGAATAACCAGACCGGTGTAAGCCGGATTGCCTTTGCGACGGCACCTACCGTGCGCGTGCTTGATCAGTTCGGCAATCCGGTGGGCGGTGTAACTGTTGAGTTCGTGCCAGGTGAGAACTCCGGTACTGTTGGTGCTGGCAATGCAATAACGAGTACTCCAGCCGGCACTGCAAATTCTATTTCCTGGACGGCAGGCGACGCTGCAAGCCAGAGTCTTCGTGCGCATCTGGCTGCTGATCCGGATGTTGGGGTGGTCTTCAACGCAACGGTTTCCATTTCCGATATGCGAATAACGCTCCGCTGGATCGGTGCTGAGCCATCGACCAGGTTGCGTACTGCTGTCCAGAGGTCTGCCGACAAGTGGCGATCAGTACTTGTCGGCAGGTCCGGAGTGTCGTTGGTACAGACCAGTGCGGGTTACTGTCGCACCTGGGCTCCTGCTATCGATGAAGTGGTAGATGGCATACTGCTGATTGCAATGGTCGCGCCCATTGATGGCCGCGGTCAGGTGCTGGCGAATGCCAACTTCTGTGCGCAGCACTCGGCGTCCCGGCTTCCCGCGTACGGATCAATTCTGGTTGACGAAGCGGACGTGGAGGCCATGCTCAATGATGGTTCGATTGATGGCGTGCTGTCACACGAGATGGGGCACTCACTCGGGTTCCATAGCGGATTGATCGGCTCCGCGAGATTTATTGATTACCTGCTGTTTGTAACCGATGTTGACCCACGCTTCAGGGGGCCTAAGGCGCTCGCTCAGTTTCTCGCTGCCGGTGGGGCATGGATTTCACCCAACTCAATTCCGCTGCAGTCTGTTGGCCCTTACGCACTCGGCGGGCACTGGCAGGAGGAAGCTCTGAACGAAGAAATGATGACGCCCTACGTTTCCAGAACCATGCCTCTCAGCCGAATTACTGTGGGGCTCATGGAGGACATCGGATATATAGTCCGATACGACCGCGCCGATCCATTTTCGCTGTCGCCTGCGGCATCGGCTTTCCGGGGCGGCACTCGCGTTGAACTCATCAATGATATCGCGCCCGTCGCCGGCGGCGAAGTAATTATCGCGCCGACTGTAACCAATGTACGCAAGTAATCCGGGTATACGGCAGGAGAGGCAGCGCGAAGTCGTTTTGATTTCGCGCTGCCTCTCCTGTTGGTTGCGTTACCTCACTTTTGAATCTGTGGCGGCTGGATTGCCTGCGTAAGACCGCCGGCCGGTACCGGTATAACCTAGCGCGGAGTGCGCAACTGCGGTAACCCGCGTCGGACTATTGACATACTGCGTGCCGGCGCCGTGAGCGAGCGGAACGAGTTGCTGGCAGGCACGAATTCAAATGCACCTATATCACACCTGCCAACGCGGGGCATTCCGCGCTGATCAGCTGGTGGGCACTTATCCCCGATACCTGCATCTATGGCTATGCTGCCCGCCAGAAGAGCATGCGTAAACGTCGGACCACCGTTGTCGGCGAGTTGCGTATTGAGCCCCGGGACAGCACCTGCACGGTCGGAGCCGTGATTCAGGAGATCACAACTGTAATCACCTGATATATTGCCGCCGTGCGAAATCATTGTGCCGGCGTCGTGGATACAGTTCTCTTCGCCGTCCTTTGATCTGTTGTCGGATAGAATGGTGTTGGTAATATTGAGCGACGGGATGGACGGCCATGCCAGGTTTGATGCATTGCGAACCCCGCCCCAGCGGTTGTCTGCCCTGTTGCCGACAATCGTTGTATTTGTAAGAGTGAGATTCGCTCCGTTGACGATTGCTCCGCCGCTCGTGGCTGTGTTCCCCGAAATCGTTGAGTTCTCGATCAGCACATCTGACTTCATCGAGTGAATTCCGCCAGCAAGGAACGCGGACTTGTTACCTGAGACAGTTGAATTCCTGATTGTTACGGATACCGGGTAACCATCCGGATCCGTAATCAGGATGCCACCGCCGCCGCCATTCGAGGAGGCGTACAGGTTGGTCTCAATCTCGTTGCCTGAAAAGGTACTGTTCGTAACCGACACGATGGACTTCGAGCCAATCAGTATTCCTCCGGCAATCGGGAACTGGCTTGATAAACCGGAGTTAAGGACGCGATTGCCGGTTATGCGGACGCGGTTCATGCTGGCGACGGCATTGCCACGCAATTGGATACCACCACCCTGAGACCTGGTTGTATTGTTGCGGATGATGACGTCGTCCATCTCAATTGTTCCGGTATAGCCGTCGGAATAGCCACCCAGAAGATAGACCGTTACTGCGATGCCACCGCCAGGGCCAGTCGCAGAGTTGCCCTCTATGACTGAGTGTGTGATTACCAGGTGCCCCTTGCCGGCAACCTTGATGCCGCCGCCTTGCTGGGCCGTTGCGTTGCCACTTACAGTAACGCTATCGAGAGAGATGCCTGAGTTGTGCCCCGAGATTGCCCCGCCACCAGTCCCGGTCTCACTGTTGTTTGTAAATATCCCGTTTTTGACAGTGAGGTCAGCGCTGCTGACATAGACGGCACCACCGTCGCCGGATGTGCCTGTGGAAGAGTTACCGTCGAATACGACATCCGAGAAGAAGGACTGGCTGGAGGTGGTGAGGTAGACCGCTCCTCCCTGTCCGGCAGACGCCATATTCTGCGACATATGTATGTCATCGAGTGTGAGCGACGAGAAACGGGTCACAGAAATGGCGCCACCAAAATTATGGCGACCGCCGGTGATTGAGAAACCACGGAGGCTCAGTCTGGCACTGTCGTCCACTGTGAAAGCCCGGCGCCTGGCTTCGTTGGTACCATCAACTGCACTAGTGAAGTTGCCCGATCCAGGGCCGACGATCGCAACAACTGTTGTGATGCGTGGCAGCGAATCCGTCAGGTGGATAGTCGCGCCACCTGCATCCCTGTTCACGCGTCCGCTTGGCACTCCTGAGCGAAGTGAACCGTTGCTTCCTTCCAGAATGATCAGAAGTGTATCAGGCTCCGAGGCAGCCAGCACGAGTGCTTCGCGCAGCGAGCAGTGCGTTGGCGTGCAC
This sequence comes from uncultured Gemmatimonadaceae bacterium, assembly GCA_964506655.1. Taxonomy (GTDB): domain Bacteria; phylum Gemmatimonadota; class Gemmatimonadetes; order Gemmatimonadales; family Gemmatimonadaceae; genus Gemmatimonas. The sequence continues at coordinate 4,180 of CAZDMG010000094.1, forward strand.
GCTCCATCGTCGGTGTCATCCAAGGTGTTGACAACCACCTCCGGACGGAGAGTTACTGCGAGGCTTGCCGATTGCGTGCCATCGGCTTTACTCGTTGCTGTAATGGTGCACGGGCCGCCGGAGGAAGGTGCGGTATATACGAAGGCAGACTCGTCTTCTGTATCCGGAGCACCAGTACCACAGCTGGCCTCCCATTTCACGCCGCGGAATCCTTCGGCAGCGCCTGTAAGTTCGGCATGGAAAGTACGGACTTCGCCACGCCGCAACTGCACGGCGTCCTCAGTCAGTTCAATGTGGACCGGCGTTACGGAAATCTCTGCACTTGCCTGCGTGCCGGGGCTCGCTACGCTTTTGACGACAACGGTGTAATCTCCGGCTGTCTCAGGGCTCTGCCATGTAACAGTGGCCCCGGAGCCATCTATGGTGCCCCCGCTGGCAGTCCACGTAAGCGAATTGTCGGCGACCCCTGTGATAGACGCGGTCAGTGTCTGCGAGCCACCGAAACCGATGGTGGAGCTGCTGGGTGAGACTGAAAGGCCGATCTCCGGCACTGTTATAGTCGCACTTGCAGAACGCGATGCGTCAACGGTGCTTGTTGCAGTGACTTTATAGCTGCCAGCCGCGACCGGAGCGGTCCATGTGGCGCTGTTCCCCGATGGTACGATAGACCCGGCCGATGCAGTCCATTGTACCGTTTTGGTATCGGTGCCTGATACTGTGGCTGTAAAGGATTTGGTGCCACCAGCGTCAACAGTTGCGGTGGATGGTGACACGGAGACGCTTATTGCAGCCGGAGGCCCCGGTGATGTTGGGGCGTCCGGTTTGTCACCATCACCGCTCCCACCTCCGCACGCGGTCAGGGCCAGAACTAACAGAAAAGTACGTCCATAACGAGGCTGGGCGTATAACATGATAATCTCCCAGTGGAAAGAATCTCAGAGTACGTTCTGTTTACGCGCAAAAAGTCCTGGAGATAGCTCAAAGCGCCACCCGGGTGGGGTGGCGCTTCTCAAATGCGACCGGCTGTAGTCGCTACTTCTTCACCTTGCTCCCGTTCGGGCCGATGGTGCGCTCGAACAGTTCGAAAATGCGACGGTATTCGTCAGTCCATGAGCTTGGTCTTGTAAAACCGTGATCTTCAACCGGGAACACTGCCATCTCCCAGTCGGTTTTGCCGAGTTCGATCAGTCGTTGTGCAAGCCGGACAACGTCCTGGAAGTGTACGTTCGTGTCGATCATGCCGTGCGCAATCAGGAGTGGGTCTTCCAGTCCTTCGGCAAAGTAGATGGGTGACGAGCGGTGGTACGCCAGACTGTCAATCTGTGGCAGGTTCAGAATGTTGCTTGTATACCCCTGGTTGTAGTGTGCCCAGTCGGTTACTGAGCGGAGTGCCGCGCCGGCGCCGAACTCCCTGGGAGCATTGAACAGCGCCATTAGCGTCATGAAACCACCGTAGCTGCCACCGTATATGCCGATGCGTTCAGGGTCGATGTTGAGCTCCTTCTGGAGCCACCGTGAGGCATCCACGTGATCCTGAAGATCACGTCCACCCATCCAGCGGTAAATCGCTGTACGCCAGTCGCGTCCGTATCCGGCGGAAGCGCGGTAGTCCACATCGAGGACGACGTATCCCTTCGATGCCAGCAGGTGGTTGAACATGTACTCACGTGCATAGCTGGACCAGTAGTCATGCACGTTGTGCAGGTAGCCCGCTCCATGCACGAACATAACGGCAGCGCCGTTGGGCTGAGCCTTCAGGTTGGACGGCCTGTAAATCCGGGCCGGTACCTGTACGCCGTCGCTGGCGGGGATCATGACGATCTCGGGTTTGATCCACGGTCCGCTTCTGAACTCTGCTGTGGTTGAAACAGTGAGCTGGGCGGCGTTGGTGCCGTCTGCATTGCGCAGGAAGAGTTCGGGCGGCGCGTCAGAGGTGGAGAAAACGTCTGCCAGCTTCTTCCCATCCGGGCTTACCGTTACATCGTGTCCACCATGCTCCCGGGTGACTTTGGTGCGCGTACCACCTGATGTTGACATCCGGTAGAAGTGCTGCACAAAGGGTGACTCTTCGCTCGTGTGCAGATAGAAGCTCTTGCGATCGGGTGACAAAGAAGCGCTGAGGACTTCCCACTTGCCGCTGGTGAGTGCCTTGTTGTCGCTGCCATCGGCGTTCGCGCTGTAAAGGTGCGCATAACCTGAGGCTTCCGACGCGTAGTAAACACGTCCGTCAGGGAGCCAACCCGCGCAACCGCCGCACGGACCGCCTACCCACGCTGTGTCGTTCAGTGCGTGCACTGTCTTCACAACACCGGCGTCTGTCACCGTCATGAAATAGCGCCACTTGTTGTCTGGCGTTCCGGCCTGGAGAAACGCGGTATTGCCGGCAGCATTCCAGCCTATAACCCGGATCTGCGAAGCGACTTTATTGCTGTCTCCTCCCACCACTGCCAGCGGCCTCAGCTGGTTTGTGCTGAGGTCCAGCAGGTATGCGCGCTGGCGTCCGCCGGCTTCACCTACTTTGGTGCGACCATTGATGTTTTCCGTGAATCCACTTGCGGTCACGTAATTCGGAATGATTGTGTTGCGTGGCTGACCACCTGCTCCGGCAGCACCAACAACAATTGCAACTTTGAGTGATGGTGACATGCTGATCGTGGCCGCCCGCTCACCGGCCGGAATCCACGTGGGCTGCGGCTGTTCCCGGGTTGCTGCATCTGCGCGCTGTACCCGCATCGTAGAATCGGTCTTGTCACGGTCGCGCACCACCTGAAGCAGCATGCGCTGATCGCGCTCCAGTGCACCCGCCATCCCTGTGGGTCTCGCGGGCTCGCGCGGCGGTGCACCCGAACGGATGTCTGTTAGTTGCTGCAGTGCTCCGTTCACAAGATCAATGGTGTAGATATTGCCATCGCGCGTGAAATACACTTTGCGCTCGTCGCTCGAGAACTGTGGGTTGGCCTCGTTATCGCGCGTATCAGTCAGCCGTCGTACGGTGGCTTTGGCCTCATCTACCAGATACAGGTCGCCACGTGCGCCGATGGCTTTGAGTTTGCCGCTTGGCGAGATCACGCCTGGCGACAGCAGTGGGGTGAGTGTATCGGCTGCCGCGGCACTTACAGCTTCAGGGGTAGCGCCGGCAACAGCGCGCACTCTGTACAGCGAACCTGGGGCATCCCAGGCGGTGCCGGCCGGCGTCCACTGGAAATAGATCCACTGGCCGTCGGGGCTCCACCGCACGTTGGCTGGTGCCCGACCGTAAAGCTCCGGTCCGCGCATGATGTTGGCGATACTCAGGTCGAAACCCGTTCCTCCCTGGGCTTTCGCTGGATTATCAAGCGGGGTGGCGGAATAGAGAAGGCAGGCCGCCAGCGCGGCGATGGTTGGTCGGTTCAGTCGGTACATGATAGCCTTGGGAAATACGTACACGTTTAGGTCGGGGAGCCGGGATCGGCAGTGACAGGATCGGCCGTTCAGAAGGCGCAGCCAACCCTCCAAGTTAAGCTTTCAGACCGCCTTCGGAAGAGAGGGAAGGGCGCCATAGGCATTTCCGCCGTCACCTCAGCTGGAAGAACCGGTGCAAATTCGTGACATTACAAGGATGTCCAATATTGTTACTCTGATTCCTGGTGACGGCATCGGTCCGTCCATCGCCGACGCCACAACCCGGGTGCTGGATGCCGCCGGCGCCGACATCAGCTGGGATGTCCAGGTCGCAGGTCAGGCTGGCGTGGCCCGCTGGAACGACCCGATCCCCGAGGTCACCCTCGATTCCATTCGCCGCACCCGCTGTGCCCTCAAAGGGCCGCTGGAAACACCCATAGGCGAGGGGTTCAGGTCCATCAACGTCGCCCTCCGGAAGACCTTTGACCTCTACGCCAACGTCCGGCCAGCACGCACTGTCATCTCGGGACGCTTCGACAACATTGACCTCGTACTGGTCCGCGAGAATACAGAAGGCCTCTACACCGGTATTGAACACTACATCCGCATCGGCGACGATCCCAAGGCGGCCGCTGAGTCCATCGCGATCATTACACGTGAAGGCTCTGAGCGCATAGTCCGGTATGCCTTTGAATACGCACTTGCGCACGGTCGCAAAAAAGTCACGCTGGTCCACAAGGCAAATATTCTCAAGTTCTCGCAGGGGCTCTTCCTGGACGTCGGACGCATGGTGGCACGCGAGTATGAAGGGCGCGTTGAGTTCACTGAAACCATCATCGATGCGATGGCAATGCATCTCGTACTGCACCCTGAGCGCTACGATGTAATTGTCACTACGAACCTCTTCGGCGACATTCTCTCCGACGAAATTTCCGGGCTTGTAGGTGGACTCGGGCTGGCCCCTGGCGCCAACATAGGCAGCTCTGCAGCCATCTTTGAAGCCGTGCATGGCACCGCCCCCGATATTGCAGGCAAAGGTGTCGCCAACCCGGGTGCGCTCATACTTGCAGCATGCATGATGCTTGAGCATCTGGGAGACGCGGCACGTGCGGAACGTATTCGCAACGCGCTCCACACCTCCATGCGCCATGGCGATGCCCTGACGCGCGACTTAGGCGGTAACGCCACCACCGACCAGTTCACTGACGCGATCATAGCAAGGCTCTGATGACGATACGGCAGGCCCGCCTGCTGCACCTGTCTGACGTGCACTGCGGACGGCCGTTTGTGGCCGAACATGTAGAAGCTGCCTTTGAAGTCGCAAAGTCGGCGCACTTCGATGCAATCATCGTATCCGGCGATCTCTCACAACGCGCGCGTATCGCAGAATTCAGGGATGCAAGAATCATCCTCGATCGTCTGCGCGCTCTCGCACCCACTATTGTGGTCCCCGGGAACCATGATGCCCAGTGGTGGCTTGCCCCATTCGGGGTCGGTAACCGCCACAGAGTC
>CAZDMG010000094.1:9082-9364 GCA_964506655.1 uncultured Gemmatimonadaceae bacterium
CTACAGAACGTACATCCAGGAGGATACTGAGCCGACGCTCAATGTCCCGGGTGTCACCATGGTCGGCGTGAATTCTGCGCCCGGTATCATGCCCTGGACCCTTACCTGGAACCCCAGGGACATCCGGGTGAAAGGTGGCCTTACTGACGATCAACTTGAGGGTGCTGCGCGCAGATTCAGCGAAGCGCAGGCAGGTGATCTTCGCGTGCTGGTTGTGCATCACAATGTGGTGCGTGGTCGCATTTCGAATCGCTGGGGGATGGCCCGGCCGTATCAGGTCCT
>CAZDMG010000095.1:0-9277 GCA_964506655.1 uncultured Gemmatimonadaceae bacterium
ATAGCGGTAACGGGATTCGAACCCGTGTTCCAGCCTTGAGAGGGCTGTGTCCTGGGCCTCTAGACGATACCGCCGCAGTGTCCTGCTCAACCCACCTGCCTTACTGCTTGCCTGCTACTGCCTACTGCACCTGCTGCACCGCTTAACGGCCTTACTTCCTACAGGCCCGGAGGGAATCGAACCCCCAACCGCCGGTTTTGGAGACCGGTGCTCTACCAATTGAGCTACGGACCTCCGCGCCTTTCGACGCTGGAGGGTGACCGACGGGAATTGAACCCGCAACCCCCGGAACCACAATCCGGTGCTCTAACCGATTGAGCTACGGTCACCATACCCGGGAATCTGACAGCTCTACTCCCGACCCCCGGCTCGCCCGGCTGTTCACCTCAGCAACGGAAGCCCGAAATCCTAACCGGTTTCCACTGCGTTTGCAACCGGATAACGTCAGTCCTTCGCGCGATCCAGATATTCGCCCGTGCTCGGATTCACCCGCACACGCGTCCCGGACTCGATGAACTCCGGTACGTTTACCGTTACACCGTTCTCCAGCTTTGCAGGCTTCGATGACGCCGTCTTCGTGGCACCACGCACCACCGGCGCCGTATCCACGATCTCAAACACCATCGAGTTCGGAAGCTCAATTCCGATCGGACGACCATCGTAGTACTCAGCAAGGATCTTCATCCCAGGCTGCATCCACGGTGCCGAATCACCAAGCATCTCGTCGTCCATCTCAAGCTGATCGTAGTTCTCTGTGTTCATGAAGTGGTACGTGTCACCACCCTGATACAGGAACTCCAGTTCGTGCGTCTCCATCGATGCCTTTTCAATGGCATCCGCTGCGCGGAAACGATGCTCAAAATTGGAACCCGTGCGGAGATTCTTCATCTTCGCCTGAACCATCGCCCGAAGATTGCCGGGCGTATGATGGCGGAACTCCACCACCCTGCACGGGTCTCCCTCGAAAACGAGCACCATCCCACGTCGTATCTGTGTTGCCGGTATTGCCATACTAACTGTCCTGCTGAAGTGTGCGGAAATGCATAGCCTTTAAGCATAGCAGAGCCCCACACACTTTTCCACCCTCTGTGCGCCAGTTTCGGGCCCCGGGTAGCGGTATTTCTGAGCCCCGGGCGGCGCTACAACCGACGCCTTACACCGCCCGATTTATGACTCAGCGCCGCGCGCCAGCCTCCGGGAACGTACCCAGCAGTGTCTCCACTGCCGTGTCCAGCTGCGAATCCCGGCCGCTGTACGATTCACCCATCGGACGCACTACCCGCACGTCCACTGGCCTCGGATTGAGCTCCATATCACGACCCGCTGCATCCGTCACACGCGTGCGCGGCAAGCGCAACGTCGAGCCGTCCAGAAGACCCACGTTCCAGGTAAAGATGATCCAGCCGCTCGTTGGTTCACCCACAACCCGACCCAGATTCAGTGCCCTGTACCCCTCCGTAAAATCCTCGGCGTCCGAGAGCGAATGCTGGTTCGTTACCAGAATTGTCGGCTTCTCGAGCGTACGCTGACCAAGGTTCGCACGGGCAGGTGCTGTAACCGAACCACGAGTCGTGAACTGCAGATACCCGCGACGCGACAACACATCAATCGCATACGGATTCACAAAGCCACCGTTGTTGTTGCGTACATCAACCACAACTCCATCACGACCCTGGTTCTCAGCATCCAGATCCAGATAGAGCTGATCAAGCGAGCCCTGGCCCATGTCATACATGTGCACATAGCCCAGCCTGCCACGACTCACGCGCGCAACATACTCCCGCTTCTGCTCCACCCACTGCCGGTATGCAAGCCCCTTCTCGTTTCCAAGACTACCCGGCAACAACGCCACCTCACGCGACTTGCCATCAGTGCCACGCACCGTAAGCGCAACTCGCTTGTTCACATTCCCCATCATCAGCGAGTCCAGTGCAATGCCGCGCACGAGCGGCACACCGTTCACAGCAGTAATCACTTCGCCGACCGCAAGACCAGCCACCGCTGCCGGACTCAAAGTGATCACTTCGCTGATACGGTACTCGCCACTTGTACCTTCCAGAGCAACTCGGCTGAAACGCGCACCGATATGCCCCACCGGTACACTCATTGCACCCTGCGCTGCACCGCTGATCCCAAGATGCGATGCGTTGAGCTCACCAATCATCAGCGACAGCACACGCCTCAGATCATCGGGGTTGCGACTCCCCTGCACATAAGGCTCGACCGCACGCGCAGCCGCGGGCCAATCTGCGCCATGCATCTTCTCGTCATAGAAGTTGGTCGCCAGATACGACCATGCCTGCCTGAACACCGCTTCCTTTTCGCCATCAAAATTGACTTCCACCAGAGCGTTTACCGGCACGCTTCGCACCTGACGCGACTCCACATTGATCGCGTTTATCCGCCCGCCTTCGGTGAACCATACTTCGCGTGAATCCGGCGACCACTGAATCGAACTCTTGCCGCCCGTTGACGTCGTAAGCGGACGCAGCGCTGATCCGCCGGGCGCGAGTGCGTCCATCGACATGGTGTAAAGCTGCTGCTGACTCCCGGCAGATGCAGAAATAACCAGCGTCTTGCCATTGGGGCTTATCGCAATGGCCGACGGGCTGTACCCCTGCGTTGGCAACATGCTCGCACGCAACCGTATGCCATCAAAATCAATTTTCACTTCGGGGACGCTGCGCGACGCTGCATTCCCGGCGTTCCCTGCACCCCCGCCCCTCGCTGCACCCGGCGCGGCAGCTGTACGCGCTGCTGAATCCGCGCGCACGGGCGCTGTCGAATCGCGCACAGGTAGCACCGGCGGCGCAAAGAGATCCCGGAACTGGTCCTCACGGAACTGCGGTGTGCGCGGTACCAGATCCACACGCACCACACGCGGCGTCTCCGTACGCATCCCGGTTACATACAATAGATACTTGCCATCCGGCGCCCACACAATGTTGCCACCATTTGCATCCGCCAGAAAACTCACCTGCCGCGGCGTACCACCATTTATCGCTGCAACCGATGCGTTCACATAACCGCGATCGCCAGGCGCTATCCACGCCACCATGCGTGAATCCGGAGACCACGCGACAGCAGACGCAGATGAAAGCGGCGGAACAGAAAACACAGCGTCGGCAATTTTCCGGTCGGCCGTACCGTCTGCCGACATAACACGCAGCATGCTGCCGTTCTGCTGATACGCTATAAGCTTGCCATCGGGTGATACGCGCGGCGCGATGTTCTTTGTGTTACCACTCGTCAGCGCGCGCTCGCTGTGTGCCGCCACATCGTAGAGATAAATGTGCCAGCTGTTGTTCCTGTTGCTGGAATAAACAACACGACGACTGTCCGAAAGCCATTCCGGGTCCGCCTCAAGCTCAGCAGTGCTCGTTATGCGAACTGCATCACCGGCGTCGCGCGAGGCCGACACAAACACATCGCCACGTGCAATAAACACCAGCTTCCTGGTATCGGGTGAAAGCGCCACCGACTGGAAACCCTGACTCAGCGTAGTCCTTGATGCTGGTACCTCAGTGATCGTTCCACGAAGTGTAACCGGAACTTCCTTGGCACTCTTTGACGCCACATCATATCGCCAGACGCCAAAATTCCGTTCGAAAACAATCCCGCTGCCGTCGTACGCTATCTGCGGCCACAAAACCCGCCCCGACGAAAACTTTGTAAGCTGCTGTGCTTCGCCATCCAACGGTTTCACCCACAGATTCTCAGCACCGCTCCGGTCGCTCATGTAATAAATGCTGCTACCGTCCTTACTCCACATTGGCCACGCATCCTTACCACCACCCGCTGCGCCAAACAGTTTGTACTCCGGTGCATCCCGATCCAGCGCCGACACCAGCCACAGCTCGCTTTCATCCAGATGCGAATGTCCGTTCCGCCACCATTGACTGACCACATTGCCACGCGCTGTAATCGCCAACGTCCGGCCATCCGGCGATGGCGCTCCCCAGTACTCTGCCGCGTATCTGTCGCCAGCAACCACTGCCGGTTGTCCGCCGCTCGCGGGCACACGCCAGACATCGTTCATTCCAGCGATATCGCCAGCGCTTGACGAGTAATAGATCCACTTGCCATCGCGCGACCAGGCATCAAGCTGCTCCCTGCCGTCCTCGAATGTCAGACGCCGCAGCTGCCCCGAAGCGATATCCAGAACATAGATATCGCCGCCTCCTGTACGCGTGGATACAAACGCGAGCTGTCGGCCATCGGGGGAATAAACCGGACGCGACTCCGTTGCCGGATGCGCCACAAGAAGCCGCGCAATGCCACCCTCAGCGGGCACCGTCCATATGTCGCCGCCCGCTATAAACGCAATCTCTCGCGAATCGGGAGACAGAGCGGGCTCGGATAGAGCTGCACGGGCAGCGTCAGCCTGTTGCGAGGCTCCAGTGGCTGCCGGGAAATTGAAAGGCGTGGCGGTCAGAGTGACCAGGCCGGCGGAGAGCAGAAGACGTTGAATCACGACCGTTACCGGTAAGGGGTTCCAGGGGCCAACACTGAAAATTACTCATAAAATCACTTTCTGGAGAGCTGTAATTCAGCGCCTGCCAACAACCACATCGGAAAGAGGTGCGCGCAGCGCCTGCCACATCCGCTCTCCAACAATACGCGCACCCTCTTCATTGGGGTGAATGCCATCGTTCTGATTGAGCGCAGCTACACCCGCCACCCCTTCCAGCAGAAATGGCAGAAGCTCCACCTTTTCAGATTTCGCTGCCTCCACAAAGGCATTATGAAAAGCCGTTGTATAAGCAGCACCCAGATTCCGCGGCGCTTCCATCTGCACCAGAAACACCCGCGCATCCGGGCGCAGCTCCCTCACACGCCGTATAAGCGCCACCAGATTAGCACGCGTACTGTCGGGGTCTACACCCCGAAGCCCATCATTGGCTCCTACCTCCAGCACCACAGCAGCCGCAGGCTCATTGAGCACCCAATCCACCCGTCGCAGCGCGCCAGCACTCGTTTCCCCACTCAGACCAGCGTTCGCCATCTCGATATTCAACCCGGCTTCGTCTGCCTTCCTCTGCACCACAGCCGGCCAGGCCTGATCGGGATCGAGTCCCAGCCCGGCAGTCAGACTCGTTCCCAGAACAACGACGCGTTTGCGGGTATTATGCACATCGCTTGTTCCGCTGATTTCTGAATCAGAGTTGCCGACGGCAGTTGCACTGGGCCCTCCCTGTGCGATTGATTCCGACGCTGCAGGCGCGTCACCGCGGTTGCCACAACCACCGCTCAACAGAGCAGCCAGTCCGATGACTGTTGCCAGATACCACGTTCTGCCTCTGCAGGACTGATTCATAGATCGCATGCTTATTGCCAGGGAATTAACAAAGGAATACCGCAGCGGCGACGGCGCACTTACCGTCCTCCGCAACGTCTCCTTTACGATTGAACAGGGTTCATTCGTTTCCATCGTTGGGCCTTCAGGTTCTGGGAAAACTACACTACTTGGCCTCCTCGCCGGACTCGATACACCGTCACACGGATCCGTAATACTCGACGGCATCGACTTAAGCTCCCTGGACGAAGACCAGCGCTCCCGCCTCAGAGGCGAAAAAACCGGATTCGTCTTCCAGAGCTTTCAGCTGATTCCAACGCTTACTGCACTGGAGAACGTGCAGCTGCCGCTTGAGCTCACCGGCCAGATGCCGGTGCGACAGGCAGCCCAGCGCGCTCAGGAACTCCTCGAGCACACCGGTCTGGGTGACCGCGCACACCACTTCCCACAGCAGCTATCGGGCGGAGAGCAACAACGCGTCGCATTGGCCCGCGCTTTCGCCAATACACCACGCATCCTGTTTGCAGACGAACCCACCGGCAATCTCGACGGCGCTACCGGTGCCAGAATCGTGTCACTCCTGGAATCGCTCAACAAGGAAAGCGGATGCACAATCGTGCTCGTCACGCACGACGAAGCACTCGCGAACCGCACGCACCGTACGATTCGACTGATGGACGGCAAAGTCGTTGGCGACGTACTTAACGAACATTCAAGCGATCTCGCGGACGACACTGCCAGTCACACCCGGAATGACCAGGTGACTCCCGATCAATCTGCAGCCTCGTGACAGTCGCTGCACTTCTGAGACTGGCATGGCGCGACAGCCGCATGGCAAGGCGGCGTCTCGCGCTCTACATGTCATCCATTGCATTCGGAGTCGCAGCACTCGTCGCAATCGACTCCTTTGCCAAGAATGTCACCGGCTCTCTGCGTGACCAGTCACGCACACTGCTCGGCGGCGATCTTGCACTGCAGTCGGGGAGTGCCATGCCACCACTCGTCGATTCGCTCCTCGATTCGCTCGCCACAACAGGTATCCAAAGCGCACGGTTGACAACCTTTGCAACTATGGCGCTCGCCGAACCATCGGGCGGCGTACGCCTTGTGCAGGTGCGCGCAGCAAGCGACGGTTATCCGTTCTATGGCGAGATAGGCACGGAGCCCGCAGGGCTGTGGGCCGACGTGCACGGCGAGAAACCGAGGGCCTTCGTTGATCCGTCTCTTCTGCTCGCGCTCGATGCTGCGGTGGGCGATTCGATACGGCTCGGCAACCAGTTCTTTGAAATACGAGGAGAGCTCGGCGATGTACCAGGTGATGCCGGTGTTGTAGCAGTTATAGGGCCGCGTGTTTACATCTCCGAACGATGGCTGCCGGCTACCGGCTTGCTGCAGTTCGGTAGCCGCGCTGAGTATGAAGCCATTATCAAGCTGCCGGCAGAAGCATCCGATGCGCGGCATGCAGAACGCCTTGCACGTTCGCTGCTGTGGCGTGTGGATCCGCGTTCGGCTGCGAGGCGTGAACTGGCTTCACGCGAACGAACATCCCGCAACAACAGCCCACGCGGCGCAGCAGACGATGAAGCCGGAGAAGACGCACCCAGCGCCATCGCATCGAGTGCACTCCGGGACACGCTTGTTGCAAGCGAAGCACGCGAGGCCGCTGGCGAACCGGGTGCGCAACCAGCACCGCGGATACGCGTACGCACTGTCGAAGACACCGAACGCGACTTCACCGATGCCGTAGGTGAACTGGCGCGGTTTCTTGGAATCATAGGACTTACTGCACTGCTGCTCGGCGGTGTCGGTGTAGCCAGCGGTGTAAACGCGTTTGTGGCTTCTCGCATCGATACCGTCGCGATACTCAGATGCCTTGGCGCCACAACCAGACAGGTACTCACGATATATGTGATTCAGTCCGGATTGATGGGGCTTGCAGGCGCTGTCGCAGGCGCGGCGCTCGGCGTTGCAGTGCAATTCCTGTTGCCACTTGCACTGAGTGATTTCCTCCCTGTAAACATCACCATCAAACCGGAACCGATTCCGATTTTACTCGGCATCGGCACAGGTCTCTGGGTCGCGCTCGTGTTCGCGCTGAGGCCACTGCTCGCGCTACGCACAATTTCTCCGTTACAGGCGATTCGTCGTGATGCCGACAGCACGGTGTTACGGAGTGAATGGAAAGACGTACCACGTTTACTGGTGGACGGCCTGCTACTGGGCAGTATCGTTGCCATTGCCGTCTCACGCATAGGCAACCTGACGGAAGGCGCTGCGGTATCGGCCGGCATCATTGGCGCCGTTGCAGTGCTGTATGCTGCAGCGACTGTGCTTATCAGAGGAGCACGCGCGACAGTTCGCCCTACCTGGCCGCTGGCACTCCGACAGGGCGTTGCCAATCTGTACCGGCCGGCCAACCAGACTCACGCTGTTACACTGGCGCTTGGTTTTGGCGCTTTCCTGCTCAGCACAGTTTATCTCGTACAAAGCAACCTGCTGGGGCGCGTGCAGGCGACGGCCGCTGTATCCGCCGGCAACCTGCTTTTCTTTGACGTACAGGACGATCAGATAGACGGGCTGCAGCAACTGATTACCGAAGAGAATCAGGAGATAGTTCAGTCAACCCCGATCATTACAATGCGGGTTGCCGCAATCAATGGGCGCCCTGTTGCTGCGATCATTGCCGACTCCTCCGTCCGACGCGAAACGTGGTCCCTTAGGCGCGAGTATCGTTCCACCTACCGGGATTCCGTGGTTGCATCCGAAAAGATCGTGGCTGGCAAGTGGTTCGCAGACAGCGCAACACGACAGGCAGCACGGAGAGAAAACCCGGCGCTGCCATACGGCATTTCAATGGACCAGGGGATCGCCGACGATATGAGCGTGGCGCTCGGTGATACCATCACCTGGAACGTTCAGGGTGTTCCGGTGCGTACTGTGGTTCAGAGCCTCAGGACAGTGAACTGGGCGCGATTTGAGGCCAACTTTTTTGTGGTGTTCGAACCGGAAGCCATCCGTCGCGCACCCAAACAGCATGTGCTTGTTGCGAATGTCGACGATGCGACAACCCTGGCGACAATTCAACGCGATGTTGTCCGGCGCTATCCCAACGTCTCGAGTCTGGATCTTTCATTGATCCGACAGACCGTGGCAGACATCGTAAGCCGGGTCGTACTTGCGGTACGTTTCCTGGGGCTATTTGCATTCCTGATGGGAGTTCCTGTCCTCTTCAGCGCCGTTGCTGCAACCCGTCAGGCGCGGCTGCGGGAAGGAGTTCTGCTCCGCACTCTTGGTGCAACGCGTGCACAGGTGGTTCGCATACTGCTCGCCGAGTACGGTGCACTTGGCATGCTGGGGGCACTGACAGGAATCGGCCTTGCACTGGCTGCGTCGTGGGGAATTACCCGCTGGCTCTTCAGGAACCCATTCGAGCCCGCGCTGTTGCCGCTTTCAGCAATCGCGTTGGCGATAGTCGGGCTCACGATGACGATCGGATTTCTTACCAGTCGCGATGCATACCGGGCGACACTGATGGCAGCGATCCGCGACAGTCAGTAACGCTGCGAAAGTCAGCGGCGGATTATCAGCCCGTAGGACCGCGGTACAGAACTACCGTCTGCAAACGTTACCCAGACGCGGGCGCCGGACATTCCGCGCAGCGACTCCGGGACAGACGAAAGCCACTTTTTACCACTGCCATCAGAAAGTGTCAGCGAGTAGCTGCCGCCATCTGCGTTGAGTGTGCCGTCGTAGGCCTGTACGCCATGCATCCTGCGCACCACGTATTCCGAAACGACTATATCGCGCGGTCCGGTTCTGAGGCCGGTCACAACGATTTCGGCACCTTCAAGCCGCTGCAACCCGGATGCGGCAAGACCAGTCATGGCGATTGGCGCAGAGAGCCCCGATACCTTGAGTACTGGTTGCAGCGCTGGCGCGGTACCGATCAGTTGGATCGTGCCCTGCATTGAGTCGGAGCGC
>CAZDMG010000096.1:0-9254 GCA_964506655.1 uncultured Gemmatimonadaceae bacterium
GCAACCATTACAAGGTCTGCTCCCCGCCAGCGTTCAAAAAGCTGTAGCGCGTTCCGGAGTGACTGCACTGCACCCTCGCCCTGAACAAGAGCGGGAATAACCACGATACCAACATCCGGGCTGCGGGACGCTGTCACACGAACAATGTCATGCATCGCCGCACCGTCGGGGCTTGTGATAACAGCAATCCGCTGTGGATATGGCGGAAGCGGGCGCTTGCGTGCCGGATCCAGCAGACCGTCGTCGGCAAGCCGCTTGCGTATCCGTTCGAGCTCCACTGCCCAGGCACCCTCACCGTCGGGCTGTAGCCTTCGCACAACGAACTGCAGGTCTCCGCGTCCGGGCCATACTGTAAGCTGACCGAGCGCCAGAACCTGCATGCCGTTCTCAGGTTGCTCCTTGATCTGACGTGCCGCAGACGACCACACCACACACCGGATCTGCGCTTCTGCATCGCGCATACCGAAATACCAGTGCCCGTTGCGATGGTTCTTGAAGTCGGTGATCTCGCCGCGGATCCAGAGCGGCGGTATCGCACCTTCCACCAGATCACGCGCAGCAGATGTAAGCGTATGAATGGCCAGAGCAGACGATGGTGCAGTGCCCGGTGCAGCATCGGCATGTGGCGGTCCGTATGCCGTATTGCGCGTAGCAGATGGAGACACGATCAGGCCAGCGAAAGCCGCGAAGGCGGAACAGAGTGCGCGTCGATGGCGAGTCTGGCAGCGTGCACAGTATTTCTGAGCAGCATGGCAATTGTCATCGGGCCGACGCCACCCGGAACAGGTGTTATAAGCGACGCGACTTCGCGCGCTGATTCAAAGTGGACATCACCGCAAAGACGCGACCCGTTCGCGCGCGACGAATCCGGTACCCTGTTCATTCCCACATCAATGACAACAGCGCCTGGCTTGATCATATCGCCATGAATGAATTCAGCCCGACCTGCTGCAGCGATGAGTATATCAGCTCGCCGTGTATGAAACGCCAGATCCCGCGTGCGCGAATGGCACACAGTCACGGTTGCATCTGCACCCTTTCGACCCTGAACCAGCAGTGCGGCCATGGGCTTGCCAACGATATTGCTACGCCCCACAACCACCGCTTCAGCGCCACGCGGATCCACGCCGCTACGCTCGAGCAGCACCATGACTCCGGCCGGAGTGCACGATACAAAACCGTCTGTGTGTCCGATGAGCAGCTTGCCAACGTTGACCGGATGGAAACCGTCCACATCCTTATCCGGACGTATATGACGTATGACAGTGTCCGGGTCCATGTGTTTCGGCAGCGGCATCTGCACAAGAATACCGTGAACCAGTCTGTCGTTGTTCAGCCGTTCAATAAGTTCCAGCAACTCCTGCTGGCTTGTGTCGGCAGGCAGCCGGATGGTTGACCCGGACATACCCGCATCGGCCGATGCCTTTTCCTTGGCACCGACATAAGTCGCACTTGCCGGGTCATCACCGACGAGCACGACGGCAAGACCCGGTACAACACCGCGGGCCTTGAGTGCTGTTACATCCTCTGCAACTTCGCGGCGAATATCCGCAGCAATTGCCTTTCCGTCTATCAGATCAGCGGGCAAAATCCACCGCCCTGGTTTCTCTTATCACAACAACCTTTATCTGTCCGGGGTATTGAAGTTCAGTTTCTATGCGTCGCGCGATCTCTTCGGAAAGTGCAGCCATGCGTTCGTCATCGACCTGATCGGGGGTGACCACCACCCGCACCTCGCGCCCTGCCTGGATGGCAAAAACGCGATCCACGCCGCGGTAACCCGACGCGATTCTTTCAAGACCTTCCAGTCGCTTCACATACGTATCGAAGGCCTCGCGACGTGCACCCGGGCGCGAGCCTGAAATGGCATCTGCTGCCTGTACGAGAACTGAAACCTCTGATTCATGCGGCACATCATCGTGGTGCGCAGCAATACAGTTTACAACAAGTGGCCCTTCACCATATCTCGTGGCGAGTTCAACGCCGAGCTGAACATGCGAGCCTTCGTGTTCATGGGTGAGCACCTTGCCGATGTCATGTAGCAGTGCGCCACGTTTGGCCAGCGCGACATCAAGTCCGAGCTCCGCTGCCATCATTCCGGCGAGCCACGCTGTTTCCTTCGAGTGGCTCAGTATGTTCTGCCCGTAGCTGCTGCGCCACTTCATGCGACCAATCAGACGTATCAGCTCTGGGTGCAATCCAACAACGCCGGTTTCATAGGCGGCTTCTTCGCCGGTCTCCAGAACATCCGCTTCAACTTCTGCACGCGCCTTGCTTACGACTTCTTCGATGCGACCGGGGTGAATACGACCGTCTGCTACCAGTTTTTCGAGTGCGAGACGCGCTGTTTCGCGACGCACCGGATCGAAGCAGGAGATAACAACAGTGTCGGGTGTGTCGTCGATAATGACATCCACGCCGGTAGCCAGTTCGAATGCGCGGATATTGCGTCCTTCACGACCAATGATCCGTCCTTTCATTTCATCACTTGGCAGCGATACCGCAGAGGCAGTTGTTTCTGCGGTGGTTTCGGCTGCGACCCGCTGTACAGCAAGTGCGACGATTTTCCGCGCTTCACGTTCAGCGTTGCGTTTCGCACTTTCGCGGATTTCGCGAAGCCGGCTTGCAGCATCGGCGAGTGCCTGATCTTCGAAGCGCCGAAAGAGCTCTGCCTTAGCATCGGCAGCACTCAGCCCCGCGAGCTTTTCAAGCCGCCTGGTGGCCTCGTCTGCTTCCCGCAACAGTTCCGCTTCGCGCTCACTTATAGCGATCTCGCGCGCAGTGAATCCGGAAGCCCGGTTCTGTAGATCTACATCCCGGCTTTCAATCGATGCGCGGAGTCTGTCGAGCTGACCTTCACGTTCGATAAGGCGCTTCTCTTCGCGCTCTGCATCATGGCGTCGCTGCCTGAACTCACTTTCCAGCGATTCGCGGAGTTGCAGCACATCTTCCTTGCCTGCCACAATTGCACTCTTGCGCACCGCGTCGGCCTCACGCTTTGCCTCCTCCACCAGACGTGCAGCCTGATCCTGACCTGTCGCACGGATGCGTTGCTGTTCGGAGCGTTCTGCTTTGCGCCCCAGACTGCGACCCAACAGAACACCCAGAATCAAAGCAACCGCGACCGCACCCAGGACACCGAGCAGTGCCTCAACGGGATAGGTACCCATAAAACTATATACTCCACCGCGGGGTTACCGCGGGTTCAAAGTCCGTCCATCGGGGAGCACGCAGTACAACTCGCTCAGGCGGTCAGCACCGGAGATGAGGACGTGCCAATCATTCCAACGTACGGGAAACAGAGCCGGCCGGCAACCTCAGTTGACCAGCGACATGATCCCCGCTTATACACCGCAACCGGCGATCAGTCTTCCTTGCGGAGCGACGGCGGCAATAACGGCCTGATATCCATAGCCAGCTGCCGGATCTCGCTGGTAAGGCTCTCACCCGCTGCCCTTTCCCGAAGTAATTCATCGGCAATCTGAATTGCCGCCAGGATAGCAGCCTTCTGGGTCTCAATTACGCCACCACCATCCAGGATGGCCCGTATGGTGCGATCCACATAGTCGGCCACAGCGCGGGTGTGATCCTCTGAGGCGTCGCTGCGGAGCATGTACTCCTCACCGACTATCCGCACCCGGAGCAGTGTCTTCGGTTCCATCATTGCCCAGCCCCCATTTGATGCCGCAGGAACTTCACCCTTTCCACCATCTGTTCCGCCTTGAGCCCTGCTTCACCCAGCCGCTGCCTGAGCTCTTCGTTCTCAGCCTTGAGCTGGTTGAATGCGGCCGGGTCTGTAGCTGGCTCAGTGGTGGCAGTGGCGGCAGTGGTAGCGGCGGCGTGCGCCGCGGCCTCCTGGTTCGCTTTGAGGGCTGCTGCTGCGGCTGCTGCGGCGGCAGCCTCTGTTGCGGCTTTGCGGGCAGCTGCTGACTCCGCCTCAAAACGCTCTCGCTGGGCGGTCATCTCGCGCCTGGCACGCTCAAGCATAAGCTCCAGCTCACGCGATCTTCCCTCTGCGGATAATGCCCGCCGACGGAACTGCGCGAGCTGCTCGCTCAGGTTCCTTACCAGTACCTCCAACTCACGAAAAGCAACCAGCTCAGGTCGCACGTGCGCGTACTCCCAGTCTTGCGTTCAGTTCAGACAGGATCCGGGAACGACGTCCCTCAATCTCCTTGTCCCTGAGGGTGCGTTCCGGATGCCGCAACGTCAAGCTCCAGGCCAGACTCCGGACTCCAGCTTCCAGATTCTTGCCGCGGTACTCATCGAAGAGCTCCAGCCGCTCAAGGAGATCGCCGGCCGCGCGTCGTATCTCTGCTTCAACATCGCTCGCAGCTACCGAATCGGGAACCAGCAGCGCCAGATCGAACTCAGCCGGTGGCGTGGACAAAAGAGGCGTGTATCGAACCGCGTTAGCTGCTGCCGGCGCGGCCACGTTGACCTCGGCCTGCTTGCCCGGAGGCGCCACGTCGTCGGATGACACCACTCCCAGCCCAATCTCAAAGCCATATACCTCACTGGCCCACTCAGGGCGGTCCACCTTTAGACGCACGGCACTCCCGACTTCCCTGCCACCTGCCCTGATGCTCCACAGTTTGGTCCCCACGGGATGTGGACGCGCATCCGGTACCAGCTCCACAGCTTCGCCCGCAAAGGCTATCGCAGCTACCCGCGTCGCCAGTGCCTTGAGATCCCACTGATCGAATGCCGGCGGCTTAGGCTCGGTGAAATGCACAGGCCGGCGCTCACCAACCATTACAGCAGCGACGCGCATCTCCTCGCGTGGCAGCCTGCCGCCACCCGCTATGCCTTCAAATGCATGACCGACTTCAAACAGACGGATGTTTCGCTGCATCCGCGAGAAGTTGTACTCCACCCGCCCGCTCAACGTATCCAGCAGCGATGCGCGCAGGAACGGCTCATCTTCAGCCAGTGGGTTCCGCACCCGCGGTGTTGCTTCACTGCCAGTAGCGGTAAAAGGCATCGGTCGGGTTTCCAGGTAACCCTGCGCTACCATCTCACCGCGCACTGCTTCAGAACGCAAGTGAAGCGGATCATCAGGCACATTCCCCGGACGGAACGGTCGCAGTTCATCCGGTATCGTGTCGTAGCCGATCAGCCTGCCAACCTCTTCGATGAGGTCTGCCTCGATACCGAGGTCCAGTCGCCACGATGGTGGTGCAACCATGAGCAGATCCGGGCCGGCTTCGCGAACACTCAGCCCAAGCGACTTGAGGTGCAGCGAGGCGACATCGGCGCTGACATCAATTCCCATCAGCGTGCGGATCCGCGACGGACGCAATCCGACTTCGGCTTGTGCTTCCGGTACTTCGCCCGCATCCAGAAGTTCGACAACCTCACCACCCGCGACGCGCACAATCAGTGCAGCTGCAAGCCGCGCTGTCTCAGTTACTGCAGCGCGATCTGTTCCACGCTCAAAACGATAGCTCGCATCTGTTGACAGACCCGTGGCTTTTCTGACAGCGCGTACAAAGCGCGCATCGAATGCTGCAACTTCCAGGAGCACACGGGTCGTAGCAGCTGTTACCTCACTGTCCAACCCGCCCATCACACCGGCAAAAGCAACTGGGCGCTCGGCGTCGCAGATAACAGTAGTGCCTTCTGCAATGTTGTGTGATGTACCATCCAGAGTAACGAGTACCTCGCCGGCAGCAGACGGACGCACAACGATCTCGTTCCCTGAAAGCTTGTCGAGGTCGAATGCATGCACGGGCTGACCGAAACCATGCAGGACGTAGTTCGTGGCATCAACGACATTGCTGATGCTGCGCTGACCGATCGCTGCAAGACGCCTGACAAGCCACTCAGGGCTTTCACCCACGGTGACTCCTTCAATCACAACACCGACGTAGTGCGGGCAGTTGCGGGTGTCCTCAAGTGCTATGCGCGCCTTCTTTCCTGCGGTCACTGTCTTCCCGGTAACAGCTGCAACCGTGGATGCGCCACCCGGGATGTCATTAACCGGAGAGTTGCTCAGTGCAACGCCTGTAAGTGCAGACAGTTCACGTGCAACGC
Organism: uncultured Gemmatimonadaceae bacterium; assembly: GCA_964506655.1. Taxonomy (GTDB): domain Bacteria; phylum Gemmatimonadota; class Gemmatimonadetes; order Gemmatimonadales; family Gemmatimonadaceae; genus Gemmatimonas. The sequence goes on from CAZDMG010000096.1 coordinate 6,037, forward strand.
CACGGTGCGACAAAAGATCAGGGCGGTTTGGGAGTACATCCAGTTCCAGACGTGCATCCGATATGGCAAGCACATCCAGCAGTGCAGTACCTGGCGGTGCATCAGTCGCAATGGCAAGAATACCTGCATGATCCTCACCCAGCCCGAGTTCACGCGCTGAGCAGAGCATGCCATTGGACGTTTCACCGCGGATCTTCCGCTTCTCAATCACGATCCCCGCGGGCATGCGTGTGCCTGTGCGTGCAAAGGGGTATATCGTGCCTTCAACGATATTCTGCGCGCCGCATACCACGTCGAGTATTTCGCCGCTGCCGTCATCGACTCTTGTTAACCAGAGCTTATCGGAGTTGGGGTGACGGCGTGCTTCAAGCACACGCGCAATAACCAGCGGTTCCAGCTCCTTACCGATGACCTCGATGCTGTCGAGTGTCACGCAGTGTCTGCTCAGCAGTTCACCGGCCTGTTCGGCACTCAGAGTATGAGGAACGAACTGTTTCAGCCATTCATGCGATACAATCATTTTGCGAACTGCTCCAGAAAGCGGACATCGGAATCATAAAGCAGGCGGATATCGGGGATATCATGCCGGGACATCGCGATACGTGCCGGGCCCATACCGAAAGCCCACCCGGTGTACTTCTCACTGTCCAGCCCCGCGGCCTCAATGACAGCGGGATGCACCATGCCGCAGCCGAGTATCTCAACCCAGCGGAGCCCTTTGCCATCGCCCAGATCCACTTCCACATCCATCTGTGCACCGGGTTCAACAAACGGGAAGTACGAAGGGCCAAACCGGACTTTCCTGTTGTTTCCGTAGAAGCGTCTTGCAAATGCAGCGAGAGTGGCTTTGAGATCCACGAATGAAATGCCTTCATCAACTGCGAGTCCTTCGAGCTGCATGAAGGCCGGTGCGTGAGTGGCATCAAAGAAATCGCGACGGTAGACCTGTCCGGGGCAAAGCACGCGTACCGGCGGCTTGAATCGCTGCATGGTCCGCACCTGCACTGGCGACGTGTGTGTCCTGAGCAGCGTGTCATCGCCGAGGTAGAGTGTGTCGTGCAACTCCATGGCCGGGTGATCCGGCGGGAAGTTGAGTGCACCGAAGTTATACCATTCGGTTTCTGCCTCCGGACCGAGCGCGATTGTGAAGCCGAGCTCGCGGAAGATGGCGCAGATCTCGTCGATGACGAGTGTTACCGGATGTCTCGCACCGACCCATGAATTGCGGGGCGGCATAGTGAGATCGCCCAGGGTGTTGTCGGCGCAGCCGGCGGATTGCGCGGCAGCGAAATCGCGGACGGCGTCTTCAACGGTTTTCCTGAGCGTGTTGAACGCGCCGCCGGCAGTTTTGCGGTCTTCGGGTTGCAGTGTCCGGAGCGTGGCCTGAAGCTGGTTCATGCGATCGTCTTTGATCGCGTTCAGTTGGCCTTTAAGTACATCCAATCTCGTTGCCGGGTCTGAATTGGCAACGTGATTCTGGACGTCATTTGCTATGGCATCGACGAGAGCGAGGTACTCGGTGAGTTGCACAGTCGGGATTATTGTTCGGAATTACAAAACAGGGCCGACTCCTTTGGAAGCCGGCCCTGCAAACTAACTCAAACACCAGGTATCAGGCGGCTGCTGTATTGGCGTTGAGGGCACCGCGGACCTTTTCGGCGATCGCCTGGAAGGCATCGGGCTCACGCACAGCGAGGTCAGCGAGGACCTTGCGGTCGATCTCGATACCGGCGGCGCGGAGGCCTGATATGAATGTGGAGTAGGACATATCGTGCTGCCGTGCGGCCGCGTTGATACGTACGATCCAGAGGCGACGGAGTTCGCGCTTCTTGTTCTTGCGGTCGCGATAGGCGTATACCCATCCGCGTTCCACATTTTCCTTTGCTGCTTTCCAGAGCTTGCTGCGGGCACCGAAGGCGCCTTTGGCATGGCTCATGATCTGCTTCTTCCGCCGGAGGCGGACTGTATTCGATTTTACGCGAGGCATAGTATGGTTTCCTCAGGCAAGGATCAGGCGTTTGATCCGCTTGGCTTCGCCGTTGGTTTCGACGATAGCCGGACGGCGCAGATTGCGCTTCCGCTTCGGATCCTTCTTTGTCAGGATGTGGCTCTTGTACGCTTTGTAGCGGCGTACCTTCCCCGTACCGGTCACGGTGAAGCGTTTCTTTGCGCCACTGTGTGACTTCATTTTTGGCATGTCTTGCTCACGGCTGATGTAAACCGCTACGTGAAGTGGCAGCGGCACAACTTGATAAGGCGCCGACTACTTTGGCGCCAGAATCATCGTCATCGATCTTCCTTCAATTGAAGGTGAGCTTTCAACCCTGGCGAGCTCTGCCAGTTCGGTTGCAACGCGGTCGACCACCTGCCTCCCCAGTTCGGGGTGCGCAATCTGGCGTCCGCGGAACATAAGCGTCACCTTCACCTTGTTTCCCTCTTCGAGAAAACGCCGCGCGTGGCGTGTTTTCGTATCGAAGTCATGTTCATCGATGCCCGGTCGGTACTTGACCTCCTTGAGCAGGATGACATGCTGCTTTTTCTTGGCAATCCTTGCCTGCTTGGCCTGTTCGAACTTGAACTTGCCGTAATCCATGATGCGGACGACTGGCGGGCGGGCAGCTGCTGCCACTTCGACGAGATCCAGCCCCTGCTCAACTGCCTGGGCGAGCGCTGCGTCGACTTCCATGATGCCGAGTTGACTTCCATCGGCTGCAATCACACGAACGGGGCTGATCCGGATCTGCCGGTTGACCCGTGGTGGACGCTTTGTGGAATCCTGAATAAGCCGTACTCCTAAATGGGAAACAAAAAACGCGGACCTCCTGTAGGAGTCCGCGACGGCAAATTACGCAACACACCTGAGCCGCAGCCCATGGTTGCCAATCTGGTTGATAGACTCCTGCAGCGCCTCACTTAGTGAGGGCCAGAGGGTGAGGACGGCTAAGTGCCGCCCTGCTTTGCTGGTTTTTACTGGTTGTGTTGCTGGTTACTTCGATTTGCTGCCGATTAAAGGCAGCCAAGGAAATCTAGACGGTTTTGAGCTGCGGTCAACCCTTGGGGGGTGTGAGCTGTACCAGAGATATTCCCTGGACTTACTGATTTGGCCGGGGAATCGGGCCACCCACGTACTCACCGTTCGAGGGAGCGTTTCAGCAGCGGGCCATATTCCAGGTCCCGCTCGCTTGTGCGGGTACGCTGAAGGATCAGATTACCCGCCG
>CAZDMG010000097.1:0-9190 GCA_964506655.1 uncultured Gemmatimonadaceae bacterium
ATAAGCATAAACCGGCTCAATCCGGTCGTCTCCCACTTCCGTGGCTCCGCCAGGAAATCTTCGTCCATGTTGTCCCATGGAATTGAAATCTGCGAAGCATCGTACAGTACATTCTGCGCCAGCAGTTGCACCGGCATGACAGGGAGGAACGGCAGGAACAGCACTGCCCCCAGCAGGCTGAATGCGTTTCCGAAAGTACCACTCGTCGCCATCTTGATGTACTTGACGATGTTGCCGAACGTGCGACGCCCGCGTATCACACCGTCTATAAGTACAGTCAGCTCTTTCTCAAGAAGTATGACATCCGAGCTCTCCTTAGCGATGTCGGCCGCGGTGTCCACTGTAATTCCGACATCTGCCTCCTTGAGTGCAGCAGAATCGTTGATGCCATCACCAAGGAATCCGACAACGTGCCCCTTCTGACGGAACAATCGGACCAGACGCCCCTTCTGCAGCGGGGAAATCTTGGCAAAAACCTGGATCCCGTCCATGCGCACTGACAGTTCTTCATCGGTGATGCGCTCCACTTCATCGCCCAGGATTACCTCCTGTACCGGGATGCCAACATCTTCGCATATCTTCCGCGTCACCGTCTCATTGTCACCGGTAACCACACGCACATCCACCTTAAGACTGCGCAGTGCCTCTATACTCGGCCTGGCCGATGGCTTGGCGGGATCAAGGAACCCGATAAACCCCGTCAGAGTCAGCTCACTTTCATCGCTGATTGCGTAGCTGAGCGGATGATCGCCAGGAAACTCACGGATCGCCACCAGCAGAACCCGGAGCCCCATCGCGTTCATTTGCTGTGATGTTCTGAGTATCCCGCTTCGAACCGTTTCATCAATGGAGACCACCTCATCCTGGGCAAGGTGCAACTGCCGATCGGGGCCCGGATCAAAGCTGTGAGTACAAAGGTCAAGGACCTCTTCCACTGCTCCTTTGCAGATCAGGAGATGGCCGCCGTCCTTCCTGCGTAGCACGACACTCATTCTCCGGCGCTGGAAATCGAATGGCAGCTCGTCCACCTTCGTGAAGTCTTCTCCCGCGCGCAGGAGATCTTTCACTTCAGCGTGCGTCAGCACGGCCAGGTCCATCAGGTTCGTCAGCCCCGTTTGATGGAAGCTGTTGAGGTACGCCCATTTCAGTACTTCATCGTCCTCTGTGCCATGCACATTCAGATGCTGTTCAAGTACGATTTTGTCGATCGTCAGGGTGCCGGTCTTGTCAGTGCAGAGGAGGTCCATCGCACCCATATTCTGTATTGCATTGAGGCGCTTGACCACCACCTTCTGCCGGCTCATCCCCATTGCACTGCGCGCAAGGTTGGCAGTGACAATTACCGGTAGCATTTCCGGTGTGAGCCCAACGGCAACAGCTGCGGCAAAGAGCAAAGCTTCCAGCCAGTCGCCCCGTAGCAACCCGTTTATCAGGAATATCACCGGCGCCATTACCAGCATGAACCGGATCAGCAGGATACTCACCCGTCTGAGTCCGATATCAAAATCCGTTTCGGGTGCTTTACCGGTAATGCTTCGCCCGATGCTGCCGAAGTAAGTATTGCTGCCGGTCGTAACCACTACCGCAGTCGCAGCACCACTCACGATATTGGTGCCCATGAAGCAGAGGTTGGCGAGTGTTGTTACAACTCCGGCTTCATTGGCATCGTGGACGGCGGCTGCTGATTTCTCTGCCGGGAGTGATTCTCCGGTGAGCATGGACTCACTTACGAAGAGATCCTTGCTCTGAATTATGCGGCAGTCGGCTGGAACCATATCTCCGGCAGACAGAGCTACTATATCGCCGGGTACGAGCTGTTCCATGGGGGTTTCTTCTCTTTCACGGCCGCTTCTGAACACAGCCGTTGTGTTCCCCACCATCTGCTTCAGTTTTTCGGCAGCCAGACTGCTGCGGAATTCCTGGACAAACCCCAACCCGACGCTGGTCAGGATCATTATGACAATTGCAATAACTGCCTTGTAGTCTGCCTCGCCGGTGGGGGCCAGCCACACATCCACCACAAATGAAACGATTGCGATGGCCGCCAGGATGAGAACAAACGGGTTGGCGAATGTTGCGAACAACTGCCAGTACCACCTGGGAGGCAGTTCATGCTCCACCCGGTTAAGACCGGCGTCCTCCAGCCTCAATGCTGCTTCGGAATCTGTCAGCCCTGAAGCAGTGGTCTGCATGTAGCTGAGCGCAGCGTCGGGGAACAACGCAGACACCTCCCGCAACAGTTGCGTCGATTCTGTCTGCCTGTCTTCTGCCTGCTGTTTCGATCGGAACAGCGTCTTCCTGAACCTCCAGCCGCCGCGCCTCACTCTTCTTCGAGTGCCTTGCTGAGTTCGCTGTTCAGTGCGGGGTCGTCACCCGAGATCTGCCCAAGGTGTTTCCAGCGCAACGTGCCATCGCGCCCGATCAGATACGTTGCCGGGACGCCGTTAGCCAGAAATACCCTGGAGACTTTATCGTCCGGGTCATGCCACAGCGGGTAAGTCACTCCAAAGCCTTTGGCGAAATCAATGATTTCCGAGGGTTCGTTGCCGGTGTCAATGCTGACACCCACCACTACAAGCCCCTGCTCACTGTAGCGTGTGAAGATACTCTGGAGGTCCGGGAGCTCCTTGCGACATGGTGCGCACCAGGTTGCCCAGGTATTGAGCAGCACAACCTTACCCCGGAGCTCGCTCAGTGAGTCGATCGAACCTGTCAGTGCAGTTGCACCGTAGGTCGGCACCTTCTGACCGATTGAGACCTGCCAGTTCCTCCTGAAGCTCAGGGACGTTCCGCCTTCAGAGGGAGCGCACGCGCCAAGCGCAAAAGCAACTCCCGCTGCAAGCGCCGCAGCTGTGAATGAATGGCAACGCATGGACTCCTCCGGGTGGACAGTTCGCAACGTCAATGTTGTAAATTACAAGCGTCGCACACTGACCGGACAGTGTATCACATGCGTAGCTGTTCCGGTACAGCCTTTCGTTCTCCAGCCCGCGAAAAGTGCAAGATCCAGCAGATAAACCCGCAGAGGCAACCACTGATATCACAGCCGATATCACAGCAGATATCACATCAAGTATCACCGCACTGCCTGATACAGAGGTCAACTCTGTCGATTTCGATGAAACACATGGACTCAACCGCCGCCAGTTCATGTTTATTTCTCTCGCAACGGCCGCATCAGCAACACTCGGCGCGACAGCGGCAACTTCTGTGCGTGCGCAGACGCGCGGTGGCGGTGCGGGTGGCCGCGGCGGTGGGGCAGGCGCTCCGCAAACTTTTCAACAGGCTCCGCCACTTCCACTCGGCAACGCCGAACCACCAGCTCTGCAGTTCCAGCCCTATGTAGGAGGCACTGCAGCTCTTATTCAGAAGCTTGTGAAAGAGCGCGGCTGGAGCTCCTTCGAGCGGGCGCAATTCCCCGTTGAGAAGTGGAGCGGCACGGTACCGACTTCAGATGAGGATATCGCATTTCTGCCGGCGCACCGGCTTGCTGCCCTTATCAGCGAGCGGAAGCTGACAGCAGCACGGCTCACTGACATTTATCTCAAGCGCATCGAACGCTACAACCCGACGCTCAACTTCGCGGTTACGGTAATGGCAGATCAGGCGCGCAGGGAAGCAGCGCAGGCGGATGCAGAAATAGCTGCCGGCAGATACAGAGGCCCATTACATGGGTTGCCTTATGGTCTCAAGGATCTCTTTGCCGTTAAGGGAGTGAGGACAACCTGGGGCGCAAAGGATTTCGAGAATCGCGTGATAGATACCGATGCGGAAATCGTTGTGCGTTTGCGTGAGGCGGGTGCAATTCTTGTGGCTAAACTCGCAACTGGTCTCTTTGCGCAGAACGACTGGTGGTTCGGCGGTCGCACCAACAATCCGTGGAACCCTGATGTCGGATCCAGCGGTTCATCCGCCGGCCCTGGTTCTGCAACCGCTGCCGGGTGTGTCGCATTTGCCATCGGCACTGAAACGCAGGGTTCGATTGTATCACCATCCGTGCGTAACGGTATATGCGGCTTGCGTCCGACATTCGGGCGTGTTAGCAGATACGGAGGAATGGTTCTTTCCTGGTCGATGGATCGCATCGGGCCGATGGCACGATCCGTCGAAGACTGCGCAATGGTCTTCAATGCGATCCATGGCATCGATGAAAAGGATCCGTCCACAATAACAACACCCTTCCACTTTGATCCCAACATCAATCTGGGATCACTCCGGATCGGTGTGGATCCGAACGCGCCGCCTGAGCTGGTGGATAAGCTGCGTGAGCTGGGCATGAAGCCTGTATCAGTCGGCCCGCGCCCAACAGTTGCCGGGCTCAATAGCGGCCTCAACGTTGAGTACTCAGCAGCGTTCGAAGACTACGTCGAGAGAAAGGCACAGGAAACTGGATTTGATCTGACGAATATTCCGGTTCCTGGAGCCGGTCGCGGTCGCGGGGCAGGGGGCGGCGGACGCGGCGGTGCTGGAGGCGGTGGTGCAGCAGGCGGCGGTGCACCCGCAACACCTGCGAGTTGCATGGCTCCCGCCGATTGGAATCCCCGTTTCGTCACCGGGAGAACCGCGCTGGCGTATCAGTTCATGCAAAGCCAAAGGCGGAGATACGCCCTCGTTGCGGCATGGGCTGAATACATGAAAGACCTCGACATGTTTATCGGTGCGCCGATGGCAGACGTCGGCCCCAATGCGCAGACCGGCCATCCGTGCGTGGTTCTTCCTTACAAGTTCGACCGTCTGGCTTCGGTGGCCGGCTCCTGCCCACCTGCCAAAGAGGGGTGGGAGAATGCGCACCAGCCGATATGCGCCGTCATTGTGGGCAACCTGTACGAGGACGACAAGATTCTGGCCGCCGCGCACCAGTTCCAGAAGGCCACCGACTTCCACCTCCGCCGTCCGTCGCTCATTTAAACTCAGGGCTTCCTTTTGCAATTATACCCGGATATAATAGACCATTCTCTTAATTAAATAGGATGGGGGTCTGATGATGGATCAGGGTGTACAGTGGAGTGCGTTCCAGGGCTACACGATGGTGTCCAACGGGACACCGCGCGTTGTGGCTCTGGAGGTCAAGGAGCTTGTGACACGAGGGCATGAGGGTTCGCTTCTGGTTTTTGACCGGGGGACGGGCGTTCAGGTGGATATCGACCTGCGCGGCAGCAGCGATGACGTTGCGCGCTGGGTGGAAGCTCAGGGGTTAGGCGAGAACGGCACTGGCGCGAGTCCGTCAGAGGCGAGCTCGGCAGACGTATACGCAGACGCCGACGCAGCAGCGGCCCGTGCTTCTGCAGCAACGGTTACCGCGGAATCGGCCGCACGGCGTGCGCCGGGTCGGCCGCGGCTTGGCGTGGTCTCGCGGGAGATTACCCTTCTGCCCCGCCACTGGGATTGGCTGAATTCCCAATCGGGCGGCGCTTCGGCGGCGATACGCAGGCTGGTGGACGACGCCAAGGTGCGTTTGGCTGAACAGGACAGGCAGCGCGCAGCAAAGGACAGGACATACCGGTTCATGAGTTCCATCGGTGGCAATCTGCCGGGCTTTGAAGAAGCGACTCGCGCGTTATTTGCAAACGATTCTCAGGCGTTCCAGTCGCACCTTGAAGGGTGGCCAGGAGATGTGCGTGATCTCGTTCTGGAACTGGCTGCCAACGGGATTCCCAGGCGGTAGTGCTTGCAGCAATCGGTCGTGTGATGCCGTAATCATTGCGGGTAGGCTTGTCGTGACACAACTTCCCATATGTCACGGGAAGCCTACCATCCCACACTCCTTCCAGCCCCTCACAAGCAGGGATACAGTTGATGCGAAGAGTCGTACTATCTGTTCTTATCGGCAGCATGCTACCCGCAGTTCTCGCTGCGCAACGGGCCGACCGACAAATATTCCCCACCGATCCGACGGCTTCGGTGCCGAAGCTCAATACGCTGCTCCAGGGGAGCACCAGTGAGTTTGTCCCGATCATCACGCGCTATCAGTCCGATCTGCAGTCGCTGAACCGACGGTATGATGCTGCTGATTCACCGGCGCAGCGTAAGCGTCTTCGCGATTTCTATACTACCTGGCGGACGCGCCTGCGCGAGATGGACTTCGATAAGCTTTCCAACGAAGGCAAAGTCGATTACGTGCTGCTGGATAATCACCTGAGATACCAGCTCGATCTGGCTGATCGCACCGACAAGCAACGGGCTGAAGCGCTGCCGCTTATGCCATTTGCTGACAGACTGCTTGAGTTGCACGATCGGCGTCGCGACATGCTGAGTGTTGATGGCAAGTCGGTGGCGAGTGTCCTCGCATCTATCACACGTGAAGTTGATAGCCTGCGTGGTCTGGTGGATATGTCAGCAGGGCGGGGTGGCGGCGGCGGCGCCGGTGCAGCGGTACCTCGTGTATCGCGCGCTGTTGCGAACCGTGCAGCAGACAGACTGGATCAGATCAGGAATACGCTGGGTTCATGGTATCGTTTCTACAACGGCTACGATCCTGCTTTCTCCTGGTGGGCCACCAGTCCATATCAGAAGCTGAATGAATCGCTTACCCGCTATGCGCAGTCGATCCGTCAGCGTATTGTCGGTATCCCGGCTTCAACTACGGTTGCAGCTGGCGCCCAGGGCGGCGGCTTTGGCGGTGGTGGCGGCCGTGGTGGTGGTGGCGGCGGCGGCGGTGGTGGCGGCGGCGATAACACCGGTCCCATTATCGGTGATCCGATCGGAGCCGATGGCCTGGCAGCAGATCTCCGTTACGAGATGATCCCCTACACGCCGGAAGAACTCATTGCCATCGCCGAGCGCGAGTATGCGTTCAGTCTTTCCGAGGCCAAGAAGGCTGCAAGGCAAATGGGTTTCGGTGACGACTGGAAAGCTGCGATGGAGAAGGTAAAGGACACCTATGTCGACCCTGGCAAACAACCGGAGCTGATCCTGTCGCTTGCCAACCAGGCGGAGGAGTTCTTTGATAAGCACAATTGGGTAACCATTCCGGCACTTGCGCGTGAAGACTGGCGCATGGAGATGATGAGCCCGGAGCGGCAGCGCGTTGCTCCGTTCTTTCTGGGCGGAAGCGACATCCTTGTGTCGTATCCAACGGACGGCATGACTGAGGCTGAAAAGCTGATGAGCATGCGCGGCAACAATCCGCACTTTTCACACGCGACGGTCTTCCATGAACTGAATCCAGGGCACCATCTTCAGGGGTTCATGACCGCGCGCTACAATACGCAGCGCAGGCTCTTCAATACGCCGTTCTGGAATGAAGGGATGGCGCTTTACTGGGAGATGTTCCTTTGGGATCATGATTTCCACGTGAGCCCTGAGGATCGTATTGGTGCACTGTTCTGGCGCATGCATCGGAGTGCGAGGATCATCTTCTCACTCAACTTCCATCTTGGCAAGATGACTCCGGAGCAGGCTATCGACTTCCTGGTGGACACTGTGAACTTTGAGCGCGCCAACGCCGAGGGTGAGGTAAGGCGGAGCTTTGGTGGTCAGTATTCGCCGTTGTATCAGGCTGCGTACATGCTGGGTGGTCTTCAGTTGCGTTCGCTATACGCGCAGCTGGTGACGACCGGCAAGATGACGGACCTGCAGTTCCATGACGCTGTATATCAGGGCGGCCCGATGCCGATGGCGATGGTCCGGGCGCGCCTTGCGGGGCTCAAGCTGACCAGGGACGGCGCAGGGGATTGGAAGTTCGCCAACGAGCTTCCGCCGCCTCGTCCGTTCCCGGTGCCCGGGCAGCGGTAGGGGTAGGGGTAAGCAAGGTGCTGTAGTGAGCAGGGTACCGGCTGGCGATAATCCGGTCGGTACCCCGCCACTGGCGATTGGCAGGAAGCCTGAGTATCTTTAAAAGCTGTGCAGTAATGCGCAGCAAAGTTATAGAAAGCTACAGGAGAGTCACACTTCCTGCCTTCCCAGCGCCGGCGCGTGTATACGCCCGGAGGCCTGAGTAAGGCAGTGGCGATGCCACGTCGATACCGCCCGGAAGACTTCGCTTCCGGTTCGCGTCGTGGCCTCTCGCACCAATTGTCTTTGTGCCCGGCTTGCGGGTGCAGGCGATGGCACGCAGTACCCGAACCGGGCATGGCCCCGGAGCTTAAGAAATGCATCCGTTTATCGAAACCCAGAAAGAGTGGATGAAGGACAATCTCCCGCCGTTCCGTGCGGGTGATACTCTTCGCGTAAATGTCCGCGTCAAGGAAGGAGAAAAAGAGCGCCTTCAGGCCTTTGAAGGTGTCTGCATTGCCCGTCGTGGAAGTGGTGTAAGCGCCACCTTCACCGTACGTAAGGTTTCCAATGGCATCGGTGTCGAGCGTATCTTCCCGCTCCACAGCCCCATGGTTGCGGAGATCACGGTGGTACGTCGCGGTGTTGTCCGCCGCGCCAAGCTCTACTACCTGCGTAACGTCACCGGCAAGGCCGCCCGTATCAAGGAACGCAAGCAACTGCGTACCGATTCCGCCGAAAAGCGCGGTTCGCAGCGCGGTTCACAGCGTAGCTGATTACGCGCTTACTCGCTGCATAACCGCTGCAGAGTTACTCATGGCTCGCTGGAGCCCTATCGAGCGCTCGCTGCGTGAACAATATGGTCCACTCCTTATTGGTGTGGATGAAGTCGGACGGGGCCCACTCGCGGGCCCCGTTGTTGCATGCGCTATCGTCATGCCACCCGACAAACGCGCCATCGCTGGCGTTGATGATTCCAAGCGGCTCACACCCCTCAAACGCGAACTCCTGGCTCGCCGCATCCGAAGCGAAGCCCTGGCAGTTGCACTCGGCTCGGTCAGTCCAGGCGAGATCGATCGCGTTAATATCCTGAATGCCACTGTTATGGCAATGCAGCAAGCCATAGAGCGCGTCACGGCAAAGCTATACAGACACACCGGCCAACAACCCGACCACATACTCATCGACGGCAACCACCTCCGGAAACTCGGCCACACACACACCGCTGTCGTAAAGGGAGACGCACGCTGCTATAACATCGCCTGCGCATCGATTGTGGCAAAAGTAACCCGCGACAGATTTATGCGGTTCCTGTCGTCACATTACAATGGGTATGGGTGGAGTGATAACTCCGGATACGGCACCCGTGCGCACATGCACGCCATAAGCCAGCTCGGACTGACACCACACCACCGTCGCACTTTCTGCCAGAACGCGCAGATCTCGCTCTTCGAAGCCCAGGAACAGGCGGCAAACG
>CAZDMG010000098.1:0-9013 GCA_964506655.1 uncultured Gemmatimonadaceae bacterium
GGTCCATTTGGTACGAACGCGGTGGTTGGCGAAGATGATTCGCTCTTCGATCCGATGCGTACAGGTGTGATGACAGCTGAAGGGATACCGGTGCCTGTAACTTTGCGGCCCGGGGTTACTCACCGGGCTCAACCGGTTACACCGCTGGCCGCAGTACAGCTTGCGACGGGCACTGCTGCCGATACTCAGGATGACAAATCAGCCCTCCGGCGTTCCGGAGAGCCTGGCTTCAGCGTACTCCTCAGCGCGGCAGATGACGCGGCACGTAACGGCCGTTTCGCAGAGGCATGCCTCATGTGGGAGGAGTGTCTGGCAGCTGCCGATCGGGGAGGGGCAGTCGCTGATGCTGTTCGTGAGCGACTGGATGTCGTTCGGAGGCTTCAATCTTTGCTTGGCCAATAGCGCAGGACAGAACGTGCCCATCGTCGATCACGCCACGAAACTGATAACGTGCAAGCTGGTCTATTATGGCCCGGGAAGGTCAGGGAAGACAACGAACCTGACCTACCTGCATTCGGCGCTTCCCGACGGTCAGGTCGGTTCTCTCACATCGCTTGCAACGCGCCGAGACCGCACACTGTTTTTTGATTACATGCCGGTGGAGCTGGGAACTGTAGGTGCATATCGTGTCTGTTTTCAACTCTACACTGTGCCCGGTCAGCCGTATTACAAATCCATTCGGCAGCTGGTACTGCAGGGCGCAGACGGCATTGTATTCGTGGCAGACAGCCAACGCCATCGGTGGGATGAGAACATCGAGAGCATGCAGGACATGCACGCAAACCTGGCCGAACATGGTGTGGATGTGCGTGGGCTGCCGCTCGTTATTCAGTACAACAAACAGGACCTTCCGTCTTCGCTGGTTGCATCGGTGCCGGAGCTGTCAGATGCATTGAATTTCCGTGGCGTTCCTGAATTTCCGGCTGATGCACTGACCGGGACCGCAGTCTTCGATACGTTGCGTGCGCTTGGGGTGACAGTATTGCGACGACTTGGTGCGGCGACACCGGGAGGGGTGTCGAGAGGGGAAGGGGAGTTGGGGGCTGCGACGCCCGTGTCCGCAATTGTCGATGCTCAGGGTGAAGTTGCTGCTGTTGAAGGGAAGAGCTTTGCTGGGAGCGCCGTGTAATGGCGGTAAATATCGATGGCGCTCTGAAATTCAGTAACCTTGTGGTTGGCGCATCCAACAGGTTGGCCGCTGCAGCGGCAAGGGCGGTGGTTGATGCGCCCGGTGAGGCATACAATCCGCTGTTTATCTACGGTAATCCCGGGCTCGGGAAAACACATCTTGCAGCGGCGATTGCATGGCAGGCGACGGAAGCTGATCGCGCCATGAAAACAGAAGTGACCACAGGCGAGGAACTCGTCGAACGCCTGAACGAAGCCGTGGCACGCGGGGAACTGGATGCCTTCACCAGAGAGTTGCAGGAGGTGAAGTTGCTGGTGCTTGATGATGTCCAGTTCCTTGCCGGTCAGCACGAAGTGCAGTCGGTGCTGATGCGGATATTCAATGTGATGCAGGGTCGTGGACACCAGCTTGTACTGACATCCGACAGACAACCCGAGGACATACCCGATGTTGATCAACGGCTTCTGTCGAGGCTGTCCGGAGGGCTGATAGTCGATGTCGGCGCGCCTGATCTGGAGATGAGGTTGGCGATTCTGCAACGGGAAGTCAGTGAGCGACGGATCCGGCTGGATGCAGGGGTACTCGATGAAGTCGCGCGGATTCCATTTGCGAATGTCAGGGAACTGAAGGGAGCTCTTAACCGGCTCAGTGCATACAGTCATCTCGACGGTGCACATGTACGCGCTGAAGATGTCCACGCGATACTGGGGGAGCGCCTCAGGCACACGCGTACACCCGGTGCTGTAGGTGTGCTCCGTGCTGACGGTACCATCGCTGAGTACGACGATTTCTTTTCGGATGTAGCAGACGAGGTGGCGCACAGGGTTGAAGCATGGCGCCTCCGTATTGGTGAAGCGTGCGAAAAGTGGCAGGCTGAGGGCTATGCGGTGGGCGTGCTTGAGCGTGCAATGAGCCTTGGCTCTGCGCCTGATGTCGATGGCCTGCTTGAGACTTTTTCATCTGCCGTGGCGCATCTGCGTGCGCTGGAGTCGATGGCAGTTACGGTGGACAGGACCCTGGAGGGGCATGCATACTTCAGGGACCCCGAGCGAATCGAAGATGCTGAAGCGCTGTTGGCGGCTGCGTCGGATGCGGGGAGCCTTCTCCCGGAGCCGGATACGTCACTGACGCGCGATCGGATTGTGATCGGCAGCAGCAACAAGCTTGCAATGCAGGCGTTCGATCAGGTTCTGGAACATCCCGGGCGCAGCTACAATCCGTTCTTTCTCTATGGCCCACCGGGATCAGGGAAAACACTGATTGCGCACGCCTTTGCGAACAGCTTCAACACCGCCTGGGCAGGTGCTCCGTCGGCATGCATTTCTGCGCCTGCTTTTGTGCAGGAGCTGGTAGCTGCAATGCAGGAAGGTGCAGTGGAATCCTGGCGCGCACGGTACAGGCGCGTTGCACTGTTTGTGCTGGATGACGTTCATCTTCTGGCGGATAAGGAGCGTACGCAGGATGAGCTCTTTCATCTGTTTAATCACCTCGTGGCACAGAACTGTCAGATTGTTCTGACGAGCGATCGCCCGCCGGCGCAGCTCGGCGGGCTCGCCGACCGCTTGCGATCCCGGTTTGAAGGGGGGCTCGTGGTAGAACTCCGGCCGCTCCAGTTGCCGGGCTTCCAGGCAGGCGACGATGCCGGCAATCCCGAATGGAACGGCAGTGATCCATTGACTCAGCACAGATCTGAAAGCTCTGCCGTCTCAATGCAACCAAGACTGCGACCCGGCGAGATGGATCTCATGTTCCTGGATACAGAAAAAGTCATTGTTGACTGGCCGGATCTTGCGGGTCGGCTGGTGGAGGAACTCCGCTGATGGCTATCCGTGGAAAGCTGAGCGAAGCGAGTCTGGCGGATGTCCTCCAATTGCTTGCAATGGGGCGAAAAACCGGCTGCCTCAGTATCGCACGCGACAGCAGTTTCGGAGAGATTTATTTCGAGTCCGGACGTGTGGTGCATGCCTTCATCGTAAACCGTCGCGAACGGTTGGGTGACCGGCTGGTGCGCGCGGGCATTGTAGCACCGGACACGCTCGCACGTCTCATAGCGGAAGAGAAGCCGCGCGATGACCGGGTGCTGGCGTCACTGATAACCGGCAAGGGCTTTGCCAAAGTGCCGGATGTGGAACCGCATCAGCGAATTCTGGTTGAGGAGGCAGTTTACAAACTGTTCAGCTGGTCGCATGGCACTTTCACCTTCGAAACATTTGCTTCCGGTGAGGTACCGGCTTCCTTGCTTTCCATCGCCGTTGACGCGCTGCTGCTGGAAGGAGCGCGCCGTATCGATGAATGGTCTGTGATCGAAAAGAAAATCACGGGGATGGACCTGATTTTTGAAACCGATCGCACAAAGGCTGATGCGCTTGAGTCCACCGACGCCACGGAGCAGAGGATCCTGCCGCTCCTGGACGGTACCGCAGATCTCAACGAAGTGGTCGAGCGCACCGGGCTCAGTGAGTTCGATGTGGGGAAGGCAGTTTTCGGGCTTGTCACTGCCGGTGTCGTGCAGAGGGTCGGCAGAAGCGCAGCACGTCACGCACCGCCACCTGAAAGCCGGGTTGCTGAACATCGGAATCTTGGAGTGGCGTTTTACAAAACGGGGATGCTGAGTGAGGCCGAGCGTGAGTTCAACCGCGTGCTGGAACTTCGCGAAGGCGATTCAGCTGCACGCTTCCACCTTGGCCTTGTGCAGCTGCGACGTCAGGATTGGAGGCGGGCTGAGGCAACGTTGCGCGAAGCAGCCGCTGAGCCGGATGCACGCAGCGGCATTTTTCTGAATCTGGCGTTCGCTCTTGAGTGCACTGGGAACTACGACGAGTCTGCAGCCATGCTGGATGAAGCAGAGCGTCGCGCTGTTTCGCCGGAACCACGTATATCACTTTCGCGCGCAGTACTGGCGTTGCGGCATCGCGATCCGGTTGCCGCCGCATCGCATCTCAGAAAAGCACGTGAGGAATGGGGTGACCGATGCCCTGACACCGCGTGGTACCACTACGCCGGCCTCGCAGCTGCGCTGAGTGGAGACCTGGATGGCGCGGTTGCTGCGCTTGAGGAAGGACTGTCGGTCCATCCGCATTCAGCTGTGCTTCACAATAATCTGGCAGTCGCACTTGAACGGCGCGGAAATTTTGAACTCAGTGCGCGCACTCTTGAGCACGCATTGCTGGAGGATTCGAACGTACCGCAGCTGCATAAGAATCTGGGCGACTACTACTACAGAGCACAGCGCTTTGACGAGGCGCTCGATTCCTATCTGCGTACAGTCCGCCTGGACGCAGAACACGGAAGCGATGTGTATCTCCGGATCGGGAATATCCACTATCGCAAGGGTGACCGTACAGCCGCAGCCAATGCCTGGAAGCGGGCGCTCGCTATGGATCGGTCGAATGAAATCGTACGGGGCAATCTGGAGACCATCGGCGAAAGAGCTGACTCCGGCACGGGACCGGCAGCTCATGCCAGTAAAGACAGCATCACCACGGGGAGCAACAGACTTTGGCAGTATCTCACCGAACCAGTGGGGTGAGCGAGCGGATGTATCGGGTACTTGTGGTGGACGACAGCGCGTTCATGCGAAGAGTCGTATCGGATATTATCACGGACAGTGAGGGATTCACGGTCGCGGGTACAGCGCGTGATGGCGAGGATGCACTTGCCAGGATACCGGTGCTCAATCCGGACATCATCACACTGGACATTGAAATGCCCGGAATCGACGGTCTGGAGACGCTGCGTCGGATCATGACGCATTTCCCGCGCCCGGTTGTCATGTTGAGTGCCGGCGGCAGCGATGGTGGTGCATCTGCAACTCTCACTGCACTGGAACTCGGCGCAGTGGATTTCATTGCAAAACCGTCCGGCCCCATCAGTCTGGATCTGAGCAAGGTACAGGATGCGTTGCGTGAAGCACTGCGTGCAGCCGCGGATGTAAGAGGTGGGAAGAGACTTGGCATTCTCGGATGTTCTGACACAATGGCCGGCAGGCAGCGTGCATCCCGTGCAGTTGCAGCGACGGGTATGCCAACGGAACTGCGGAGTACTCCGTCGACGGAGTCGCGGAGATCCGTTGTCCCTGCCAGGGGAGCCGCTCGAACGAACAGGCAGTCGCCACCGGAGCGGATTATCTGCATAGCCTCGTCGACTGGTGGCCCGGCCGCACTGACTCAGGTAATTCCTCAGCTGGCTCCTGCGCCGCGTACGGCGTTCATTGTTGTACAGCATTTACCCGAACAGTTCACAGCGTCGCTGGCAAAGCGTCTGGATCAGTTGTCACGTATGCCCGTGACGGAAGTTGCAGAAGGTATGCGGATTGAGTCGGAGCAGGTGTACGTGGCGCGTGGTGGTTCACACCTGTCGCTCAGGCGTTCAGGAGGCGAGTTGGTTTTTGGATTGCATAATGGACCACCAATATGGGGAGTGCGGCCGGCTGCTGATCCACTCTTCAGTGATGCTGCAGCGCTGTTTGGGAGCAACTGCGCCGGAGTCGTGATGACAGGAATGGGAAGGGACGGTGCTGATGGACTCGATCGCATCCGTAAATCGGGTGGAATTGGCATCGTACAGCACAGGGACTCCTGCGTAATACCGGGGATGCCGGTTGCTGCATTTGAGACTGCCGGTGCCGATCACGTAGTAATGCTGAATGATCTTGCTACTGTCATAAACGACCTGTTGGAGTCGGCTCGTTTTCCAGTCGTCATGTCGCGGGAAGAGTCATGACAGAGCGTAACACAACAGGGACGCCCAAGGGTGCACCAGTCCAGAATGACGCGTCGCTTGAAAGTCTGTTGGATCTGTTCGCTGTCATTGATGCCAGGATTTCAGAGGACTCGGTTACAAAGGGCGAACTGGACGGATTGCGCGGTGAGATCACGCGGTTGCACCGGAAAATTGATGCATCGATAACTGCCCGACAGGAGTTGCGGGAGAAAGTTCGTGGGTTGATTTCCCGTTGGAAGGTGATTGAGGCGAAGGGTTCAACCGTGTCCGGTTCTGTAACAAGCGCACGCGTTGACCATCTTGGCGCATCCACATATATCGAGAAGGGCTGGAGTCTTCTCAGTGCGGGCGACGCCGAGGCTGCTGAGGAGCCGCTGCGTACGGCACTGAGTCTGGCACCGCTCAACATTGAGGCCGGGACACTCCTTGCGTGGACGTTTGTTTCGCTGGGGCGCCTTGATGCTGCTGATCTTCTGCTGGAGCGGATCAGCGGAATTGATGCGGGATATACACTGGCGCGCGTGGTGCGTGGCTTCCACGCTGTCGAGAGCGGGGAAACGGAGCGCGCGGTTCACTTGCTGATGGATCTTGCGACTTCGAAGGCCGCAGACCGGCGATCGCGGCTGTATGCGTACTTATATTGCGGGATAGCTCTGCGGTTGCGTGGTGAATTCGACGAAGCGCGTCAAACCTTCGAACATGCACTTCAGATCGGTCCGAATTTTCTGGAAGCTGCCTTTGAGCTGGGTCGGACACTGGAATTGGAATCAAAAACGGATGCAGCTATCTCGGTTTGGCGCCGGGCAGCTGCGGCGAACAGCTTCAGCCCATGGGGAAAGAAGTGCAGCGATGCGGCGGCGGGACACGGTCAAGGCGCGGAGGCTCTCAGCTCGTCCTGAGAGTGTCAGGGGGGCTCGCTGCCGCCCTCCTTGCGCTGGCCGCTCCGGTTGACAGCGGTGCTGCTGCGGTGCGCCCCGGTGCTCCTACCGCGGCAGGGCAGCAACTTCCCGACCTGGGTGAGAATGGTATTACGCTCGCTCGCTCCCGGTTCACGGTAGTGAGTGGTCGCGGCAACGAAGTTCTGGCCCGCTCAATACTGGAGGCCGCGGTACAGAACGATAGTTTCCCAGGGCTTCCGCGTCCCCGGGACCAGGTCCTGATTGCACTGGCACCGGATGAGCGGACGTTTCGTTTATGGGTGGGCGATGCCCCGCCGGAATGGAGTATTGCTGTGGCGTTCCCGAAGCTCAGCCGCGTGGTAATGCGGGCCGGTGGGCCAGCCAACCGCAGAGGCGACCCATTTCGTACCCTACGGCACGAGCTTGCGCATCTGGCGCTGCACGAAGCGCTTAACGGCCTTCCCCCTCGCTGGTTTGACGAAGGTTATGCCAGTGTTGCCGCCAACGAGTGGGGGCGGGAGCAGGTGTTTGAGACTTCGATCGCGATGATCTGGCGGGTCCTTCCGGATCTGGACTCCATGGATCGGGGCTTCAGACAGGGTGGTGCTTCAGCGTCATGGCATTATGCGCTGGCGCATAGGGCAGTGTCGGAGCTGCTGGCGCTCGATGGAGAGCGTGGGCTTTCAAATTTTTTCCGGTACTGGAAGGAGAGCGGGTCCTTTGAAATCGCGCTGCGCAGCGCCTACGGCATTACCAGCGATCAGTTCAACAAGCATTGGAAAGCAAAGACCCGACGCCGATACGGTGCGCTGGCGTTTATCAGCGCCATCTGGGCTTTCACTGCCGTACTGGTGGTACTGATAGGACCGGCGGTAGTGATGCGCCGCCGGCGCGACCGACGCCGGCTGGAGGATATGCGGCGCGCGGACGCTATCCTGGAGGCGGCGGCACTCGCCGAGGCATTGAAAGTCAACGAGGAGCCGGGGAGCAACGTTTTAGAAGCTGAATCGGGCCAGAAGGCTCCCGGAGACGCCGAAAGTGGCGTCAAGGAGGGGAAATCCGGTACCGAATCATGAGGATTTGGTGAAGCGCCTTGCTCAAGGTGCCCTCGTTGGGGTATTCTGCGCGCCATGTCTCAATCCAAGTCAGCCCGGAACCGGGCTTTTATCCTGTGGGGAGCAGTAGTTGTGGCTCTGCTGGCTGGGTACGCGGATCTCTGGGCGGGTGGTACCACCGTCGGCCCGGTACTGCTTGTGCTTGGTTATGTAGTGCTCGTACCAGCTGCCATCCTGAAAGGCTGATCTGGAACCGTGTACGTCTGGTATGGTATCTCTTGTGAGGGGATATCAGACACCAGGCCAAACCGGGCGAATAGCTCAGTTGGTTAGAGCGCCTGCTTTACACGCAGGATGTCGGGGGTTCGAGTCCCTCTTCGCCCATGGTCTTTTGCAGTGTCGGCGTCTGTCGGCGCTTGCCAGAGATCCAGTTTCCTGCCAAGTTCCATAGTTCTTCCAGACGCTCATGAGCAAGTCGCACGGCTCATGAGAAAGCATCGGCGCACAGTACCGTTCTCTGTGTATCCGATGGAGACTCGTGCGGAGGTCTTCATTTTGATGTCACGACATCTACAAACGGTTGCTTGCTTCGGGTTGGTGGTGAGTGTTCTTACGACACCACAGGTTGCGGTTTCTCAGAGCTCACGCGCCCCCGACCCAAATGCAACCCGGGTGATGGTTGATAACTTCCGGACGTTGGCCGGTGATAACGGGCTGAGCGTTCTGGCCGCCGACGCCATTCGTTCGCGGATCCGGACCGACTTCCCCTGGAAGCAGGTGTATGTGCTTCAGAAGGAAGAGATCAATGCCGTTTTGCAGGCATCCGGGTTTTCCATCACCGAGCCACTGGCTCCCCATGACGCTAAGCTGCTGGCCACGCAGGTACGCGCTGAGGAGTACATCCAGGGCACCGTTACCAAGACGCCGACTGGATTCCGGCTGGAGCCGATCCTGGTTGTTGCGCGTGACAACAACCTTGTGCAGCCACTCGGTGTGCATGAAGGCAATACCATGACCGCAGCGGCTACCTCAGCTTCCAAGGCGCTCAAGGAAGCCAGGAAGCAGATCGAGCCCGAGCTTCAGTGTGTGCGGTTTGCCCGCGAGGAGAAATGGGCTGAGGCAAAGGCTGCCGCTGAGGAAGGGATCAAGGCCTATCCAGAAGCTGCAATTGCACGTGTATGCCTTGCGAACGTTCTGGTGAGCTCCAA
>CAZDMG010000099.1:0-8739 GCA_964506655.1 uncultured Gemmatimonadaceae bacterium
GGTCGATCTTGTCTCGGACAGGGGTTCGATTCCCCTCACCTCCACTGGTGAAAAAATCCCAGCCTGCAAGGGTTGGGATTTTTTGTTTGGTGGTACTTCAATTGCCAATGTTTGCGATCACTGTTTCCCAAGCTTGTAATCTTAGCCTGCTTTACCACGCCATCCCCACCTTCGAGCGCAGTAAAGTCCAGAAGCTTCAAAACAGTGTCCTTTCAATAACTGCAACCGATTGGTTGCACGAAGTGGCGTGACTGGTTACTCTTCACCCTGTTCTGCAACCGATTGGTTGCATGATATCCCTTTTCTGTCCTGGTGAAGCCCATGAAGTCCACTAACCGTATCGAAAAGACTGTCACACTTGGGGCCCCCGTATCCCGGGTGTGGCGCGCTATTACTGACCACCGTGAGTTTGGTTCGTGGTTCGGCGTCGAACTCAATGGACCTTTCACTGTGGGTAAGCCAGTCGCTGGCACCTTCCTCCGCTCCTTCGATGAGTCCGAGATTCATGAAGGTCAGCGTCAATTGGGATTACCACCATCACCGGTCAGAATACCACAAGAGGCATTTACTTTCTGTACTGTTGAACGCATCGAACCAGAAAGCTATTTCAGCTTTCACTGGATCCCTTTCGGGATTGACGCTGAGATCGACCCGGAGAACGAGCCAACTACGCTGGTCGAGTTCACTCTGGAGCCAACAGTGGATGGCACTCTTCTTACTATTGTTGAATCCGGTTTTGAGAATGTCCCGATACATCGCCGGCAGCGTGCATTCCTTCTGAATGACGGAGGGTGGTCCGCGCAGGCAGAGAACCTGGCGAGGTATCTTGAAGGTATCTGATAACGTCGCAGCCGATGTGTTTTCCGCACTCGGCGATCGCACCCGGCTCTCACTCGTAAGACGTCTTGGTGAACAGGGGGCACAATCCGCGACGAAGCTCGCGGATGGCTCCAGTGTGACGCGGCAGGCAATAGTGAAGCATCTGCGGGTACTTGAGCGAGCACGGCTTGTGACACATGAGCCGAAGGGCCGGGAAGTGCTTTATTCACTTGATACCGAGCGGTTCGCTGAAGCGGGTATGTTCCTGGATGGGATCTCAGCCGGATGGGATCGCGCTTTGAAACGGTTGAAAGATATAGTAGAGTGCAGCTCGGATCGCCCGTGACAATGTTGCCTGGTTAGGCTGTCGGGCAGGGCCAGCTGCTTCGCTACAATGTGCTATTGAAACACCCAGTCCATCCGGGTTTGTGTATTCTTGCTCCTCGGGTTCGTTACAAATCCTCCTACCGCCCGGGGAGCCCCGCTACCGCGCCCTCGGGTATCTCTGTCGGGTAGCGCCCCGAGAAGCAGGCGTAGCAATAGCCGCTCTTGCCGTCTGCCATGGCTTCCAGCATTCCCTCCGTCGACAGATATCCCAGTGAGTCAACGCCAAGGTGGTGTACCATCTCGTCGTGCGGCATACGGGTGGCGATGAGCTGATTCTTGTCGGGCATATCCACGCCGTAATAGCACGGACTTACAACCGGTGGGCTGCTTACGCGCATGTGGATCTCGCGCGCACCGGCCCGCCTGATAAGCGCCACAAGGCCGCGTGTCGTCGTGCCGCGCACAATGGAGTCGTCCACCATTACCACGCTCTTTCCTTCGATCAGCTCGCGCACGGGGTTGAACTTGATCTTCACTTTCGCGTCACGCTCCTGCTGCGTTGGATCAATGAATGTCCTGCCCACATAGTGATTGCGAATCAGTGCCAGTTCAAAGGGGATTCTGGATTCGGCTGCGAAACCAAGTGCAGAACCGTTGGCCGAGTCCGGCACCGCAAATACAATATCGGCACCCGGAGCCGGTTGCTCCTTTGCCAGTTGTCGTCCCAGCCGGTGTCGCGTTTCACTCACGTTGCTGCCAAAGAGATCGCTGTCGGGACGTGCAAAGTACACGTGCTCAAAAATGCAGCGGCTGAGCGGCGCTTTCACAGAAAGCCTGCTGCTCCGCATCCCGCTGTCATTCAGCGCGAGCACTTCGCCTGGTTCAACTTCGCGCACATACTCCGCGCCCGCGATATCCAGTGCGCAGGTCTCTGATGCGAATACCCATACATCGCCGAGTTTGCCCATAACCAACGGGCGGAAACCGTATGGGTCGCGCACTGCTATCAGCGTCTTGTCAATAAGAATGAGAAGCGCGTATGCAGCGTCCACGCCCTGCAGCGCTTCCACAACGCGGGCTTCTGGTGATGCGGCGTGCGATCGTGCTATCCGGTGGACTACAACTTCGGAATCCATTGTGCCGGAGAAAATCGCACCATCTGCTTCAAGCGCCTGTCGCAACTCTCTGGCGTTGGGGAGGTTGCCGTTGTGCGCCAGTGCAATATGTCCGGCTTTGGCTTGCGCGAGTACAGGTTGCGCGTTCTCTATTACAGAGGTGCCGGCTGTGCTGTAGCGCGTGTGACCGATTGCGATACTGCCATCAAGCCTTGTGATCTCACCTGCAGGAAACGCGTCGGCAACGAGCCCCATTGAGCGGCTCACCCGGGCCTGTCCATCATCGTTTACTGCGACTATTCCGGCGGATTCCTGCCCCCGGTGTTGAAGGGCGTACAACCCCAGTCTGGTTAGTGCCGCTGCACCGGGGTGACCGTAAATACCGAAGATTCCACACATATAGTCAGGGTTGTTTCAGTGGTTCAGCTATCCTTCATCTCGTCCGGAATGACTGTCGGATACCTGCCGGAGAAACAGGCGTAACAGTATCCCTCCTTACCGTCTGGCATTGCCGACAGCAAACCGTCTATGGAGAGATAGCCGAGCGAGTCGACACCGAGATGATGCACCATCTCATCGTGCGACATCTGTGTTGCGATGAGTTCGCCACGCCGCGGCATATCGATGCCGTAATAGCATGGGCTTATCACAGGCGGGCTGCTTACACGCATGTGTATCTCGCGCACTCCGGCTTTCCGGATCAGTGCAACGAGCCCGCGGATTGTTGTGCCGCGCACGATGGAGTCATCCACCATAACGACACGTTTCCCTTCCAGCAGTTCACGTACGGGGTTGAACTTGATCTTGACTTTTGCATCCCGCTCCTGCTGAACGGGGTGAATAAAGGTGCGTCCGACATAGTGATTGCGTATCAGTGCAAGTTCGAACGGCAGCCCGGATTGCTCGGCGAAGCCGAGTGCGGCAGAGTTGGCGGAATCGGGGACTGCAAAGACGAGATCGGCATCGGGTGCAGGTTGTTCTATTGCAAGTTGCTTCCCCAGACGCCTTCGCGCATCGTTGACGCTGCTGCCAAACACCTTACTGTCGGGGCGCGCAAAGTACACGTGCTCGAAAATACATCGACTGAGCGGCGCATCCGGCAGCGGTTTCATACTCCGGAACCCGCGCGCATCGATGGATATTATCTCGCCTGGCTCCACTTCACGTTCATACGTGGCACCAACAATATCGAGCGCGCACGTCTCCGATGCAAACACCCAGCCGTCGCCGAGTTTGCCTATTACGAGCGGGTGAAAACCATACGGGTCGCGTGCAGCGATGACTGTGTTGTTGATGAGTATCAGCAGGGAATAGGCGCCGTCCACGCCCTGGAGTGCCGTAGCAACACGTCCTTCCGGGGTGTCGGCTTTGGCGCGTGCGATGCGGTGCACTACGACTTCGGAATCGCGCGTGCCGGTGAAAATCGCGCCCTGTTCCTCCAGCTCGCGCCGGAGTTGCATTCCGTTTGTGATGTTGCCGTCGTGCGCGAGCGCAATGTGCCCGGTACCGACGCGTGCCAGAAGCGGTTGTGCGTTCTCGATGACTGTGGAACCGGCAGAACTGTATCTGGTGTGCCCGAGTGCAATCGGCCCCGGCAACTTGCCAAGTTCGGCTTTATCGAATGCCTCCGATACCAGGCCCATCGCTCTGCTTGCGTTGGCGCGGCCGGTGTCATCGACTGCTACAATGCCGGCCGACTCCTGCCCACGGTGCTGAAGTGAGTAGAGACCAAGCTGGGTCATCACAGCAGCGCTGCGATGACCATGAATACCAAAAATGCCGCCCATTGCGGATCAGTCCCTGTCAGTCTTCGGTTGGAGCGTTCGATGAAGCCATGGCGCTGTCTGCGGCCGATGTGCCGTCCATGATTCCCGGGATCGCGTCGTGGAATGCACGTGCCATCCGCGTGACGTCGGTGTTGAATGTTTTGCTGCCAACGGTGAATTGCATGCCGCTTGCGGCCGGTTGAACAGTGCCGATCTGTGTAGCGGGCACTCCCTTTGCTGCGGCTGCTGCAAGCACTTCGCTGGCGTGTCTGGTGCTTACAACAATGCGTCCATGTGCTTCACCAAAGAGAAGCCCGCGCAGTGAAAGCCCCGACCAGCGGGAAAGATCTGCAGTGAAGCCGAATGCTGTGTTCCGGTTGCTGATTGCACACTCTGCGAGTGCAACTGCGAGTCCTCCATCGCTGCAATCGTGCGCAGATACAACTTTGCCACCCTGAATCAGCTCAAGCAGCGTATCAATCAGAACACGTTCCTTTGCCGGGTCGCAATGCGGCGGAGTGCCGACTGCCAAGCCGTGTATACGAAGCAGGTATTCGCTTGCTCCCAGTTCGTTTGTAGGCTCACCAAGAAGAATGATCGCATCGCCTTTCTTCTGAAAACCGGACGGAGTGATGTGATCCAGCGACTCGATGAGACCAACCATTCCGATTACCGGAGTTGGATGAATCGCACCGTGCGGATTCTCGTTGTAGAGCGAGACGTTGCCGCCAGTTACCGGAGTTGAAAGCGTAAGGCAGGCTTCACCCATTCCGGCAATGGCTTCGCTGAGCTGATAGTAAACCTCGGGACGCTTGGGGTTACCAAAGTTGAGGTTATTGGAGATAGCCAACGGGCGTGCACCGGTGCATGCCACATTGCGTGCAGCTTCAGCGACAGCAGCGCGTCCGCCGTTCCGCGGATCGAGTGCGACGTGCCGACCGTTGCCATCCACGCAAACGGCGATAGCGCGCTGCGTATCCGGAAGTCTTACAACGGCCGCATCCGAACCCGGGCCCATTACCGTGCTGGTGCGTACTGTGGAATCGAACTGACGCCACACCCACGCCTTGCTGGCTATGGTCGGGGAGGAGAGCAGCTGTTCCAGCGTCCACATCGGGTCGCTTTCTTCAGGGCGTTCCGACACTGCATACGGGTCGCGTTCGCGAGCAGCACGAAGCTCAGCGCTTTCGACGCCCTCAAGTGTGTAGTGCGGACACTCCGAAACGAGCCTTGAACCGGGGAACTCAGCGACAACACGGTCGCCTTCTGTAACGCGGTAAACAGGCTCTTCAATGACCTCACCGATAACTTCGGATTCCAGATCCCACTTGGCGAGAATGTTGTGAACGAATTGCTCATGCCCCTTCTTTGCAACCACCAGCATGCGTTCCTGCGATTCCGACAGCAGGATCTCGTATGGCGTCATCCCCTGTTCGCGCACGGGGACGCGCGTTACATCGATGGTGACACCAACATCACCGCGCTCAGCCATTTCAGCAGAGGACGATGTAAGGCCCGCTGCACCCATATCCTGGATGCCGACGATGTGCCCGCTGCGGATCAGTTCCAGGGATGCTTCGAGCAGCCGCTTTTCAGTGAACGGATCGCCGACCTGCACCATGGGGCGCTTTGCATCGGCTTCATGCGACAGCTCTTCAGATGCGAATGATGCGCCGTGAATACCATCGCGTCCGGTCCTGGCACCGACCGCCATGATCGGGTTGCCAACACCTGCGGCGACCGCGAGGATCAGCTCTTCCTCCCGCATAAGCCCGATGCACATGGCGTTTACCAGCGGGTTCCCCTCGTAGGACGGGTCGAAGACGACTTCACCGGCTACGGTGGGAACTCCGACGCAATTGCCGTAGTCACCGATACCTTTCACAACACCTGTGAAGAGCCAGCGGACGCGCGGTGATGAAAGATCTCCGAAACGGAGCGAATTGAGCGACGCAATCGGGCGGGCACCCATTGTGAACACATCGCGCAGTATCCCACCGACACCGGTAGCAGCGCCCTGATATGGCTCGATTGCCGACGGATGGTTGTGCGATTCAATCTTGAACGCCACGGCAAGCCCTTCGCCGACAGAGATTACACCGGCGTTTTCACCCGGACCCTGCAGCACCCATGGTGCCTTTGTCGGGAGAGTCTTAAGAAGTGGACGCGAATGCTTGTACGAGCAGTGTTCACTCCAGAGTGCGCTTACTATACCGATTTCAGTAAACGTCGGCGTGCGCCCAAGCATGGCAACAACGCGGTCGTATTCAAATGGCGTGATACCATGTTCGGCCACGAGGGCAGGGGTGATTTCCGGATCACCGGGGCGCGACTCGACAGGGCGCAAAGCTGGCTTGCTCATGCTCCGGCTCCTGCTGTCATTGTGGTAAGCAGCGATTCAAAAAGTGGGATGCCATCGGTGGAGCCCAGAATATTTTCAAGTGCCCGCTCGGGGTGTGGCATCATACCGAGTACGTTACCCTGTTCGTTGATGATGCCGGCGATGTTGCGCATTGAACCGTTTGGGTTGGAAGCGTCCGTAGCATTGCCATCGCGGTCCACGTAGCGGAACACAACGCGTCCTTCGCCTTCGAGGCGCTCCAGTGTGTCGCCGTCGGCGAAATACCTGCCATCGCCGTGCGCAATCGGCACCTGTATGACCTGATTCAGGCGATAGCTGGCAGTAAAGCGTGTGGCGGTTGATCCAACCCGTAGGTGCACCGGTGCACTAACGAACCGGAGTGACGCGTTGCGCAACAGGACGCCGGGAAGAAGACCTGCTTCGCATGCTATCTGGAAGCCATTGCAAATGGCGAGTACGGTTCCGCCCCGCTTTGCATGCGCGATGACTTCCTGCATAACCGGGCTGAAGCGTGCAATGGCGCCGGGACGCAGGTAGTCCCCATAGCTGAAACCGCCGGGGAGGATGATGACATCACACCCCTTTATATCCGGCTCCTTATGCCAGAGGTAGACAGCCTCGTGTCCCATGAGCCTGGCTGCGCGCCACGCATCCTCGTCGCAGTTGGCACCGGTGAACTGAACAACACCGAACTTCACAGTGCCTCCACCGACGCAATCTCAAAGTCTTCGGTTACCGTGTTGGCCAGCAGTTTTCTGCACATGCTGTCTGCCGATGCCCGTGCGCTTTCAGCAGAGTCGGCTTCGGTTTCAATCAGTATGTACTTGCCGATGCGGACGTCGCTTACCGAGCCGAAGTCGAGTGAATGAAGCGCATTCGCGACTGCGATGCCCTGGGGATCAAGGATTCCGCGGCGCGGCAGTATATGTATCGCGATACGATAGTGACTCATTCTTTATTGTCCTGTTGGTCCGGTGAACGTCTGTGATCCTTACGAGGTGGCCGCCTTCTTCTGCGGCGTCGTGGTGCTGAGTAACCCGCTTCTTCATCAGCCGGGTCATCCGACTGATCGAACTCATTGTTGAAACTATCTCCGCCCTTGCTTATCGCTCTCCGTCCGCTGTCACCCGTACTCCGGCCACTGCGTGCGAAACTCTCCTGCGGGCGCCTGTCCAGGAGGCCGATGAAAACCGTCCGCGCGATCCCGAAGAGCACGTAAGCCATCAGGGCAGGGAAGAAGAACTCCTTGGGAAGGAATATCACGCCTGCCAGTGTGCCGGCCACCAGCATACTCCCGAGCACACCGCGAATGGAGCGGAATCCAACAGTCGGAACAGCTGCATACTGCACATTGCTGATCATGAGCATGCCAAGTCCGAGCATCACAAAGCGGAGCATCTGATGCCACGGCAAATCCGCCAGCATTGTATCGGTGTACAGCGTGGTCTGACTGAACCAGTAGTAAGTGGCGAGCGTCAGGCCAGCGGCAGGGCTTGGCAGGCCGGTGAAGTGTGTCTTAGCCTTACCTGCCTGTTCGACATTGAACCTGGCGAGCCGGATAACTGCGCAGGCAGTAAACAGGAAGCAGAAGATCCAGTCCCATCCGGTGCGGTTGAAAACCACAAAGTACATGATGAGGCCGGGTGCGACGCCGAAAGAAACCGCGTCGACCAGTGAGTCCAGTTCGGAACCAAATCGCGAACCCGTGTTCGTTGCACGCGCGATCCTGCCGTCGAGCATGTCAGCAATAGCGCTGAACACGATGTAGCGTGCAGCCGCATCCGGCTGCCCACGTGCGGCCGCCACGATCGCGAACATCCCAAAAAACAGGTTCGCCATTGTGAAACCATTTGGGAGTGCCAGCACCGCGGACTCCCTGCCAAGACGCTTTCTGTCAGCCACTGTGATCCTGGGCAGAAGGAAGTGTTGCAAGAACAGATATGCCTGCTTTCACACGCTCTCCGGTGGTAACCCGGAGAGTCGCATCGGGTGGCAGGAAAATATCCACCCGCGAACCGAAACGGATAAGCCCCATCCGTTCGCCCTGACGTGCGTTGTCGTTTACCACACTGTCTGTAATAATACGCCGCGCGATAAGCCCGGCGATCTGTCGCATAAGTATGCGGTAATTCCCGGTGTTGATACCGACGGAAGCCTGCTCATTTTCAACACTGGAAGCCTCAGCCATGGCATTGAGAAACTTGCCGGCCTTCCGTTCCACAAACTCCACAGTGCCGCTCACCGGATAACGGTTTACATGAACATCAAAGACATTCATGAACACGGAAACACGCCTGCACGCTCCCTTCACGTACGAAGGTTCGTTTATGTCGGTAATCAGGACCACCAG
>CAZDMG010000100.1:0-8733 GCA_964506655.1 uncultured Gemmatimonadaceae bacterium
CTCCTCGCTACCCTCTCACCACTTGAGGCACAAAACACCGGTGCACGTCGTGCTGTCGTCACCATGGACAGCACACGTGCACGGGATCTTTATGTCAGCAACCGCCCGGAAGATCACCCACAGGCAGATTTCGCCCGACAGATCGAAGCCAAACGCGTTACCGACAGCATCTTCGAGGCCCGCGCCAGCGGCGTCATGAAGTACAGCAAGATCAGCTACGCAAGCAGCGCCGACCAGATGAGCATTCCGGCTTACGTATTCGAGCCGCTGGAGCCGAAAGGAAACGCTGCACATGCTGCCATGGTGTGGGTGCACGGTGGAGTGCATGGCAACATGGACCAGATGTACCTGCCTTTCATCATTGAGGCAGTACAGCGTGGCTACGTTATCATCGCACCTGAATACCGCGGCAGCACTGGCTACGGTGCACAGCTGTACAATGCCATCGATTACGGCGGCTATGAACTGGATGACGTCGAATCCGCCGTTTCGGTTTTGCGGTCCATGCCATCCGTGGACACCTCGCGGATTGGAATAATGGGTTGGAGTCATGGCGGTTTTATCACGGCGCACCTGATGTTCCGTGGCGCAGCCGCTCAGTTCCGTTCGGGCGCTGCAATCGTGCCGGTAACCAACCTGATCTTCAGGCTCTCTTACAAGGGACCCGGTTATCAGCGCAGCTTCGCAACCCAGGAACGTCTCCGTGGGCTCCCCTTCGAGCAGCGCGACGAATATGTCCGCCGCTCACCGTACTACCACGTCGACAGCCTCATGAAACCGATCCTCGTGCACGTGGCAACCAATGACGCAGATGTCAACTTCGAGGAAGCCAGGCCACTCATCGATGCACTCGTGGCGCGGAAATCAGGACTCGCTGAAACGAAGATCTACGAGAATCCGACTCCGGGCCCCACAAGCGTTGGACACACCTTCAGCCGACGCGTAAACCGCACGACGCTGCTCCGCGATGATTCGCCGGAACAGATCGATTCATGGAATCGGGTATGGGCATTCTTTGAAAGAACGCTGGCGCCGGCGCGATAGTTGCTTCTACCGCGCCAGCGATACTACATCGCGTGCCCGCTCAACTGCCTGCGAGAACTGAGCCAGGATATTCTGTTCACCGATCACGTCGCCTGCAAAGGAGCCCAACAGCGTCTCACGCACTTCGGGACGTACTCCTGAAAGCAGCAGCAATGTTCCGTCTTTCCGGCTTCTCCGGGCGACGTCTGCAAGGGTATGCAGCGCTGTCGCGTCCAGTACTGATACCTGCCTCATACGGAGGATCAGTACACGTGGGCGCCCCGCTACCTGACCCATGGTTTCCCGGAATGCAGACGTTGCACCGAAAAACAGCGGGCCGTTAATCTCGAAAATCTCTATGCCACGCGGGATATCGTAAGACGCCACCGCATCGTCGTCATGAACCTCCTCACCTCTGTCAGATGTCGGTATAACCGAGACTCCGACAACATCGGACATCCGCTTCATAAAGAGGAACGCCGCAAGCACCATTCCCGTCTCAATTGCAACTGTCAGATCCACAAATATCGTCAGGAAAAACACAGTCAGCATCACCACCACATCTTCACGCGGTGACGACAGTTCAGCGCGGAACACCCGCCACTCGCTCATGTGGTATGCAACCATCAGCAGAATCGCAGCCAGTGCCGCCATTGGTATGAGAGCGGCATACGAACCCAGAAACAGGGTGATCACAAGCAGAGTAAGCGCGTGAACCATCCCCGCGACCGGCGTCCGGCCACCATTCTTGATGTTGGTTGCAGTCCGTGCTATTGCACCCGTTGCCGGTATACCACCAAATATCGATGAAGCTGTATTGGCCACTCCCTGCGCCACCAGCTCCATATTCGAGCGGTGCGAACCGCCAATCATTCCGTCCGCTACAACAGCTGAAAGCAGTGACTCGATGGCGCCAAGCAGTGCAATGGACACCGCCGGACCGATCAGCATGCGTATCTCGCTCAGAGTAAGATCCGGTACCACCGGCCGCGGTATGTTCGCGCTGATCTCGCCGAAACGCGAACCGATCGTTTCAACTCCGATCCCTGCCAGTTGCACCACCGCAGTCGCACCTATCAGCACCACAAGAGGCGCAGGAATACGCCTGCTTATCCGCGGCCAGCCGGCCAGCACCAGAAGCGACAGCGCAGTTATCCCAAATGCCCAGAAGTTGACTGTATCAATGTTGGCTGCGTAGGTGAGCACCTGCCCCTTGGCGTCTCCGGGCAAATGCTCGATCCGGAGCCCCAGCGCATCGCGCACTTGGCCGACGGCAATAAGCACCGCGATACCCGCCGTAAAACCAACTATCACCGGACGCGGTATGAACCGGATAATGGTGCCCAGTTTCAGAAGGCCGAGTGCGATGAGTATAATACCGGCCATGAAGGTCGCTACGATGAGTCCGGAGACTCCGTATTGCGCGACGATCCCGTAAACAATGACTACAAAGGCGCCGGTAGGTCCGCCGATCTGGACTCGCGAGCCGCCGAGGAATGAAATCAGGAAGCCGGCTACGATGGCCGTCCACAGCCCGCGATCGGGTGTCACGCCACTCGCAATGGCAAGTGCGATCGACAAAGGAAGAGCTACCACACCCACAATCACGCCAGCCGCAGCATCCCTGCCGAACTGCTGGCGGTTATAGCTCTTCAGAGTTGTAAACAACTTGGGTTTAAGCATTGAGCATGGAATAGTAGCGACTCCGGATGCAGTTGCCAGTGCCCTGAACAGTGCCCTGATGAGTATCCTTAACAGTGCCCTCAAAACCTCCCCGGGCTGTATCCTTAACAGTGACCTGTGATTACTTCAACAAACCACTGAGATGAAGCGCTGCACCCTGCTGCTCCTCCTTGCCGCATTCGCGGCACCTTTCACTGCCGCACCTCTTGCTGCGCAGAACCGCGTACTGACAGCCGACGACTACGCGCGCGCCGAAAAATTCCTGTCGCCCGCTACGTCCCCTCTGGTTTTCAATTCCGGTGTCACTCCATCATGGCTGCCAGACGGCAGATTCACATACACGGTGCGCCACACCGACGGATCGTCGCCGATGATGCTGGTGGATCCCGCGCGCGGCACTGTTACCAACTGCACCACCAATGCCGCAGCATGCACTGGGCTGCCTCGACCGGCCGCCGGTGGTTTCCCGGGTGCCGGACGTAGAGGCGGGGCGCCGCAGTCTCTGTCTCCGGACGGCAGCAAAGCAGTATTCATCCGGGATTGGAATCTCTGGGCACGCGATATTGCCACAGGAACGGAAACGCAGCTCACTCACGACGGCGTTACCGACTTTGGGTATGCCACCGACAATGCCGGCTGGACCACCAGTGACCGACCGATCGTTACATGGTCTCCGGATTCAAAAAAACTCGCCACCTTCCAGCAGGATCAGCGCGGCGTCAGGGAAATGTATCTGGTGCCTACGGTCGCTGGTCACCCGGAACTCCGTGCATGGAAATACCCTCTGGTCGGCGACAGTGTGGTAGCAATGATCCATCGTGTTATCATCGACCTTTCGGCGCCACAGCCCAGGGTGGTGCGCCTCGACATGGCACCCGATCAGCATCGCTCGTCGCTGTGCGATCACATCAGCTGCTCCGGCGGTGAGTTCGCCGATGTTCAGTGGTATCCGGACGCTTCGAAACTCGCGTTTGTCTCATCCTCACGCGACCACAAAGTGGCAACACTGCGCGTGGCAGATGCGGGGACAGGCGCAGTGCGCACCGTTCTCGAAGAGCGCGTTGCAACCCAGTTCGAAAGTGGCGATGGCGTCCCCAACTGGCGCGTCTTTCCTGCCTCCAATGAAGTGCTCTGGTTCTCGGAAAGAGATGACTGGGGGCAGCTGTATCTCTACGACCTCACCTCAGGACTCATCAAACGCAAGGTCACAACCGGCGACGGAAACGTTCAGCGCATTCTCCGCATCGATGAAAAGACACGCGAGATCTGGTTCGTGGGAGTCGGCAAAGAACAGAACCGCGATCCGTATTTCCGCCACCTGTACCGCATCGGTATTGACGGGAAACCCGCACTGCAGCTCCTCACACCGGAAGACGGTGACCACAATGTCACACTCTCCCCATCCGGGAAATATTTTGTCGACAGTTGGTCACGCCCCGACCTGCCCGCCACGGCAGTCGTACGCGATGCATCCAACGGGAAGCTCGTCACAACTCTGGAAAAGGCAGACATCTCAAAGCTTCTTGCAACAGGATGGAAACCGCCCACACGCATCTCTGTGAAAGCACGCGATGGGAAGACCGACCTCTACGGCCTGATGTGGACCCCAACGCAACTCGACTCCACAAAGAAGTACCCCATCGTGAACTACATCTATCCCGGCCCGCAGACGGGCTCGGTGGGGAGCAGACAGTTCAGCCCCGCTACCCGCGACAACCAGGCGCTCGCTGAACTCGGTTTCGTTGTCGTTGCAATCGATGGTATGGGCACCCCCAACCGCTCCAAGTCATTCCATGACGCCTACTACGGCAACATGGGCGATAATACCCTTCCAGACCAGATAGCGGGGATGAAAGAGCTGGCCAAGCGCTACAGCTTCATTGATCTCGATAAAGCCGGCATATGGGGACACTCCGGCGGTGGCTTTGCAACGGCGGGCGCCATGTTCAGATATCCGGACTTCTTCAAAGTCGGGATCGCAGAATCGGGGAACCACGACAACCGCGTATATGAGGACGACTGGGGCGAACGCTATCAGGGGCTCCTTACACATAACCCCGATGGCACCGACAGCTACACGACACATGCCAACCAGACGTGGGCAAAGAACCTGAAGGGTAAACTCCTGCTCGCACACGGTACGATGGACAACAACGTGCCCCCGGACAACACACTCCTGGTGGTTGATGCACTCATCAAGGCCGGCAAGGATTTCGACCTCATCATGCTCCCAAACCAGGCACACGGCTTCGGTACCGCAAGCAACTACATGATGCGCCGGCGCTGGGACTACTTCGTGCAGCACCTCATGGGTGCCACCCCGCCAAAGGAATACCCGCTTGGCCAGACACCAACCCGCTGAATACCAGCAACTGACCTCATACTGATCTTCGCAATATGGACCGTACTTTCTTCCAACTCGGCGCACTGATCAGCGGACTCGCTGTCGCAGCAGGCGCGTTCGGGACCCACCAACTGCGCGACAAAGTCGAGCCCCGGATGCTTGAGATCTTCGAGACAGCGGCCCGTTATCAGATGTACCACGGGCTCGCATTGCTGGCCGTTGCGTGGGCGTGCACAAGGTGGCAAGGAACGGCGCTCACGACTGCCGGATGGCTGTTCGTTGCAGGGACGGTGATCTTCTGTGGCTCCCTCTACACCATGACATTCACCGGTATCCGGTGGCTCGGAGCGATCACACCAATCGGTGGTGCCTGCTGGATACTTGCGTGGGCCCTGCTGGCCTGGGGAGTCAGGGGAGTGAAGTAGAACGGAATGCAAGGAGGCGGAGCGCATTCATGATCACAACGAGTGTGCTCCCCTCATGCATCACCACTGCAATCCCGATACTGATCCAGCCTGTCACACTTGCAACGATCAGAAACACAATAACAGACATTGCGATCATGATGTTCTGTGCAATGATGCGACGCGTGGCTCGGCTCAGCTCTATGGCGTAAGGGAGTCTGTTCAGGTCGTCACCCATGAGTGCCATATCAGCGGTTTCCAGTGCGGCCGCTGTACCTGCACCTCCCATCGCAATACCGATACTCGCCACAGCAAGCGCGGGGGCGTCGTTCACACCGTCTCCTGTCATCGCGATCGTTCCCGTCGAGGCGAGCTCACCGACGATACGCGCCTTGGCTTCCGGGAACAGCGAGGCATGTATCTGGTCGAAGCCGAATTGGTCGCCTACAGCATGTGCAACACCTTCGTTGTCACCGGTGAGCATGATGAGCTTTTCAGCACCGAGTCGTCGGAGCGAAGCAAACGCACGATGCACTTCAGGGCGCGGTTCGTCCGCGAGCCCGAGCACACCCAGGAACACTCCTTCGTTTGAAGCACGATCGAGATCCTGATTGGAATCGTTAGCGGGATCATTATCAGAATCGTAAGCCACGCGGCGCACGATCATGATCGAGCGGCCGGCTATTTGCAACCGCGCGGCTGTCTCAGACAGCTCCCCCGGAATCGAAACACCTGCAACATCGTACAGAGCACGATTACCCAGTTGCACCACTGCCCCGTTCGCGACCCCCTGAACACCGCGCCCGGATATGTTCTGCACATCCACAGCGCTTTCACTGTTAAGTCCGCGTCGTGCAGCTTCACGCATTACAGCCTTTGCCAGCGGATGTTGCGACCGGCTCTCGACTGCGGCGGCGGCGCTCAACAGCTCGTCGGCACTGATACCAGCGGCAGGAACGACATCAGTTACTTCCGGTTCACCTTTTGTTATGGTGCCGGTTTTGTCGAATGCAAAAACCCTGATGGTACCGAGCCCTTCCAGGTATGCGCCACCTTTGATGAGAACGCCATTGCGCGCACCCTGTGCGATCCCGCTCAGGATGGCAGAAGGCGTGCCGAGTGCGAGTGCGCATGGCGACGAGCCAACGAGGAAGGTCATCGCGCGATAGACGGCATCGTCCCAGCTCCAGAAACCCATCAGTGGTGGCACGAGGATGAGAAGCACGGCTGTCACAAGAACGATCGGGACAAATATTCGTTCGAAGCGCTGCGCAAGCAGTTGAGTGGGAGCCCGCTTTGAGCGTGCTTCAGCCACGAGTCGGATAACCCGATCCAGCGTACGGTCGCCTACAGCTGCGGTGACGGTAACGAGCAGTGTACCTTCGCCATTTACTGTTCCGGCAAATACAGGGTCGCCATGCTGCTTATCCACGGGCATACTTTCGCCCGTAACGGCAGCCTGGTTTACAGCGGATGTACCTTCGGCGACTTCACCGTCAACTGAAAATCTTTCGCCAGCCTTGATAACGACTGTATCACCGTGTGCGACCTCTTCGATCGGAAGCCGCACCTCTGTGGTACCGGTTGTGGTGCTTCTAAGTACGACTGCGGTATCAGGCGCCAGTTCACGCAGCGCTTCAATGGCGCGGCGCGTCCGCCCCATGGCGTAGCTCTCGAGAGCGTGCCCAAGACTGAACAGGAAGAGCAGGAACGCACCTTCAGCCCATGCGTCAATGACTGCTGCACCGAGCGCAGCAATGAGCATAAGGAGGTCGACATTGAAGCGCAGGATGTTGTTTCTGAGATCGCGTGCGATATCACGCAGAATGTCCAGGGCGCCAAAGAGGTACGCCACAAGGAAGAGCGTGAGCCAGACGCTCCTGGGGGCGCCTTCGAACCTGGCGAGCCAGCCAATGGCAGTGAGTGCGCCGGCGGCCAGGCTTAGCGCCAATTCCGTATTGCGGGCAAACCAGCCCGGTGGTGTGCGCGGAGCAGCCTCGCGGGTGGCTGGCGTCACCTGCGGCCCTCTGTAGTCCGGCATGTAGTGGCCATTCCGGGAAGTTAATAAATCGGCAGGCAGAAGTCCCGGTAAGCGTTCCGGCGGGATTCTGTGTCGTATATATCTGTAGCCATCAGTTACTGCCAATGTCGACCCGGTGGATCCAGAAAGGGTGTATGGTTGGGGTTCGGATTTGGCCTGTCACTACTGGGGGAAGGCTTTATGACTGCTCGAGCATCAACCAGATTCAGGTTCCTGAGTACGCATGCCTGGTATGCGTGGTTTTGCCTTGCTTTTCTTATGCTCCTGGTGCCGGCAACAGGCAGTGCACAGGCAACCACTCAGGATTCGGTTGCCGCTGCTGAGATCAATGAGTTTCTGCTGGACTGGCGTCGGGCATGGAAGGAGAGCGAGCTCACACGTCGACCTCCTCTTTCCGACTTCTACACTTACACTGCCGTCGAAGGGTTCGACAAGCGGGGGAACCGGATTCTGGTCACGCCGGATACGTTCCCCGGATCATGGATAATTCTGGAAGTCAAACATGATTACATCCGTCCGCAAAATCGCGTAAAGAATACCTTCTGCACCGTCGGCCCGGATAAGAGGGGACACCAGGACTCCTTCGGGATAGTTCTCCTGCCGGACCGACCTGAAAAAGTTGTTGGGGCCGGCTGGCAGATTCTGAGCCGCTATGCACCGGTTGCTGTTTGCCCCACATGGTACCTCGGCCCGGATAGCGCACCTGGGTGGGATGAACGTCGCGGAATAGATGAAGCGCTGCTACCTGTAGAGAGAGAAGGTGTGCGTGCCGCACGCGCTGCACTTATTGAACGTATTGGCGCACTCGTACGCGAGCATCCCAGCAACAACTTCCTTGTCGGGCAACAGGTGCGTTTCCTCATCGACCAACAGGATACTGCCCGTGCCGTAAACGCGGCCCAAAATTGCGGTGCTACACCATTCTGGTGTTCGCTCCTGGCTGGTTACGTTGAGAACTGGAAAGGAAACGACCGTAATGCACAGGCTCGCTTCAACGAGGCGCTGAGCCGCATGGATGAGCCGCTCCGATGTGAGCTCAACAACGTTGCACCACTGCTGGAGCTTGAGCTTCGCAAGCAATACGAGACACTCCCTTGTGCAACAAGGGATTCGATAAATCGTGTGGTCTGGTGGCTGGCGCAGCCACTCTGGTCAAGCAATGTGAATGCTCGTCTTGTGGAACACTACGCCAGACAGGTACGGCTTTTCATGGTACGATCACTCCCCCAAAGCGAACG
>CAZDMG010000101.1:0-8532 GCA_964506655.1 uncultured Gemmatimonadaceae bacterium
CCTTTGCAGCAGAGAGAGTTCACGCAGCGTCCGGCTTGATGCGAGAACGAAGTTAAGAACATTGTCTGCGAGTCCGCCTTGCTCTTTCAGCAGTGCACGAAATGCCGGGAGCGGCAGTGGGAAGCACCCCTGTGGATCGAGCAACGTGCCGTCCACGTCGGATACGATCAACAGCTTGTCATCCAGATTGATCGTAAACGGCGGATCGGGTCCGGGGTGATCAGGCGCCACCCCGGTTTGCTGACTGGCTGCAATTCCGGGATGCATATGCATGCCGGTTGAGCTCATGAGTTGCTTTCCGCCACCTCAGTATCACTGTCCGTGCTGTGGGTGGAGAAGTACTGAAGTACCAGCCACCCGCCAGCACATGAAAGGATTGATCCAAGGAAAATGCCGAGTTTGGCTGCGTCAAGGATGACATGATCATCGAAGGCCAGGCCGGCTATGAAAAGCGACATGGTGAAGCCGATACCACCGAGCATAGCGACACCAACGAAGCGCTTCCATGTTGCACCACGCGGCATCTGTGCAAAGCGCAGTCGGATGGCGAGCCATGCTGCACCGGCGATACCGATTGGCTTGCCGACGAGAAGGCCGAGTAGTACGGCGGGTACAACCGGGTGTTCGACCAACGCGCTGAGCTCACCACCGAAGGTCACGCCGGCATTGGCGAGTGCGAAGAGCGGCATGATGATCAGCGAAACCATCGGACCAAGGATGTGTTCCAGGCGGAGCAGTGGCGATTGTGCGTTTTGCACGACTGTGCTGAGCGCGAACACCGCCATCTGCTGTTCCTTGTTTTCGGTGACATCGCTGTCCTGTATGGCTGCATCGCGAAAGCGATCCAGGATCTTGCTGCTGTCTTCCAGTACCGCGTCACCGTCCACCCGCGTGTGCGCGGGGATAGTAATGGCGAGGAGAACGCCCGCGATTGTAGCGTGCACTCCGGATGCCATGACATACCACCAGAGTCCGGTACCGACGAGGCAGTAGAGGATGAGGCTCTGAAAGCCGGTGCGGTTCATCCCGACAAGTATCAGGAAGAAGAGCGCCGCAATGAGCAGTGCGGTGAGATTGAGTGTGGATGTATAGAAAAGAGCAATGACCAGTACAGCGCCCAGGTCATCTACAATGGCGAGTGCCACCAGGAAGACGCGGAGTGACGCGGGGACGCGCTTGCCCAGGAGCGTTACAACGCCGAGTGCGAAGGCGATGTCGGTAGCCATCGGGATCCCCCAGCCGTGACTGGCAGCGGTGCCTTTGGCGATCAGCGTGAAGATGAGCGCCGGAACCAGCATCCCGCCTGCTGCACCGAATATGGGGAGCATGGCGTAGCGCGGGTCTGATAGTTCCCCGACGAGGATCTCGCGTTTGATCTCCATCCCGACGACCAGGAAGAAGACAACCATCAGGGCATCGTTTACCCACTCGTTGAGAGAGAGTGCGAGGTGTGCGCCCGGGGTACCGACGGCGAACTCGGTTGCGAAGAAGGAGTGGTAACCCTGGGCCCACGGCGAGTTGGCCCATATAAGGGCGATTGCAGTGACGAGGATCAGTAGTACGCTGCCGGCAGTAGCGTTGCCGGTGATGGCCAGGAAGGGTCTGGCGATCCTTGTGGCCAGTGTTGTATGCGGGTGGCGTCGGGCCGTTTGACCCGCCTCGCGGTTGCTCTGGTTGTCGGGAGCGTTATTCACAGGTTGCACTGTAATAATCGGAAAGCACCATGAGTGGCGCAGCATATAACAGTTTAGACGACCGTTTAACCGGCCGTCTAAACGACAGTCGAAACGGCCTTAAGCCGTACGCGGGAAGCTGCGTTCGACAGCAGGCTGGCCGGCAACAATGATCGGGAGCGGCCTCCCGGCTGGGTGCACAAATGTGCCGAACACTGAAATCTAACAGATCGGCCGGCTGCCTTGAACCACCGGATTACGATTCAGGAGTACCATTGCGAATTGTGATTCCGGGAACAATCCCGGGAACAATTCCGGGTACCTGCGGAGTATCCGGCTCGTCCATGGTACAGGGAACGCGGGGAAGCGATCTGATTGTGCACTCCGAGTGTACACTATCATTATGAGCATAATGACCGAACACAAAACGAAGAGGCGGTTCTTGCCTGGACGGCGCGGGGTGGCAGTGATTCTGTCCGTCTCCGTGGTAGCGTCTTTGTTTTCGTTTGCGTTGGGATTTTTTGTTGGTCGTTATCAGGAACAGAAGCGGGGCGAATGGGTGGAAGGGCGCCTTATCTCGTCTGCTATTGAATCTGTACGTGCCAACGCGCTTGACACGCTGTCCGGCGATGAGTTGATCAAGCGCGCTGTATCCGGGATGCTGCGCGAGCTTCAGGATCCGTATGCAGCGATGCTGCGCTCCGATGGTCTGGATCGTTATCGCGGAACGCTGCAGGGCGACGGACGCGGGCTCGGGCTTACAGTGCGCCAACTGGGTGGTACAGCGATTGTAACCCGCGTTGTAAGTGGTTCGCCGGCGTGGACACGCGGGATAAGACGCGGTGACCGGATCCTTCGTGTGAATGGTGAGCCGTATGAGTCGTTGGCGGAAAAGCGGGATAACGCCAGTGACAGTGATACAGTTCTATTTACGATCCAGCGTGCATCGTACAGCGATACGCTTGGTATAGCTGTCCCCAGGGGTGAATGGCATCAGCCAGCAGTAAGGGAAGCCGGCTTTGTCGCAGACACAATCGGCTATGTGCACCTGACGAGTGTAAGTGCGCGTGCAGCGGATGAACTGGAAGAATCAGTGGCTGCACTGATTGCAGATGGTGCAAGAGTGCTGGTGCTGGATTTGCGTGGCAACAGCGGTGGCCTCCTGGAGGAAGGTGTCCGTGTGGCGTCTTTGTTTCTGCCACGGGGCGCAACTGTGGCATCTGTTTCGGGGCGTTCGCCAAATGAGAATACGGTGCACTACGCACGTGGTTCGCGCTTCGTAAGGTTGCCACTCACAGTGCTTGTGGATGGGCAAACGGCGAGTTCCGCAGAACTCGTTGCAGCTGCATTGCGTGATAACGGACGCGCACAGCTGGTTGGTACACGCACTTACGGCAAGGGGTACGTGCAGCGCGTCGTCAGGCTTTCACCCGATGTGGCGCTCCGGCTTACTACAGCGCGCTGGCTGACACCACTTGGCCAGCAGGTATCAAGAGACGCGGTAAACGGTCATACAGCTGAACACGGCCTTGTTCCGGATGTTGTTGTCACTGACAGTGCACAATACGACGCGCTGGCTGTTCCGCGCGGGTGGGATACGCCGCGCATAGCTGGCGCTCTGGCAAAAGCGGACACAATTGCAGTTGAAGCAATCCGCGGTCGCTGGCCAGCGACATCAACTCAGGAGCTGGAAGAAACGATACGCGCGCATGTCGTGAGCGCTACTCAGCCCCGACGCCGGCAAACAGCCGCGGATTCTGCGGCCGTGGAAACAGTTGTCCGGCTGGCGCTTGTGCGCGTACTGGAGACATACGGTGACGGGAATGCGCTGTTGCGGTATCGCGCGCGCGGCGATGGCGCACTCCGTGCTGCCCTCGAACAGCTCGCGCCCAACGAATGATTTGGCGAGCCTTAAAATATTCTTCGGCTTGCCTTATCCTGACTGCCGCTGCTGCGCCTGAGACGGTCCAGGCACAATCCACACAACAGTGGCACCGCGCTACCGAAGACTCGCTCGTGTTGCGCGCCATAGCCAGGCGCGGTGAACAGCTCGCTGACAGTACACTCCTCAGCTATCAGGCCAACGCCCATGGGTTCCTCGCCTTTCTCGCACAACTCGGCGAAGGAACCGTTATACCGCCACGCGTTGTCCAAAGCGAAGAGCTGATGTCCAGACTCTACTGGTGGCAACCTGATCGCAGTGTACAGCAGCTCGTTGGCAGACGTGATACAACGTTGCTACCGGCTGCCGTGGGCTATTACCGCGATCGGTATCGCGTGGTGCTCGACAACCTCCCCGATCGCATACGGCTGGGAGACGGACAGGATGTGCGCGATGTGCCACACCCGCTGTCTCCTGCTGCATCGGCACAGTACGAGTACGTGCGCGGCAGAAAGCTGACCATTGCATTGCCTGATCGCGAGATCAATGTGGATGAGATCCAGTTCCGCCCGATTGATGCAGACAGCCCCGGTGCAATCGGTTCGGTCTACCTGGATCGGGAGAGTGGTGCAGTCGTGCGGTTGTCGATGGCGTTTACCAGGGCCGCGATTATCGACAGGCGTATCGAGACACTTGTTGTCACGATCGAGAATATGCTGGTGAACACCAGGTATTGGTTGCCGAGTCGTCAGGAAGTGGAAGTATCGAGGCGCGCAACGTGGTTTGAATTACCAGTGCGCGGGATTGTGCGTGGCAGGTGGGAGATTTCAGGTTATTCGGTGAACGAGCGGGTGGCAGATGATGCAGTGCGTCTGCCGCAGTGGAGTTCAGTATCTGCTGATTCGCTGAGGGCGTTCCCATTTGAGAACCGCATTGTGGATGTATTGCCGCCAGGTATCAGGATGGCGTCCGCGGAAGAACTGGTAGCAGCGCGTGGTCAGATCGAGGCTGCGGTGCGTGCTTCTGCGTTGGCAAGGCCACAGCGGACTGCGATTGCAGGCAGTGGTATAAGTGATCTGCTGCGATTCAACCGTACGGAGGGGCTGGCGGCCGGGCTTGGTGTAGCGAGGCGGTTTGGCGAAGTGCGTGGCTCTCTCAACGTTGGTTATGGAGTATCCGACCGGGAGTTCAAGGGGAGAGCCGCGCTGGCATTGGTTACAGGGCTGGGCGGTGAAACGCGCGGGAGTGTGTTTGCTGAAAGGAGTTACCGCAATGTGGTTGAAGCGGAGCGTGCTGGTGTAACGAATTCAGTTTTCGCACTGGCGTTTGGCAGTGACTACACGACGCAGGTGGATGTGCGTGCAGCCGGTGTAGAGGTGCGGAAAGGGCTTACGCCATGGCGTTTGCGGGTTGCATGGGAGGACGAGCGTTCGCTGGCGAGTAATGCGAAGCCGTTGTCCGGGACGTTTACGCCGACGCTCGCAGCGTGGCACCTGAGCGGTGTGCGTGGCGAAGTAACCGGGAGTGGCGGCTGGTATCCAGCGGAGCAGGGTAA
Organism: uncultured Gemmatimonadaceae bacterium; assembly: GCA_964506655.1. Taxonomy (GTDB): domain Bacteria; phylum Gemmatimonadota; class Gemmatimonadetes; order Gemmatimonadales; family Gemmatimonadaceae; genus Gemmatimonas. The sequence goes on from CAZDMG010000101.1 coordinate 5,111, forward strand.
ATTTCGTGGCGAGTGGCGTGTAAAGGCAGAAGCTGGTTTGCAGCACGGTAATGACGGCACTGGGGCAGAGGTGCGGCCGCTGTCCATGCGTTTGCATGGAGCGCTCGATCTCAATCGCAGTATGGCTGGCGACCGGGCGCTTTTCCTGCGCTCCTGGGGAGCGGTTGCAGCAGGCAATGATTTGCCGCCGCAGTGGTTTGTGTACGCTGGCGGTCCGTGGAGCGCCCCGGGTTATGAGTATGCATCGATTGCCGGGAAAGCGTTTGTATCACAGCGTGCTGAATTCAGGTTTCCGGTGCCTGCGCCGTCGCTCCCTCTTGGGAAGTATGGCAGGAGTCCAGCGCACATGACGCTCGCACCGTTTGCTCAGCTATTGGTTGCTGGTGGTACACGTGGTGATTCGGTTACAAGCGGTGTCTATCCATCGGTGGGGACAGGGGTTTTGTTTTTCTATGATATGATCAGGTTCGATGTGAGCCGCGGATTGCGCAACGGCTACTGGCAATTCTCGGTGGATATAGACCGCGGATTCTGGGGGCTTCTCTGATGACTGACGAGCGGGGTAACCGCGGCCGCTACGATCGTGGGTATTTCGACAAGTGGTATCGCGATCCGCGTTATCGCGTAAAGACCGCGGTGGAGCTCAGGCGGCAGGTGCGGTTTGTGCTGTCCACTGCAGAGTGGATTCTCAACCGGCCTGTGAAGAGTGTGCTTGATGTCGGTTGTGGCGAGGGGCAGTGGCGCAGTCAGTTGCGTGCACTGCGTCCGTCGCTGGAGTATGAGGGTGTGGACCCAAGCAGCTACGTAGTCGAGCGGTACGGCAAGCGCCGGAACATCAGACAGGGCGGCATCGGTGAGCTGCTGTCAGTTGCATCGAAAGAGAGCTACGATCTGGTGATCTGCTGCGGCATGCTCAACTACCTGAGTCTGTCGGAACTGGAAGCGGGTGTGAAGAATGTTGCGCAGCTCACGGGTGGTGTGGCGTATCTTGAACTGTTCACTGCTGCGGACAGCTACGAGGGAGATGTTTCGTGGCCTGAGCCGGCACGTCCGGGGCACTATCTGCGATTGATCAAAGGAGTGGGATTTCATCCGGTGGGGCTCCAGTGCTACGTACCGACGTCGCAGCTGGACCAGGTTGCGGCTCTTGAGCGTTTATCCTGATCAGGGTTGAATCGAAATGGCAGATCCTGGTGGCAATGCAGTGTGGTTGGAGTTTGTGAAGATGAAAAGCAGAGAGGGGCAGGAGCGCACTCAAGCACGTTCGCTGCGTCGGGCGGCGGCTGAGACAGCGCAGCACACGGTCGGGTTTTTGTTCCCGCAGCTCTCACCTGTCAGGCTAAGTACATCTGACGATGTGGACGCGGAGGCACGGTTCCTGGAGCAACTGCTCGTTGATGTTGTGGGCATGACGGGGCACGAGGATGCTGTGGGTACGGTGCGAGCTTTCCTTGACCGGCTGTCTGCTGTGCATGCTGCTCTTGTACAGGACGCACGAAGTATCCTTGACGGCGATCCGGCAGCGACATCGATGGACGAGGTTGTCCTTGCGTACCCGGGTTTTCTTGCTGTTGCCGTGTACAGGATCGCACATGAGTTGCACAAGCTGAATGTGCCGCTGTTGCCGCGTGTCCTTACTGAGTGGGCACATTCGGAGACGGGTATCGATATCCATCCAGGTGCACAGATCGGGAGTGCCTTCGCAATTGACCACGGCACCGGTGTTGTGATCGGCGAGACTACAATAATCGGTGACCGGGTGCGCCTTTATCAGGGCGTTACATTGGGCGCACGCGCAGTGCGCAAAAAGTTTGCGAACCGGAAGCGTCACCCGACTATTGGCAACGATGTTGTGATCTACGCCAACGCTACGATACTTGGTGGCGCCACTGAAGTCGGCGACGGTTCCGTGATAGGCGGGAACGTCTGGTTGACGTCGTCAGTGCCGCCCAGGTCTGTTGTGCAATTCAGCAGCAACATCGCTCACAGGGACAGCGACAGCGAAGACGACGGTGCTGTGTTCTGAACAGCCTGGTGCTTCGTAGCGACTAAATGGAATCGAGGAGGTCGTCGATGGCTTTACGATCGGCGTCCAGCAGTGACTCAGAGCCGTGTATGACCCGCTGCAGAATATCGACAGCCTCAGCGGCGAGGTCGTCGGGGTGTTTCCGGTCTTTTTCAAAGCGGACGATGTGACCGAGGAGAATAGTCTCGAATGGGATCGCTTCGAGGTCATCGCTTTCGAATCCTTCGTCATCATCGTCATCATCATCGTCATCATCGTCTTCGTCGTCCTGGTCATCGTCATCCAGTGACGGGGCCCGATACGACGGGACACTGGCTTTCCACGGCTCGGCCTCATGCTCTTCCCCTTCCAGCGAGGAGTGAGGGACGAGTGCAAAGAGCCTGCACTGCAGCCCGGGAGCCTCTTCATAGACAAAGAGCCCGAGTGGTACTGGTTCTTCGAAGAGTGAGAGGTCGATGAGTCGTGCGATTGCGAGCGGGTCCATCGCGCTGCGTGCAACAAGCCGGCCGTCGATGTAGGCGCCGAGCGCGGATCCTTCCGGTGCACGCTCGTCTTCGAGCTGTCTGACGGACAAAGGAATGGGGTCGCGCGTCGTGACGAAAACGGCGGGGCGGCCCTCACCCTCGCCGTCGCTGCTTCCGAAAGTTCCGTCGGGTGGAAACGCGTCTGACATTATACAGTTGATCCCAGATTTTCTGTGCGCAGTTTGCTGTAGCTGATACACTGAACTTAACGCATGGCAGCAATGCGTGGCGCAAGGCATCTGCAGGCGCTGGAGCGGCCGGTGGCGCGGTTTTCCAACGGTTTTCAGGTGGTAATTTTTTCGGTATTTTACCGGTGAGCCGTTGCTCTTGCGGGCGGGTTACTGCGTGGATGGCAGGTCGTGCAACTGAGTGCGTTCGAAGAGGCCGCCGAGCCAGACAATAGCGGGCCAGACTTCCAGGGCGATGATCAGCGCAGCGAGAAGTGCGCCCACCAGCAGCGATGCTGAACCGATCCAGTTGTCGCCCAGCCATGCGGCGAGCCCTCCGATACCCACGGGGAACACCAGCCCAACCGCAGCGATCAGGATGGTGGCACTCGTGCTCAGGATATTCTGTCCCATGGAATTGATTCCGCGTGACTCCGTTCCCAACCGGATCCATGCCGGGAATGCAAGCACCAGGCCGTTCTGAATGGTGAACATCAGCACATTTATAACAGGGACAGCGATGAAGGCTGCAAGCAGGAGGCTGATGTTTGTATCACCAGCGAAAAGGGAGCCCGGGTCGAGGAGCGCCATCACAACCGGGACAGTCAGGAGAGACCAGATTGTTATTGAATGCAGCAGTGTAACACCCGCGATCTCCGCAGCGACTATGCGCGCACCGGAGAGCGGATATGACTTGAGGAGCGC
>CAZDMG010000102.1:0-8481 GCA_964506655.1 uncultured Gemmatimonadaceae bacterium
CTATTTGCAACAGTGCCCCACATACGATCTGTCCAGTCTGGAAGTGATTCAGGTGGGTGGAGCCAGGCTCGCCGACGAGGTGGCGCGGCGTGTAATGCCTGCATTTGGCTGTCGGCTGCAGCAGGTGTTTGGGATGGCAGAAGGGCTTGTGAACTACACCCGTCTGGATGATCCGGATGAGGTGATTACCAGCTCGCAGGGTCGTCCCATCTCGCCGGACGACGAGCTCCGTATTGTGGATGACGAGGGGCGACCGGTGGGTCCGGGAGAGCCCGGACGGCTTGAGACGCGTGGGCCCTATACAATCCGCGCGTACCACGGCGAGCCGGAAGCCAATGCGACGTCATTTACCTCTGACGGTTTCTACCGGACCGGTGACGTAGTATTGCTGCGTTCCGATGGTAATCTGGAAGTACGTGGTCGGGTGACAGACCAGATCAACCGTGGCGGAGAGAAGATTTCTGCCGACGAGCTGGAGTCGCATCTCCTGGCGCATCCGGGAGTGCATGACGCAGCGGTTGTTGGGCTCGCTGATACTTGGCTGGGTGAGCGGACCTGCGCGTTTGTGATCCGGCGTGACGAGTCGTTGCGCGCCCTGGATATCAAAGCATGGCTTCGGGAGCGTGGGGTGGCGGAATACAAGCTCCCCGATAGGGTCCGTTTCGTAGCGTCATTTCCGGCAACGGGTGTCGGCAAGGTAGCACGCAGGGCGCTTCGTGAGGCATTGAGGAGTATGTCATGAGTGGGAGTGACACCCCTGATCTCACAGCCAGCTCCGTGAATCCAACGCCGGTAGCACCCTCCGGGGAGCAGTCGGGCTCGGCGCGTCCCGCCGTACCAAGGCTCCCTTCCATCCCGGACTATCCTCACGCTGCAGTCGGCGAACTACCTGTGGCGCGTGTTCCTTGGCAGCCGATAGCAGCACGGGCGGCACTTCTGGTGCACGATGTGCAAGACTATTTCCTTCGCCCATTTGGGGATTCGCATCAGGCGCTCAGCGCTGCGCTCCTGAATATCGCGGCGCTACAGTCGCACTGCCGAGCTCGTGGCGTTCCGGTTTTCTTTACAGCGCAGCATGGTAACCAGGATCAGACCGAACGGGGGTTACAGCGCGATTTCTGGGGACGTGGTATGCCAGATGATGGTGTGGCGCCCAATATTCCCGTTTCGGTACAACCGATCGAAGGCGATACTGTGCTCCGCAAGTTTCGATACAGCGCTTTGCAGCGGAGCCCGCTTGAGGAGCAGCTTAAGGCTGCAGGACGCGATCAATTGATTATCACCGGCGTTTACGCACATATCGGTTGTCTCTATACAGCGGCCGATGCCTTTATGCGCGATATCGAGCCGTTCCTGGTGGCCGATGCGACTGCTGACTATTCCGCCGATCACCATAAGGCAGCGCTGCGGCAGGCTGCTTCTACCTGCGCTGTAGTTGTCAACACACAAGGAATCCTTGACGCATGGCCATGATCCCAACTGACCTCGAATCGCTCCGCAGACGCATCGCCGATATAGCCGGAGTTGAACCGTCGGAGATCACCGACGATGACGCACTTATGGATCTCGGGCTCGACTCTATGCGCGTGATGGTACTGCTTGGCGAATGGCGGTCCCTTGGGCTTGAGTTTGATACTTCGGCTTTCCTTGAGCGGCCAACGCTGGTGGAATGGATGGAATTGATCCGTACAGCCGGCAGGCGAGAGGCATAGCAGTGAACGCTGCACCTGCGTTGCCAATAGTTGCGCGCGAAGCCTGGCGTGCTTTTCCACTGCCGGAGGCACAGCAGGGGCTTTGGTATGCGCAGCGACTGGACCCTGGGAACCCGGCCTTCAACACGGGCGAGTGTCTGGTGCTGCGTGGTGAGTTGGATGTGGCAAAGTTCACAGGCGCCGTGAATGCGACTTTCGATGAGGCGGACGGGCTTGCGGTAGCGGTCCGTGAGGGTGATGCGGGACCGGTAATAGAGTACCGCTCCGACCGATGCGCGCGACTGGAGTATGTGGACTTAAGCGACGCTCTGGATCCGGCGGGTATGGCCCGTTCTCTGATGGAGGCTGAGCTTGCCAAGTCTGGTGATCCGGAGCGGGACGCAGTGGTCCGGACGGTGTTGTATCGGGTGGGTGAGCTGGAGCATATCTGGTTCATTCGGGCGCATCATGTGGTGTGTGACGGTTATGGGTTGCGGCTTATTACGGAGCGCGTAGCAGACCGGTTTACTGCGGCAGTGCGCGGTACTGAGCCGGTGGGTGCAGCTTTTCCGTCATACGCATCGGTCGCGGTGGAGGCCGCGGCCTTGCGTGGGTCGGAGCGTGAATCGCGGGATCGGGAGTACTGGCGTGGTGTGATGTCTGGCCGAGTGGCTCGGAGTCTGTCGAGCGGCGCGCCGAATCCGTCTTACCGTCACGTAGAGGTGCCGGTGGATTGGGGTATGGCAGGGGGGGATGTTGGGGGGGATGTTGGCGGCGCCGCCGGCGCCTTACAGGCGCTCGGCGGGCTCGCTGCTGCGGGCGCGCAATGGCCGGATGTACTTACGACGTTATTCGCCGCCTACGTGGATCGGCACCTGGGCGACGGCGAAGTCGTGGCCGGCGTGGTGCATATGCAGCGGATGGGTACGGCCGCGGCCCGCGTGCCCACCATGACAATGAACGTCCTGCCAGCACCGCTCCAGATCGATGAAACCGCTACATTGGCGCTGGCGTGCCGCGAAACTGCTGGTGTACTGCGGGAGGTTCGGCGCCATGGACGCTATCGGGGTGAGCAGATCAGACGGGACATGGGGCTCCTGGGTGAGGACCGCAGGCTCCACGGTCCGCTTATCAATATCCTCCCGTTCGGCGAGCTTCCGCGGTTCGGCGATCTGGTGGTATCACACGAGGTGCTGGCCGCTGGCCCGGTGGACGATTTGACTCTGGATGTCCGCGGCGATGCCGCCGGGACATCGCTTAAACTGGTACTGCAGGCGAATCCTGCGCTCTATACCGAAGACGCAGTGCGCACACATGCAGCGCGACTGGGATGGTTCCTTGCCCGCGCGCTCCGGGCCGATCGGCTGGGTGATGTCCCCACTCTTACACCGGACGAAGAGCACCAGTGGGTGTACAACGTCAACGATACTGCCCACCCCGTAGCTGACGGCACACTGGCGACTCTTATGGCAGCTACTGTGAAACGTGTACCGGAGGCTACTGCGCTGGTGGGTGATGGGCACTCGCTCAACTGGCGGGAATTCGATGTACGGACAGCTGCACTGGCAGCGGAACTTGTGCGATGTGGTGTCCGACCGGGGCGAACCGTCGGGGTCCGGATGCATCGTTCGCCGGATCTGGTACTGGCTATCGCGGCGATTGTCCGCGCTGGTGGCGCGTGGCTCCCGCTCAGCCTGGACGACCCTGAGGAGCGCATCGGCGCGATAATCAAAGAATCCGATCCGGCGCTCGTCATCACGGACGAAACCATCGGTGACCTCTGGCTGGCGTCCGAAGGTACTTATGACGCTGAGCGATACGAAGAGAAATTTATTGCGTCACCTGAGGATCCGGCTTACGTCATTTACACCTCCGGCTCCACAGGCGTCCCCAAGGGTGTCGTCGTCACCCACAAGGCTATCGTCAACCGGCTTGCATGGATGGCGCATGCACTCGGCGTCAGCGAACGTGACCGGCTGCTGCTAAAGACTCCTGTCACCTTTGATGTCTCGGTCTGGGAGCTGTGGCTTGGCGCGGTCACCGGGGCAGCACTGCAAGTAGCGCCACCTGACGCACACAGAGACCCTCTGGCGCTTGCGACACTAATACGCGGAGCGGGGATTACAGCGGTCCATTTTGTGCCGTCGATGCTTTCAGTGTTTCTGGATGAGCCGTCGGTGGCCGGGCTTGGCATTCCGCGTGTGATAGTAAGTGGTGAGGCGCTCTCCGCCGACCTGCGGGACCGTTTCCACCAGACGCTCAAGGGTGAGCTGATCAACCTGTACGGTCCGACAGAGGCCGCGGTTGATGTGACCTGCTGGTTTGCTACCGCTTCCGACCGGTCGGACCCGGTGCCGATTGGAAGGCCAATCTGGAACTGTCAGACTTGGGTGCTGGATAGGGCCGGCCGCCCGGTGCCACCGGGGGTTATGGGGCACCTGTACCTGGGCGGAGTCCAACTGGCGCGCGAGTATCTGAGTCGGCCGGACCTCACACGCGATGCTTTCGTCGAGACTTCGTTCACTGCCCCTCCCAGGCGGATGTATCGCACGGGCGACCTCGCTACATGGCGTAGCGATGGCGTGCTGATTTTTCACGGCCGGACAGACGGCCAGGTGAAGCTGCGCGGGCAGCGTGTCGAGCTTAGCGCAATCGAAACTGCATTGCGCGCGGTTGCCGGAGTGCGTGACGCCGCTGTGGTAATGCGTGAGGATCGGGTGGGTGACCAACGATTGGTGGCATATATCGTTGGGGAAGGTGAACTCCGCGTCAACTCGCTCCGGAACGAAATCGCTGCGCACCTGCCTGCGCACTTTATTCCGTCAGTTTTTGTTCCGCTTGGCGCCCTGCCGCTCACGCGCCACGGCAAACTCGATACAAGGCGGCTTCCCGCACCGGAATATTCGCCGGAACAGGTAGAGCATACCGGACCACCTGCGAGAACACCTGCAGCCAGACTTGTTGCAGATGCGTACCGGCGCATATTGCGCGCTGGCGAAGGTGAGCTCCCTACGCTCGACGATGATTTCTTTGCGCTCGGCGGGCATTCACTGCTTGCTGTACAGCTGGTGCGGCTGCTCCGCGAAGCAGGGTACAACAACCTCACGCTGGGAGCGGTATTCGCTCACCCCACAGTCGGCGCACTCGCAACCCGACTTGAGGAGGCCGTCGGCACCGCTGGTAGCGACACCCCACAGGACGGACTGGGCAGCGTCTTCCGTTTCGCGTCAAAGCGACCCGACCTTCCGCCGCTTTTTGTTATACACCCGGCCGGTGGGCTGGCATGGTGCTACCGTGCGCTGGCAGAGGAGCTCAATGGGACACGCGACGTCATCGGGCTGCAGGCCAGCGGGCTGACATCCGGCGATGCGCTCCCGGCATCACTGACAGATCTTGCAGAGGAGTACCGCAGTACGATCCGGTCACTCCAACCTTCGGGAGCACTTCACCTGCTTGGATGGTCCATAGGCGGGGTTATCGCGCACGAGATGACGCTGCAGGAAGAGCGAAACGGGACTCCGGTTGCAACGCTTGCCATGCTGGATGCTTTTCCAGCCGACCGGTGGCGCAATGCAGCTGAACCGGATTCAGTTACAGCGCTGAGGGCCATATTGCTTATCGCCGGTCTTGATCCGGATGCAATATCAGTAAACGAGCGGCAGACACCCGAACAGGTCAGGCGCCTGCTTACGGAGGCAGGACATCCGCTGGCCGAGCTTTCCGCCAGTGCATTCGAAGGGATCCTGCGCACTGTGCTGCACAACAACCGCCTTGTTCGTGCGCACCGGCATGCGCCGATCGCGGGTGATCTGTTGTATTTCCGTGCATCACGTGATCACGGTTCAGATGGAACGTCGCCGGCAGAGTGGTCACAGTACGTAAGCGGACGTCAGCTGACTGTGGACGTAGATGCACGACATGCGGAGATGCCCGGTCGCATGGCGTCGCGCGTGGTAGCTGACAGGTTGAGCGTATTCTGGGACGAGCGCGGCCTGCAGGAATCAGGTGATATGGGGCAGGTTGCAGATGCCAGGCAGGCCGCTGGTGTGGAGCAGAAATGAGTGACAGAGATCTGGAAGGACGCATCGCATTGGTGACAGGAGCCGCGGGTGGAATTGGCAAGGCGGTTCTCGCAACGCTGCGCGCTAGTGGTGCAGTTGCAATTGGTTGGGATATCACAGTCAGCGATTCAGACACCGACGTGCGGGCTGTTGATGTTACGGATGCTGCTGCGGTTGAACGCGGCATCGATGCGATCGAGTTGTCTGTCGGCGAACTGGATATCCTTGTGAACGTGGCTGGTGTGCTGCACACTGCGCGCGTCGCGGACACCACCGACTCAGACTGGCACCGCCTGTTTGCAGTTAACTCAGAGGGTGTCTTCATTGTTTCGCGCGCTGTCACACGCCGTATGGAACCACGGCGACGTGGGGCAATTGTTACGGTGTCGTCGAACGCAGGTGAAGTACCGCGCATTGCACTGGCAGCCTATGCAGCATCCAAAGCTGCTGCAACCATGTTTACCCGCTGTCTGGGGCTGGAGCTCGCGCACGCGGGCATCCGTTGTAACGTTGTTGCACCGGGCTCCACCCGTACACCGATGCTCGGCGCACTTCTGGGTTCGGAAGGTGGTGAAAGCGAAGCCCTTCACGGATCGGGTGCGAAGTTCCGCACCGGAATACCACTTGGCCGGATCGCCGAACCGGAAGACATCGCGGAGACGGTCGCGTATCTGGTTTCCGATCGTGCGCGGCACATCACCATGTCCACGTTGCTGGTGGACGGAGGAGCTTCACTTCATGCCTGAACCCAGGCTTCCAACTCCTGCAGAGCTCCGCAGCGAATTGCCCGTGACATCAGCGCACGATGCGGTTACCGTATCGGCGCGCAGGGCGATTGCCGGTATCTGTAATTGCAGCGATCCGCGATTGCTGGTTGTTGTCGGGCCCTGCTCGATACACAATGAGCAGTCTGCATTGGCATACGCGCGGTGGCTTCTGGATCGGCAGCGGCAGTATGCAGATCAGCTGTTACTTGTAATGCGCTGTTATGTCGAGAAGCCGCGTACCAACCTTGGGTGGCCGGGCTTTGCACACGAGCCCAATCTCAATGGGCGATCTGAGTACGGCGAAGGGCTCGAGCGCTCACGCCGCCTGCTGCACACAGTTGTTGGCATGGGGATGCCTGTGGCAGTTGAGTTCATTGAGCCTGTAACGGCGCTTTATCTCTCGGATCTGGTCGCGTGGAGTGTAGTTGGCGCGCGCACAGTGGAGAGCCCGGTACATCGCAGAATGGCATCGGGGATGCCGTGTCCAGTCGGTTTCAAGAATGGCACCTCGGGTGCAATCAAAAGTGCAATCAACGCCATGATTACGGCTCGCGAGCAGCACACACAGATCGGTGTTGACGAGGGCGGGCATGTTGCGACCATTCGCACTGACGGCACAACAGTATCACATCTGATATTGCGAGGCGGAAGTTCAGGCGGGAACGCAGGCACCTCGCAGATTCAGTCGGCGCGTGATACCTTGCGTGCACATCGGCTCAATGATGTCGTGATGATTGACTGTGGTCATGGCAACGCCGACCGCAGTCCGGCTGGGATAATGGCCACTGGTCAGCGGGTCGCTTCGCTTATCGAAAGCGGTCATGACGGCATTATGGGTGTCATGATTGAAAGCAACCTTGTCGGCGGCAAACAGGAGTTTCGTCCGGGATGTTGTCCCAATCCGCGCTGCAGCATAACAGACCCGTGTCTCGGACTTGCCGACACAGACGCGCTGTTCCACCGCCTGGCTGAAGCGCAGTTGGCTGGGAGAGCAGCTCAGGTCTCTTTGCATGCAGCAGCGGTGCCGGCTGCAGCGGAAGGTGCAGCAGCCGGCTGACTGCCTTTAAAACGGGTCCAGAGCATATGTAGAGCGTATGCAGAGCGTACGCATAGCCCATGAAGATTCGCGCTATCTGCTGCCTTTGGCCGGGTTGAGTTTCAGGTAGTCGATTGCGAGCGTCGACATAAGTCGCACGCCGACCGGGAGCGCTGCTTCATCTGCGAAGAAGTAGGGCGAGTGATTCACAGGTACCGTGGTCCAGTCCTTGTCAGGCGGAGTAACGCCGAGGTTGATGTACACACCCGGGACCCGCTCCTGGAAGAAGGAGAAATCTTCGGCGGCAGTCCAGAGTGGCGGTGTTGAGACTCCGGCTGCACCAGCTGCTTTCGTGATCGTCGGCATCATCTGCGCGGTGAGTGCGCTGTCGTTGCGTGTGACTGTGTAGCCGCTATCGATCCTGAGGACAGCACGTGCGCCCGATGCGGCTGCGGTCTGTTCGGCGATACGCTTGAGGCGGTCGAAGATCTGCTGACGCTGCGCTGTGGTGAAGGACCGGATCGTGCCGAGCATTACGGCAGAGTCTGGAATGATGTTGCTTCGGACTCCACTCTGGAACGCACCGAATGTCACGATAGCGGGCACTTCGGTTATATCGACCTGTCGGCTGATGATGGTTTGTGCGGCGGACACTATCTGCGAACCAACAACGATGGGATCGACGCCGCTCCATGGTTGTGCGCCATGCGACTGACGCCCGTGCACGATGAGTGTGAAGCTGTTGGATGCTGCCATGATCGGCCCGGGCCTCACTGTAATGCTTCCGACAGGCCGCGGTCCAACGTGAAGGCCGAAGATGGCATCTACAGTCGGATTCTCCAGGACCCCATCGCGTATCATCAGTTGTGCACCGCCGCCGCCACCTGGGAGTCCTTCTTCAGCGGGCTGAAAGACGAACTTCACAG
>CAZDMG010000103.1:0-8379 GCA_964506655.1 uncultured Gemmatimonadaceae bacterium
TTTAGCGCTAAGATGAATTAATGTTAACACTATCGGGCAGGCTGTTCTCACTGAACCGCAGCACCGTACCTACCGCTTGCGCACTGTAGCCACGTTATCCTCAGGCGTCCGATCTATCAGCTTGTTGTAAGGGTCAACGCCTGCCTTAAACGGCTCACTGGGCACATTGAACGTCAGTACCGTCGATTCAGCAGTCAGCAGCACCTTCTTAACCAGCAGCGGTTCACCAAGCTCCCGGCCTGCCACCTTCTCACCGTAGATGCCAACATCCACATAGTCTGACATCGCAACCGGAGTCATAGCACCCAGCGAGTCGCCACGGAATTTCGCAGTACTCAGCACCAACTGTACATCCCAGCTACCGTCTGCTGCGCGACTCGCTACGGCGCTGTCCACCTTGTTCTCGTAGAAAGTCATCTCTTCGAACAAGTCAGTCAGCACATACTTGAGAGAATCCGCTGTAACTGCGTCCAGTTCCGTTATCAGGTCGCGCGCTGTTGGATACGGCGGACCTTTGAACGCCCACTTGGCAAGAAAGTTGTGAAGCGCTTCGTTCATCCTTTCTTCGCCGATGTAGTCACGCAGTGCATAGAATCCCAATGCCGCTTTCGAGTAATAGATGTATTGCTGCGACTCAGCATACAACAATGGCACCTCGGCCCGACTCTCACCCGCTCGACCATACAGATACCCATCCAGCTCCCCCCGGAGGAACTTCTGCGCGGCCTCCCGCCCATATCGTTTCTCCATAACCGTCAGAGCTGAATACTCGGCAAGCCCTTCAGAAAGGAGCCTGTTCCCCTGCCCTGACCCACCGATCACCTGATGGGCCCACCACTGGTGCGCCAGTTCATGAACCGTTACAAAATAGGAATAATCGTACGGGCTTTTCCCGTTCTCAGTCCGCTCGATGAACCCCATTGCTTCCGAGTACGGAACCGTATTCGGGAAAGACTGCGCATAAGCCTGATATTTCGGGAACTCAAGCACCCGGTATTGCCGATATTGGTACGGAGAGAAGTTGGTGCTGAAGTAATCCAGGCCATCCTTCGACCCCTGGATCATTGATGGAATCGCAAAGGTGTGCCACGGATGATGGTAAATCTCAATTGCGACTCCGTTGTGTTCGTCACGCACGACATCGTAAGCGGCAGACAGTACCGAATAGAAACTGAGCACCGGTTTGTCCATCAGATAGTGTATGCACCTGCGCCCGCCTTCAGTCCAGTCGCGCTCTGTATAGCCTGGCGCAATCGGCACCTGATCAGCGCTCGTGCAAACAACGGCATCGAAGTCGATCCAGTCTGCGTCATCGGTAATGACATTCCCGTTTCGGACATCCGGATCGTCGATCGACAACATGCGGGGAGTCGGTTCCAACCCATTCCTCTTCCGCACATCATCCAGGCTCAGTTCCAGACTGGCGTCGTAACCAAACGTCGGCATATACCCCGACGACTCCATGAAGGACCCGTTGTACGCAATGTCGTTATTGAATCCTCCGACACCGAATCCTTCTGGTTCATACCGACCGGCAAAATGAACGGTGAGCGTCTCTTCCGGCGCAAGCGGCACCGACAGACGGTAAATCCGTACACCTTGCGGCGTATTATCGTGAACCAGTTCCGAACTCCGGTCAAAATAAAGAGAATCGTAGAACAGCCACGGTTCAGACGAAGCACTGTAGCGCCCTTGCGGACGAGGCGCCGTGTAGGGAAGCGAGATGAAAACCGAATCTATCGGCTCTCCATCCCGGTTTACGGCCTTGTACGTTCCCTGCCACTTTGCTGCCCGTTGTTCAGGATACAAATCCACCCGGACAGACACAGCGACACGACGTGGCTGAGGCAATCCCCACAGCGGCTTATACGTACGCTCCCAGTCAGCCAGGGCGCGCTCGGCGCTCTTCACATCTGAATAACCGTTGAGAATGTTGGCATTGTAGTAGAACACCCCTCCCGAAACAGACGCAACCAGAAGAAACAATCCTGCAACTGCCCATCCACCAGACCGGAATCGCAACGACGCCAGCTTCACGCGCTCCCTGGCCCTGCTGTCGGTACCGCGCACAAGCGAGAAATATCCAAGAGTGCCAAGCAGCGCAGCCGATGCCAGTCCATAAATACCGACCACTGCCATCTTTGATAAATATGGACCCCACCTGTTCATGTCCGAGTACACCGCGTCAACACCGGGAGCTACGTAATACAGCGTGTAATCAAAGCCGCGGGCCTCAAGTACGGATATCCCCACCCAGTAGCCGATCACAACAAAGTGGCCGACGTACTTCTGGTTGACCAACGCATGCACACCCATGGTAAAGACAGCCAGTGCGATCAGTTGAGGCAGTGAAGCAAGAACCACTTCCCCATACAGCAGTGGCTCCAGCCTGGTGTATCCCTGTGCCAGTTGCATCGCCATTCCAAGCAATGCTCCTGCCAGCAACATCAGTACCATAGCTCCCAATACAGCGGCCAGCTTTCCCACATATCCGACCCACGCCGGCGCCGGAAGTGAGTCCACAATCTGGTCTGCCTTCAGCTGGCGTTCCCTCCAGATCAGTTCGCCGCCGTAAATCGTGGCTATAAACAGCAGAAAGAACAACATTCCCTGAAGTTCAGGAGCATACGAGGCGCTTACAGGCCAGTAAACATTGTTGGTCCGGTGGTTGATAGACCATAATCCGATCCCGTACATCACCAGCCCAATGGCCAGTATCGCCAGATAGGCAGGCTCGCCAATTATCGACCTGAAGTGAAAGAGGCTTTGAGAGCGTAGCGATGCCATCCAATCTGTGGTGCCCTCACTCAGCACCGGAGCTGCATTGACAGTCTCTGCTTTACTCCCTGCGTGGGCAGCAGTAACTGGCGCTGCCGGGGCGTTCCCTGCATCAGCTCCAACTGCAGTCCGCGCCGTTCTCTTCACCGTCCTCTTCACAGCAGTGCCTTCTACGTCCAGTTGCACAGTGAAAGCCACAACAACAAACAGTACGAAAGACACCGCGATCCAAAGCAGCCGGTTTGTCAGCATCACCCCGCTTAATCCAACAAGGAGTGTGTTTTGTTCGGCAACTCCCCAGTAGCGGGTCATTACCGAAATCGTATTGATCGCAAACGGGTCCAGAATCGCACCCAGTCTGAGATTATCGATTCTGGCTACAAGCGACTGCACTATGCTCCAGACTACGAACAGCGCCATCCCTGACACATAAACAGCGAGAACCTTTCTGATAAGCGCGCCAACAGCAAAGAAAATCGCACTCACAAAGAGCACATTCGGCAAGCCAATTACGAGATACGGCTGAAGAACTGTCCAGACGCTCAATGGCGCGAACTTCTCCGGATCGTTCCATGGCATCAGCATACCTATCATCAAGCCGAGCGGCAGCGCGGCGTAAATGATAAACATGACTGTGACGGAGCCACAGAAGTGGCCCGTCAGATAACTGGCTTTCCCAAGACGGGTTGTAAATACGAGTTCGCTCGCACGGATCTCACTGTCACGCAGAATCGCTGTCCCTGCGATCGCCGTCGTGATGATCTGTCCGATTGCAGTCAGGATAGCGATGATGGATGCTGTCTGAACAGGTGCATTACTGTAAACAAGTGACGAACCAGTACCGCCAAGCAGTGACTCGCTCGCCATCGCAAAGAATCCCAGAAGGAACAACATTGCGAAGAAGAGATAAGCCATTGGCCGTCTTGCCCAGTACGCGAGCTCAAAACGGAATATCGTACCGAACATGAGCTAAGCCTCCGCGCCCGCCGCGAGCCCTACACGTCTCAGGTACACGTCCTCCAGAACCGGCTCGACCTGTTCGAAACCTTCACCGGGGATGGCGTCACTCATTACATGCACCACGGGCTGACCGGCGAAGTAACGCACTGAGATCACGTCGAGCGAATTCTGCACATCTGCCAGTTCCATCTTGCTCAGCTTCTTCCGCCACACACGTCCACGCATCTCATTGATCACCTGCTCCGGATCACCCTGAAGAATGACACTCCCCTGGTTGATCATCGCCATCCGCTGACACAGCTCCCGTACATCTTCCACGATATGCGTGGACAGGATCACCACCACATCCTCACCGATATCTGCGAGCAGATTCAGGAAGCGGTGACGCTCGTAAGGATCGAGACCGGCAGTTGGTTCATCAACAATGAGAAGTCGTGGGCTGCCTGCAAGTGCAATCGCGATCCCCAGTCGCTGTTTCATACCACCGGAGAAACCACCCACACGTTTCCCGCGCACGTCCCAGAGATTCGTCTGCTGCAGCAGGCTATGAACCAGATCCTTGCGTTCGCCCCGCTGCTGCACGCCTTTCAGCGCGGCAAAATGGTCGAGTACCCGTTCCGCACTCAGGTTGGGATAGAGTCCGAATTCCTGCGGCAGGTAGCCGAGTATTTTCCGTATCTCATCGGGCTGCTCAAGGATGTTGATCCCGTTGAACATGATGGACCCCGAGTCGGGCTGCTGCAGCGTCGCTATGGTACGCATCAGCGTGGACTTGCCTGCGCCATTCGGGCCAAGCAGGCCAAACATCCCCGGCGGTATATCGAGGGTTACATCATTGAGTGCACGTACGCCGTTGGCATACGTTTTGGAGAGGTTGGAGATCTGGAGTGCCATGGTTTTACCTGGCCTGTTTGCAGGAAGGGCCTGATCGGCGGGTATGCGAAACAGGCGGTCACCGCGATTATGAAGCGCGGTCCTTCAGGATGCAAGTTTTTAGCAGGCTCAGCCGCTTGCAGCAGCTCAGGCAGTTGTTCCAGCCAATGCTGCGCCAACTGCCAGCCCGAGCAGGTACAGCCAGCCGAACGCCCTGTTGTGCACAAGGCAAACGCGATGGTACCAGAGCGGCCACCCCACGTACCCAGCCGGCGGCGAGTCCGGTGCAGGGGCCGACATTACGCGCAAAGCACGCCATGCACGGGGCACCGCCAACACAACAACCAGTGTGTAGACTGACAGCGTACCCGTCATGACCCCTTCCACCGTGAACAGGTACATCCCGACCACAGCGCTCTGATTCAGCAATCGCGCGTACCTTTCACCCATCACCACGGGGAGCGTGCGCTGATTCTTGCTTTCATCGAACTTGCGCTGATCGATATGCTTCCCCACAAGGATCGACATAACGCCCAAGCCATACGGCACCGACGCGAGCAGTGCGCCATTCGACCACTGTCCGGTAATGACATAGTAGCCGCCCGCAACCATAAGCGGCCCCCACACCACGAACGATGCTATCTCGCCGAGTCCGAGTTCTTTGAGCGCACGTGGGGCGGCGTCGTAGGACCAGAGCATAAAGGCGCCGATGGCAGTAAGCCACACTGCGGGCCAGCCGCGGAGCAATACAAAATAGACCCCAATCGCAGCAGCAATTGCCGAAAGAATCAACAGCCCTGTTACCAGGAGACGCGACGTTACCGCGCCCCTGTGTATTGGGTGCACCGTGTACCTTCGGCGCGGTGAATCCTCGGTGTCGTGTCCGCGTTTTGCACCGAAGTAATCATTGGACAGGTTGCTGATCGCATGCAACACAACATAGGCCACGACGACAAGCAGAAACGGTATGACATTGAACGCTTTGTCAGTTGCGGCGAGTAGCCCGGCGATCAGCGCTGCCTGAAAAGAGATCACCAGAATTACAGAGCGCGCAGAGTAGAGAAATCGCGCTATCGGGTCAAGTTCGGCGAGCTCTGCAGCTGTAGGCGGGTAAAAGCCGGTGAATGCGCGCACCCACTCCCTGGGGCCGCCTTTGGAGCTCATAACTTCTCCGCCAAAGCAGCAGCTTCGTACAACTGCATGTCAGTCATTGTACCCGGTCCACGCGAAAGACGCTGCGCAGTGCTGACCATGCGATCACAAAATCAGTAGGCCCCTGCGCGTACGATGCCGCTTCGTAAGGGTTGTAGATGAAGCGGAGCCCCTCCGGTGTCAGCGCAAAATTGGCCGGCAGCGTAAAGCCCTGTCCGAAAAAGAACCCCTCGTCCTCCAGTGTCCGATCGCGCGGCAAGTCCCGCGCCCGTCTGAACTCCTTTTCTGCAAGCGCCCGGAAACCAGTCGTATCGAACTCCAGATCCTCCAGAATGACAGGATATCTGGTTTCGGTATAAAGGTTAAAAGTCTTGACGAGAGAGTTCGGATGTGCACCGCCATCGTACACAGAAAGATCAATCACAATGGAGATGGCTTTGGCACTGTTCTGACTCACAGAGGTGGACGCTTCGATAAGTCTTCCACCAGACACCGAGTTGGGGTTCCGGTTAAGGAAATCCACGTAACCGGTTACAAAATCATCGGCAAAGAGCTCCACTGGCCGGAAGCCATCGTCTTCCACGCCGCCCAGTGTGGCAAGTGTTCCGCGCAGGAAAGTCTGTACCGAGTCATTGATCTCTTGAACGAGATACTGATCCGCCCCCTCCGCCACCGGGTACTCAATGTCCACCTTGGCACAGCGACCGTACTCGGCTTCGCACTCCGGCCCACCGGACCGTTCCACTTTAACCATCGAGAAGGTAATCCCCGACGGGCCGGCGTTGTTGGTAGCACCGGTGCCGCATGCGGCGAAGAGCGCAGTGCAGGCGAAAGCGGCGGCAAAGGCAAGAGAGGCAGCGGCACGCGGGCCGCGCGACAGGTGCTGAGTAACGGTGCGTTTCATGATGGCGTTACAGGTGATTGTATAACATAACCCGAGTGCGCGCCGGCCATCAAAGGGCGCGCACGAGCGATCGAAGAAAGCGGTCACCGTTGATTCGACATTCACTCGCCCTCGACCAGCTCGTCTATCTCTGCCTGGCTAATTGTGTGTATGGAACCCATCGCTCCCCACGCCTCAAGCGTCTCACGGGACGGATAACCCAGAGCACGCAGATCGCTGGCATTGACCTGCGTATGGCCACTGAATCGACGGATCCATCTGTCAACAAAATACGAGCCAAGGTAAATGGATAACCCGCGCGCCAGACCGGGAGGGAGACCAGCCTTATCCACGTGGTAATAGTTGAGATGATTCTCAAACCCCACTAATGGATTGATCACACCGGACTCAGCCAGAACCCCAGGCACGATGCGCTTCCGCTCTTCCTTGGACGACAACCGCCGGACGAGTACATAGTTTCCCTTCGGTGTCAGCCACTTCTGCGTTTCCGGATTGACCCTGATGTATTGTGGCTTCTTTGCGCTATCAACGGGGTGCGATACCACACCATCCTGAAAATGAAACGGGTAAACAAGCGGCGCACATCCATCCCCACCATCGTCACGCAACGACTCACTGAGCCGATAGTCGACAACGGGACCGGTCGACACCGAAACTCCGATATCCGGTAGGCTATGGGAATAAACACCCATAAGCCGCTTCATTTCATCACCGCCCCTGGTATCAGTCACGAGATGGAAAACAGAGTTGTCGTCTGTTGCGGAACATATGTCGCTGAATGGCACACGTCTTTCACTGATATCACTGAACGACGCATCCGTACTGCTTGAAATGACTACATCACCCTGAGCTTCTCCCTTCACAAGATGCAGAATGACATTCTCCTGAAGGACCTCATCTCCTTTGAATGGGTCGGTTCGTGAGTCGAACAGGTGGATCCTTGCAATCGCAGTCTCTGAAAGTATGAGCTCCCGGAATGGCCGGAAATAAGGCCCGTTGCAAAAGCTCCGTGGGGTAATAGCGACTAGCTCACCATCCTTTTCGAGCAGTTCAATTCCGAGTGCGACAAAGGCGGAATACAGATTCGACGTCTCAATCCCCAGCGAGCGCAGCACAAGACGGTGCTCAGATTGAGTGCTGATTTTTTTGTATGGCGGGTTAAGGATCGCGTGAGTAAAGCAGCCAGCTGTTGGCAACCTGAACAGGCTGTTCTGACTCAGTATAAAGTCGCTTTCCCGGATATCATGCGTGAATTGGATCCCTGCCGCCCGGCACAGCTCTTCACACCCATCGGCAGTTGCGGAGAGTTCAGGGATGAGCTGTGAGTCGATCTCCCAAAGTTCGGCACTGATCGACGCCGCAGCATCCCGTACCGCTCTTTGTACAAACTCCGTCGTCAGAGAGCCTATCCCGGCACCCGGGTCAAGCAGTCGCACACGACTGCCGCCAATAGGTCGGAACAGAGAGGCCATGAATTGGCCGATTACGGACGGTGTCAGGAACTGACCAAAGGCAGACTTCCGCTTGGCCGGAGTCTTCCGGGCGACGAGCTCGCGCCTGATTTCAATCGCACTGATGGAGTCGATCAAGGTCGTCCTGTTGATCCGAAGGGAGAAAAGGCGCTGGCGCATAAGCCGCCGCCTTATACCAATTTACCCCAGTCGGGACGGCGGGATTCGAACCCGCGACCCCCTGAACCCCATTCAGGTGCG
>CAZDMG010000104.1:0-8197 GCA_964506655.1 uncultured Gemmatimonadaceae bacterium
GCAGCGCCCTCTTAAGGGCGATGATACCTCTATGAAGAGATCTGCCGTGAAGCACTATGGCATAGCCGCAGCGGTTATCCGCGCAGGGCTTCTGCTTGCACTACTCAGCATGCCTGCACCCGGTCCGGGATTGAAAGCACAACTCACCGGGATCTCTCGCGCCAACCCTGACACGGACTCTGCGCTCGAGGTATCTCCGGCATCCCCGCGGGCATCGGTGCAGCAGTTCCTCAAACTCGGCGATAACCATGCGTGGGAATCTGCAAAGGAATATCTCAACCTCCCTGCGGGATCCCGTGACCGGGGTGTGGAGTTTGCCCAGAAGCTGCATTACCTGCTGCAGCAACGAACCGCTATCGACGTACGGCGCCTTTCACCTCTCGCTGTCGGTGATACCACAGACGGTGAGCGAAACGCGGATGTAATCGGGTCCATTCTTGTAAAGGAACTGGATGTTCCGGTTCGGATGGTCAGGGTCACCAACGCTATTCCGCCGCACTGGAATTTTGCTGAGACGACTGTTGCACGCATCGATGAGCTGATTGATGGGATAGGCGTGCCGGGTTTCTACAGATACATACCACGGTCGCTGATGCAGGAGGGACCACTGCACATTTACCTCTGGCAGTGGTTTGCACTTGCAGCGATGATACCACTTCTGATCGGCGCCTCATGGCTGGTCAGTCTAATTCTGAGAAAGCCGCTTGGGCGATTGGTGCTGCGCACCGAGGCCGACTGGGATGACAAACTGCTGGAAGATCTGAGAGGGCCATTCAGGCTCTGGATTTCAGCTCTTGGTATCAGCCCTGTTGTAAAGCTCCTTGATATCAATGTCACAGTAGCCGCGTTTATCGACTCTGCCGCGCGTGGGTTCGTGCTGCTTGCGATTTTCTGGGCGCTGCTGCGGGTCATTCGTGTGACACAGAACCGAATGGAACATGCTGCGATTGAGCATGGACAGATCGAGGCGCGAACCCTTATTCCTCTGCTGGGGAATATCCTCCGGATGGGTCTTGCAATCGTAGCGTTGCTGATTGCATTGGCGCAGTTCGGTTATCCCGTTACAACGCTTCTCGCTGGTCTTGGTATAGGTGGTATTGCCATCGCACTGGCGGCGCAGAAGACGGTCGAGCATTTATTCGGCAGCGTATCGCTGGCTGCGGACAGGGCGTTTCGCGTAGGAGACTGGGTGAGGGCCGGTACCACGGAAGGATCTGTGGAGCGCATCGGACTTCGCTCCACGAGTTTCAGGACCAATGAGCGCACAGTTATCAGGGTTCCCAACGGAAGACTCGCCGAAGAACGCATAGAGACTTTCGGCGAGCGCGACCGGATGTTGCTGCGTACCGACCTGGATCTCACGTACGACACTTCTGCTGAGCAGCTCAACGCGGTGTGCGAAGAGATCAAGGACGTGATACGCGGACACCCCAGAGCGTGGCTTGGCGGCATGCGTGTTCACGTAGTGGCTTTTACTGATTCTGCCATCAGAATAGGTATTCTTGCGTGGTTCCGTACCACGAGTCAGGATGAGTTTCTTGATATAAGGCATAAACTCTACCTGGAATTCATGAGGATCGTGGAACGCAACGGCTCAGACTTCGCATTCCCATCGCGAACAGTGTATCTCGCGTCCGGAAAGGCGGACAGCGTGGCGCGTCCACCGGGCGCACCGGTACAACAGCAGTAAGCTGTGGGTTCGTTTCTGCCGCAGGTAGCGCTGGTGCCGTCCGGAGCCAATGAGCTGGCAGCATCTGTCCTGCAGGGTGCCATAACCGCCGGTCTGGCCGGCCTTTGTGCGCATCTCTATGTTCGATACGGCAGGCCATGGTTTGGCTGGTTCGCAATTGCGTGGAGTGTATACGTCACCCGTCTCCTCTGCATTCTGGTGTTTCTCGTTACATCGGAGCGGATCTGGCTGTACTGGCATCAGGTGACGACGGGGTGGACTGCACTGGTGTTGTTGTTCGCGTCGTTCATGTTCCTGAGACAGCCGAAGTGGCAATGGTGGTACCTGTTACTTGCGCTGTTCCCGCCACTTTGGTCGTACGTCGCGATTTACAGGCTGGACAATTTCCTGTGGGCAGCATTGCCGGCAGTGATTTTCCTGAGTGCTGCGACGATATGGACTGGAGTTGTTTTTTGGCGACATTATCGGGTGGCGGCATCCGGGGGCGCGGGCCTTCTGGCGCTGGCTTTTTTCCTGTGGGGGCTTCATCACCTCGACTATCCGTTCCTGCGTGCGCAGGGTGAGTGGAATCCGTGGGGATACTACCTGGATATCTGCTTCGAGCTTCTGGTGGGTGCCGGGCTTGTCGTGCTGGTGCTGGACGATCTCAAACGGGGAGTCCGGGCACTGACGGATCTCTCCGGTGATCTGCACAGGAGGGGCGAGGCGGACGATCCACTCGACAAACTCGTGTCGAGGCCGCTCACGTTGCCAGGTGTTTCAGGGAGCGCGATTTACCTCTTTGAACCGGTTGAAGACCGGGCAGAGCAGGAGCGTACCATGCAGGAGCGTACCATGCAGGAGCGTACCATCCCGACCGGCAGCTTTACCCGGGGGACAGGTACCTGCAGCAGCTGGACCGGAGAACAACCCGACGCAGTACTGGCGCAAGCCATGTCGCGCATGAAGGGAACCAGGCGGCCGCAGATATTGGCCAATGCGAGTGGTCACCCATTCGTGGCCGCGCTGCCAATCATTTCAGGGCAACGACTGGTTGGTGCTCTCATCATGTCTGGTGATGTCCGGAACCCGTTTACCGCGCTGGATGACGACTTCCTTTTCGCACTGGGCCAGCAGGTCGGCACTGCGCTTGAGCAGGCAGACCTGGACAGGCAACTTGCTTCGCGCACTCAGGCGCTGGAGAGATTGTCCAAGCAGATGGTCCGTCAGCACGAAGACGAGCGACGTCGTCTTTCCCGCGAGCTGCACGATGAGACTGCACAGGTGTTCACGGCAGTGCGTATGCAACTCGAAGGGCTGCGCTCGGTGCTCCCGCAGCAGTCACAGCCCCGCTTTGAACGCCTTCTTGCACTTACGGATACGGGCATCCGGAGCATCCGGAATGTTACTACTGGTCTCAGGCCCTCGCTTCTCGACGACCTCGGGCTTCTGCCGGCGCTCAGATCTCTGGCATCCGATTTTGCTGAACGAAGTGGTTTGCGTGTTACACTGAAGGGACCGCAAAGGCTACCAGTGCCAAGAGACGATGCTGATCTGGCACTCTTTCGTGCTTTGCAGGAGGCACTCTCCAATGTTGCACGACATGCGAGTGCAACGGAGGTGGATGTGCAACTCACAGTAGATAGTGACTGGCTGGAGATGCGCGTGCGCGACGATGGAGTTGGGATGCAGCTCAACCCTGAAGCCGAACGCTCAGGGATGGGGCTGACGGGTATGCGGGAACGTATTCAGGCAGTAGGTGGAGAAGTGGAGGTAAGGGTGGCCCGGGAGGCGCCAGCAGATGACCTGAACAGGAGAGGGACTGAAGTGCTTGTCAGAGTTCCGGTAAAGAGATCATGATCCGGGTGCTTATCGCCGACGATCACGCTTTGGTGCGTGAGGGGATCAGGTACGTTCTGGACGAAGACCCGGAAATTGAGGTAGTCGCTGAAGCCTCAAACGGTCAGGATGCCATCGATCTGGCGCGGAAGCATTCGCCGGATGTTGTGGTTCTGGACATCAACATGCCGCAGGTCTCCGGGCTTGAGGCTGCAGCCAGGCTGCGCGATCTGGCGCCGGATATGCGGTTGCTTCTGCTCAGTATGCACAATCAGTCTGAATACGTCCGTGAAGGGCTACGCATAGGTACGAGCGGCTACATCCTTAAGGACAGTGCGGGGCAGGACCTCCGCGATGCGATCCACGCTGTTTCCCGGGGCGAGGTTTTTCTGAGCCCGTCGGTTGCGGAGCGCATGAATGATGTTGGATCAAGCGCGCTCGAACATTCCGACGAACGGCTGGCTCAACTGACACCACGTGAGCGGGACGTACTGCGTGGGATTGCCCGCGGTCTGACCAACAAGGCAATCGCTGCGGAGTTGGGAATAAGTCGCCGGACGGTAGAGGCGCACCGTGAGAGCCTGATGCGGAAGCTGAGCATCCACAGTGTGGCTGGGCTAACCAAGCTGGCACTCGAGGTCGGACTGGATACTCCCGGGTAAAAAGGGGTTGGTTGAACCACGGGGAGCTTTGTCTGACAGGTAGGGTTGAACATTCCGTGGCGAGCCGTTGATTTATAAATCTCCCCGCACCCTGATTCAGAGTATGCCCCGTTGAATCCCCCGTTACGACACCTCTCACGTTCCGCCCTGGCCATAGCTGGCTTGGCACTTACAGCATCCGGCTGCCATTCAGTGCAGCGGCCTTTCGGTGCGCCGATGGTGGTGCCAGCTGCAGCTGCAGCGACTCCTGCTTCGTCTGGGTCATCGGAGAGCATACCATCCGGAATTTCTTCGCAGGACATGAGGCGCGGCGCCGCGATCGTTCCTGTTACTGAACTTTCAGATGAACTGCTCAGGAGCACGGTAACGTCTGTCTTTGGAGACAGTGTTGCGGTGGCGAGCCCTGCGGGCCCGTCATGGGACATAGAGGTGGAGAGCTACGAGGATCACGATCGCGTGGTCTATTATGTGAGGCTCTTTACGGGTTCAGGTCGTGACAGATTTGTTTCGCGGCTTACGCGGGGCACACAGTACGAACCGATGATCAGGGCCCGGTTCAGAGAGGCCGGGCTACCAGAGGACCTCGTCTATATCGCGCTTATAGAAAGTGGCTTTGATCCGGACGCTTATTCCCGTGCAGCAGCTGTTGGGATGTGGCAATTCATGACATCCACTGCGAAGGGGGTGGGGCTGCGTGTTGACTGGTGGATGGATGAACGGCGGGACCCGTCACGCTCGACCGATGCTGCAATCAGGTATTTGAGTGATTTGCAGCGTCAGTTTGGATCGCTGTATCTGGCAGCGGCAGCGTACAACGGTGGCCCGGGGCGGGTATCGCGGGGGCTTACGCGGTTTGCAGAAGAGATGGAGGGTGCGGAAGGGGAAGACAGGTTCTTTGCCTTGGCGCAGCAGACCTACCTTCACTCGGAGACAAAGAATTATGTACCGCAGCTGATAGCAGCCGCGCTTGTGGCCAAGGACCCGCAGCGCTACGGCGTTATTGTGGACACGATGGGAATGTTCTCATACGACTCTCTATTGGTACCGCCTGCTACGTCACTGGCTGCTGTTGCAGTAGCGAGCAATGCAGAAGGGGATGCAATCCGGTCTCTCAATCCGGCGATTCTGCGTGGGATCTCCCCACCTGATGCATCCATCTGGGTACGAATACCGTTGGGAAGCGGAGCATGGGCTGCTGAAGCGTTGGATTCCATGTCGGATGAGACGCGGCATGGTTTCCGGACGGTCAAAGCGAATGGCAAGCAGTCGGTTGCAACATTGGCAAAGAACGCAGGGATAAGCAGTGCGCAGCTGCGTTCAGTCAATCCGGGGCTCAGAGTTGCATCAAAGACTGGGGTCCCTGTCGCCGGCCAGTCGATACGTGTTCCCTTGGCGGCGACGCTGGCGTATGCGCGTAACGTTCCTGATCCGTCTGTTGAGAAGTACGGGGGCGGGGCAGTTGCGAGCTCTGCGGGTACACACGTGGTCCGTGCCGGTGAGTCGCTGTCGGTGATCGGGAAGCGCTACGGAATTTCGGTTGCGCGCCTAAAGGCTCTTAACGGCCTCAAGAGCGACAAGATCCGGATCGGCCAGAAGCTGCGCATCAGGTCCTGAGATCGGTCTGGGTGCATCCGTGCGCCCAGCACCAGGGTCTCAGTCGAGTATTCCGCGTCCTTTGTAGCCCCGCATTACTGCGTGCTCGTAGCCATTTGTTGGGTCAATCCCCAAGGCGAGCGCATTATCTACGGCGACAGGCCCGCGGTTATAGACCAGGAGCGCGAGCTTCACGTCGCCCTTGTACTGTCGGATCAGGCCACGCAGGTACTTAAAGCCGATGCGCAGATTTGTATCGACGTCGTACAGTTCATCGATCGTGATATCGGGCTCAAAACCTCGCGCGGTTGCGGGCATGATCTGCATCAGCCCGACAGCCCCAACTGGACTGGTGGCGGTAACCTTGAATTCGCTTTCGATCCTGACGATACGAAAGCCAAGTTCCGGTTCGATGCCAGCGTGTACAGCGGCGTCGAAGATCTTACCTGCCAGGTCGGCGCCGATTTTGTATTGTCGGGAGAAGGAGTAAACCCGGTTCCAGCGCGACAGTGATTCCCTAGATCCCAGACCAGCGGTATCGGCCTGGAACGGAAGTGAGCGGATTGTTGACGCGGCTCGCGTTCTTTTGAGCACCTCGCCGGCCGGCCTGAAAAACGAACCGCTCCCCAGTGTCAGCGTATCGACATTGGTCAGAGCGACTGGAGTGACCAGCGTTTCCGTGCTCTTCAATGATGCCGACAGTACGCCAACAGACAATACAGCTATAACAGTGCGGATAATGCGTCGCGCTGCGCGTCGTCTGGACATGCGGCGCATCCTTGAATGCGCGTCTGTTGCCGGTTTTCTATTGTTAATCAACTCCATCAGACCTCACTTTCACGAGCTGCTGAACCTGCGGCATAGTCTCCCGATTCACCGCCTCTTTTTTCAAGAAGACGTATGTCGGTGATTTCCATTGCCCGGTCGATCGCCTTTGCCATGTCGTACACTGTCAGCAGTGACACGGTTACAGCGCTTAGTGCTTCCATCTCGACCCCGGTCTGACCGGTGGTTTTGACAGTGGCGCGGACCCGGATCCCGGGTAGCGCCTCATCAACGCTAATCGCGACCTGTATATCCGACAACGGGATTTGATGACAAAGCGGAATCAGCTCCGCGGTGCGTTTGGCTGCCTGGATACCGGCAAGCCGAGCCACCGGGAGAACGTCTCCCTTCTTTAACCGGTTGTCTTGTATGGCTTTGAGAGTGTTTGGTTCCATCCGGATCGCGCCTTGAGCGACCGCAATCCGGGCAGAAATAGGTTTGTGACCTACGTCAACCATGAAGAAGTCGCCATCTTCATTTACGTGTGTCAGATGGGGCTTGCTCGTGCTCTTGCTCGTGATCTTGCTCGTGCTCTTGCTCTCGTTCTTGCTCTCGTTCCTGCTCATGAGTACATCGCCTTGTGCATCCCTTCAACGAGCGAAACACCAAGCAGTTGAGGGTTCACATTCCCCTGTGCGCGTGCGCGCGTTTCTTCGACGAGTACGATGGCTTCGGCAGCGCGACGTGCCTCTTCGTCGTGACCTGCGGCAACTGAGTGCCGCACGAAATCATGCAGCAGAAGAGTTAATGCTTCCATTGTATCGGAGAAGGAACCTCGTGCGCCAGCAACTCCCTGTTTGGCTGACACCTGAATGCGCTCTGCTGCTCCGCCCTTATTCCCGGGGAGGAATGCGGCTTCGAGGATAGCGCGTGCGTTGTCGAATGCTGTGCCTGAACCGCGTCGTTCGCCAGCAAAAAGAACGCCGGGGGTACCCCCGGAACGCGCGAGCAGCTCTGCATCGGAAGCACCCATGAAACGGCGCTGCACGGCTTCGTCGTGAATCAGGTCGGCGACAGCTTGCTGGCGCATTGGCGGCACTCTTACGGTGATCACTCTTGAGCGGATCGTGGGGAGCAGTGTGCCGGGTTCGCTGGAGGTGAGGATGAGAGTTGTGGTAGCAGGCGGTTCCTCGAGCAGTTTGAGGAAAGCATTCGCAGCCTGATCGGAGCCTTCCTGCGCCACCATCCGTTCGGCGTCGCCAATTACAAACACCGATCGCCTGGCCATTGCCGGCCTGAGCGTCGCGCGCGACACCAGGGCACGGATGGTTGCGATGTATAGAGCGTCAGTGCCGGAAGACGGCCCCCAGAGTCCGTCATCGGCCAACCGTTCGCCAATGGCTTCCGCGAGATCAGCACGCACCTCGTCGGGTGAAGCGTCTGCGTCCTTGAGTCTTGGCCTGGGGAAGAACCAGTGCAGGTCCGGGTGCTGAAGGCGTATTGCAAACCGGCAGTTCTGGCAATGACCGCACGGTGTGTCCGCGTCACTGCCGGCAAATTCCTCGCATAGCAGCGTCTGCGCCGTCCAGAGTGCGAGTCTTTGTTTGCCGACGCCACGCGGCCCCGTGTAGAGGAGCGCGGCAGGCAGTGTACCTTGCCGAATTGCTCG
>CAZDMG010000105.1:0-7992 GCA_964506655.1 uncultured Gemmatimonadaceae bacterium
CAATCACGCCGCTTACCGCCTCCACCACATGTTCGGCAGTAATACCGAACTCCTTATACAGCACTTCATACGGTGCAGATGCACCGAATGTATTGATACCCACCACGGCACCGTCGAGTCCGATGAATCTGTACCACGACATGGGCTGTGCTGCCTCGACTGCCACACGCGGTACCCCACGTGGCAGCACCGACTCCTGATACGCAGCGTCCTGCTGCAGGAAGATCTCCTGCGAAAGCATGCTTACGACACGAGTTGCTGTGCCGCGGCTTTCGAGTTGCTTCTGTGCATCGAGCGCAATACTTACCTCACTCCCGGACGCAAGAATTACAGCAGCGGGCTTGCCACCGGATGCTTCGCTCAGCGTGTATCCGCCGCGCGGTGCGCCGGCTCTGATAACATCGTTTCTGCCAAGCCATGGAAGTTTCTGACGGGTAAGGACAAGCCCGACCGGGCCATGCGTGTGGTGGAGCGCGATACGCCAGGCTTCTGAAACTTCGTCTGCGTCTGCCGGTCTCAGCACCGTAAGACCGGGAATAGCCCGCAGTGCCGAAAGGTGTTCGATCGGCTGGTGTGTCGGCCCGTCTTCGCCGAGTCCGATGGAGTCGTGCGTGTACACGTAGATAACGTGCGTGCCCATCAGTGCAGCGAGCCGGATCGCCGGCCGCATATAGTCGGTGAAGACCAGGAAGGTGCCGCCGTAAGGGATGATCCCGCCGTGCAGCGCCATTCCATTGAGGATCGCACCCATGCCGTGTTCGCGGATACCGAAATGGATATTGCGTCCACCCGGATGATCCGCTGTTATGAACTCTTCGCCCTTGATCGTCGTGAGATTGGAACCGGCAAGATCGGCGGAACCACCGATGAGTTCAGGTACCTTTGCAGCAATGGCGTTGATAACGACCGCGGATGCAGCACGCGATGCAACGTTACCGTTGTCAGCGTTGAAGGTCGGGAAGTAACTGTCTATATCTGCCGGGAGCTCGCCGTTCACGCGGCGTGTCAACTCCTGCCACAGCTCAGGGAACGCCTTTATATAGGCATCGCGCTGACTGTTCCATGCAGCGTGCGTCGCTGCGCGCTGCGCGACGAGTTCTGTCCAGTGAGCCTGCGCTTCATCGGGGACAGCAAACGCTTCGGTGAGCGGCCAGTTGTATGCTTTGCGGGTCAGTGCGATCTCGTCGGCGCCAAGCGGTTCGCCGTGCGCTTTGGAGCTGTCCTGTCGGTTGGGTGATCCGTAGCCGATATGGCTGCGAGTGATGATCAGTGTCGGGCGCGTGGTATCCGCTTTGGCTTCTGCAATAGCGCGATCGATCTGGTCGAGGTCGTTGACGTTGTCGATGTGAAGCGTCTGCCACCCATAGGCTGCGAATCGCTTGTCGACATCATCGCTGCAGGAGATATCGGTGCTGCCGTCGATCGTGATGTGGTTATTGTCGAAGAAACCGATGAGCTTGCCGAGCTT
Source organism: uncultured Gemmatimonadaceae bacterium (assembly GCA_964506655.1). GTDB lineage: Bacteria > Gemmatimonadota > Gemmatimonadetes > Gemmatimonadales > Gemmatimonadaceae > Gemmatimonas. The sequence goes on from CAZDMG010000105.1 coordinate 1,469, forward strand.
GTGGTGTCCGGCGAAGGACGCAGCTTCGTGCGAGATCCCCTCCATCAGGCAACCGTCGCCGGCGATGAAGTAGGTGTAGTGGTCGATAAGCGTGTGACCATCGCGGTTGAAGTGTGCGGCCAGCTGCGCTTCTGCGAGTGCAAAACCTACAGCGTTGCCAACACCCTGTCCGAGCGGTCCGGTAGTGGTCTCAATACCCGGCGTATGGTGCACTTCCGGGTGTCCCGGAGTAATGCTTTTCCACTGTCTGAAATGTCGGATGTCGTCTATTGAGATCTTGTAGCCTGCGAGATGCAGCGAGCTGTACAGCAGCATCGACGCATGTCCGATGGAAAGGATCAGCCGGTCGCGGTTGATCCAATCCGGAGCGTTGGGGTCATGGCGCAGATGTCGGGTATAAAGCCGGTACGCGAGGGGTGCGAGCGCCATTGGCGTGCCGGGGTGCCCCGACCTGGCCGCTTGTACCGCGTCCATTGAAAGAATGCGGACAGCATCTATTGCAAGGCGTTGAGCCGCCCGTGAAGCAGACTCAGTTGTTGAAGCAGGCACAATAACTCCAGATAGTCGTGAAGCCGGAGCAGTCGGCAGCATTGCGCTCTGCCGGTCGCACCGGACGTACTATTGAAGTTAGCGACTTCCCCCAAGGCCGAGGTAGCGCTCTGCGATCAGACGGATATGGTGCTGAGCGTGGCCTGCTATGATCCACACCAGTGCGCGCACGGAAACAGGGTGTTCGCTGGCCGTTCCCTTGCGCAAAATGCTGACTTCGTCGAGCGATTCGATGAGGGGAAGAGTGGCGCCCCGGACTGCCCGGAACTCCGCGATCGCGCCCTCCACTGTCCGGCCGCGCGCGCGGCTCTGTGGCACCCAGGCGTCCTGATCGAAACCTGCGAGCGGGAGGGTGTCGCCACGCGCTATCCGGAGCAGTCTGTATGCGAATACACGCTCGGTGTCCGACATATGGATTATGGACTCGGTAAGAGTCCACTTGCCCTCTGCGTAGGCGAAGGATGCCTTATCGGGCGCGAGGATCCCGGGGAGCAGCTCGAGTTCGTCCGGCTGGCGGGCAAGGAGCCCCTGAACAGCACCGGTTTCGGAGCCTGTTTCGCTTTCAAGGCGTGCGGCCGCGGACTTGATGTAGGCACCGTAGTAGGGGGCGAATTCGTTGTCCACGGGAATTGCTATCTGCAACATGATGTATCCTGTGTTAGCCTGCTGTATTCTGTGGCTTGAGTGACCTGTGTGGCGGTCAGCGGCCGAGGCTGAAGAGGACGGTGATCGTCTGGTTACGTGCGTCGAGCAGGTCGCTTTCTTTGAGTACGGTCTTAAGGCCAGTGCTCCACCGTCCTTCGATTGCGAGCGGAAGACCGAAGAATCTGAATGCAAGACCAGCACCGCCTGTGATTCCCATGTCGAATCTGCTGAAATAGTCGTCTATATCACCGACGCCGGTCGCGCTTTCGTCGCTGCCATCGCAATTGATATCCATTCGTGTGCGGCCGACATCCAGCTTGTATGTGCATGCTGCACGCAGCGAAGCACTCGGCCCGCCCAGGATATATGGACGCACACCGCTTGACGGAAGGAAATCGATGCGTGCGAGGATCGGCACTTCCAGATACGACATCGCAAGACCAATGGATGCGCTCGACGGTGATTCCTCGAGATTGTCGCCAGGGTACGAAGTGGGCTCTTTGAGATTGAAGTCTGCGCCTTTGGGGACGAAGTTGATTTCCGGCTGGATCGCCAGGTAGCTCCCGATCGGAAAGCCGAAATACACACCGAACTGTGCGCCGCTTCTGCGCTTCATGCTGGTCTCAAGTGCTTCGAAGATCACATGACCGAGCTGATCGGTTGAGACCTGCGAGATTGAGCGGCCGTAATGAAGACCTATGTAAGCGCCGCGCTCCTTATTGTCCTGTGCGGAGAGCTGAGTCGAAAACTGGGCAGACGCTATAAGCGCGAGCAGAAGTATCAGCGGGAAACGGAATCTGGTTTTCATACCTGAGAAATTACTGGTCTTTGCAAAACACACTGATGGAGATTAGCTGGAGATCAGCGCGCGGAACAGCCGAGTGCACTGACTATTGCCTGGATAGCGGTATCATCTGGTACAGTACCCTGTGCGAGGCGGGAGGAGCCACCCCCGCGACCGCCAAAGCGGGCCATAAAGGCTTTCATTTCCTTTCCGGCATCGACGCCCGAGTCATCGGAGGCAGCCAGGAGGAGGGAGTGGTTGTTGTCGTTGGCAGCGGTTACGAGAACGATCGCGGCTCCGAGTTTGGCGATAGCAGCTGCCAGGTCACGCGCGTCGCTTGCCTGACCATGGGGCACAGGGATATGGATGCGTCGGATGGAGTCGGTGTGGGAGCTGGTGAGGGAATCAGCGCCGGCGTCGGTGACGTTGCCGGTGATGTTGCCGGTGTGCGCGTCCCATATTTCCTGGGCTTTGTATGAGGCGAGTGCTTCTTCCATCTGTCGCTGCGTGCGTTCCAGCTCTTTGACCCGCTGCTGCAGGTTGGCAACCAGTTCTGGCAGCTCGGCTGGCGCCGCGCTTAATAGACGTGCGGTTTCGGTGAGTGTCGCGTGATCTTCGTGTGCGAGTTGGGCCGCGCGCAGTCCGCAGACGAACTCGATGCGAAGGGCGCCACGGGTGCGTTCCGAGCGACGGAGAAGAAGCCCGCCAATCTGGCCTGTGCTTAAGACGTGCGTGCCGCCACAGGCGCTCCGATCGAGGTTGTGAATGGTGATGATGCGCAACTCGCCGCTCCGATCGCTGGGTTTTCTGAGTCCGGTAGCGGTAGCCGCGTCTTCCATGGAGACCGTAACCGGCAGATCGGCAGCGATGAGCTCGTTGGCTTCCCGTTCGAGGGTTGCGAGGAAGCTGTCGGAGGTAGCGTCAACATCAGGGGTGGTGGCGTCGGTGGTGACATCGACGGTGTTGGTACGATCTCCGAAGTGGACACTGACGGTAGGCATGGACCAGCGGTCTGCGAGAAGGGCAGAGAGCAGGTGCTGGCCGGTATGCTGCTGCATGTGATGGAAGCGCCGCTCGCGGTGGACGGAGCCACGCACGCGGTCACCGGGGTTGCCACCCCATGGAGCAGCCAGGTGGTGGATGATATCATCACCGTCGTCCACTACATCGATGACCGGGACGCCATCCAGGGTACCTGTATCGAATTGCTGTCCGCCTGAGGTCGGGTAGAAGGCAGTGCGAGCCAGTATGAGCTGTTTTTTGTCGTCAGAAACGGAAGTTACTGCGGAATCGAAGTCGAGAAGCAGCGAGTCGTGGTAATAAAGCCGCTCAGTCATGCGTTACATCCAGTATTTTCGAGTATGTCACGTTCAGGGTTCCGGAAGTTATTGGTTGCCGCCGCCATGTTGCTCATGTCGGGGCCGGTTGGCTGCAGCAGCATATTGCACAGCAGCTTCTTCCAGATAACGAAGGAAAATGCAGAACCGCGGCCAGCGCCAGCGGAGGAGCAGCATAAACAGCCGGAAAAAGCGGTGGCGGCGGCTGTTGATGTAGCGACGGATACGGTCGTTGCGGACAGCAGTGCTGTAGCGACGGTGGCGAATGCAGTGGCTGTTACGGCTACTGTAGCCGCGGTGCCGGTAGCGGTTTGGGACGCAGAGCCACCGGCGGATCCGTCAGACGATGCAGCTGTTGAGCGGCTTGTAACGCTCGGCCACATCTGGAGCCTTGTTGCCAACTTCCACCCGTGGATTGAGGGTCGTGGGATACCGTGGGATTCGGCGCTTGCGTCCACGGTGCTTAAGGTGAGGAGCGCTGCCGAGCCGGGAGAGTATCAGGCGGTTCTTCGGGATTTTCTGGCGGTGACGGGTGATCCGGCTACGCGGTTGGTTGTCGGTGGCGATGAGGGGGTAGTAAGTGCAGGCGGGTCGCGCGGTGTGATGGCACGAATGGAGACGGCAGACAGTGTGCTGGTGTTGCAGCTTCCGGCAGACGCGTTTGCGGGGCTGGGTGGTGGTACGGGTAGTGTTGCAGGTAGCATTGCAGACGGTGACGCGAATATCGGCGCGATGGGTGCCGGCCGCGTGCCGGATGCGATTGTTCAGGGCATTGGTCAGTACCGACGTGTTGTGATTGATATCCGCTCGACGAGTGAGGTGGGTGAGCGGGATGCGCGTGCGTTGATGCGTGCAGTTGATGCAGCAGCGATAGCGTCGCAGCTTACGACCGAGCCGATTGCTGCGCCCGCAGAGCGACGGCGCGCCATCGGTGCCATGTATGTGCGCGAATTACCTATGCAGATTGCTGCAGGTGGTGCGCCGTCGGCGTGGCTGTCAACCGCAGCTGTACCGATTGCAGCGGCCGCACCGCAGCTGATGGAACCGGTATTCATCCGCGACTGGCTAAGACGCCGCAAAGAGTTGCCGCCGGTTCCGGTGTCGCGTCGGATAGTGATTGTTGCGAACAGCAATAGCGTCTGGCCCGCGTCCCTGCTTGCACTTCGCGCCGCAGGCAAAGTGTCGCTCTATGTCGAAGGGATGACAGGCGACCATCTTACTGCATCGCATAGCGTGGTGGATGTAGGCGCCGGTCTGGCGTTACGGATCCGCACGGGCGAGACGTACGATGCGACGCATTCGCTGTTCACAGCAGACAATCTGTTTGACGCATCCGTGTTGCAGGATACAACGGCACCCGCAGTTGCAGCGGCGTTGGCGGCGGTGCGCGGTGAGGCAGTATTGCAAACGTCCAAGCCACCGGCTGTAGCACGTGCACAGCTCCCCGCGTATTTCGATACCGCGGCGTATCCGGTTATGGGCGCCAGGGTACTGGGTGTGATGCGGCTTTGGAGCACAATGCGAAATCTGCATGCACACAGAGATCTGTACGACGAAGACCTTGATGAGCAGTTCCGTGCAGCAATAAGGCTTGCTGAAAGTGCCAAATCGGACACCGGATACGCGAGAGCGCTGCTGCGTATCGCATCGGTGGCTGATGACCGTCAGCTCCAGGTGCGTGGCAGCTCAGTGGAAAAGCTGCTTGGTCTTGATGCGGTACCACTTCGCGTTAAGTGGATAGGCCAGCGTGCTATCGTGACAGCCGTTGCAGATGTGGAAGGTGGCGCAGGTGGTATAGTGGCGGGGGATGAGATTGTATCGGTGTACGGGTTCCCTGTGGGAGCCTGGATGAACGAAATGCGTTGGTCGCTGTCGTCGCCCAATGAATGGACCCGTGCCGGAACGCTTATGGAGTACATGCGGCGCGGAAATGCGGGTGCAGTGCATCTGCGCGTTCGCGACGTGAAAGGGAGCGAACGGAATATCGAATTGCCGAGATCGCTCGCGTATAATGACTACCGGTTGTTCACAGAGCGCAAAAAGACCGCTGTCATGAAGGTGGGGGAAGATATTGTCGTAGTGGATGCTACGCTGGGTAAAGCGGATGGTGACACGTTGGACACTGCTGACAAGTGGTACCCCGCGATGCTCCCGGAAAGCAAAGCGCTTATTATCGACTTGCGTGGCAATGTGAGTGCAGCAGGTGCTGCTTTCGTGCGTCACGTGATATCGCTGCCGATGGCGCCGTTTGCCCGCAGTATACGGCGTGGTGCCAGTGAGCCATGCAATGCGGTATCGCTTCGTATGGTACAGTTCGTATGCGGCGATGAGCGGCGGAGTGATCCAGTGGCTGTGAATGCCGCCGATTACGGAAGTGGTGGAATAACGCCGACCCCTTTCACACTTGTGCTTGTCGATGAAACCACGAACGTACGTGGCGAGTGGCTCGCACTGGAGCTCGCGAACGCGGGTGTGCGTCTGGCAGGATCGTCGACTACTGGTGCGTTTGCAAGAACGTCTGAGCTGCGGCTGCCTGGCGGTGTGTCTGTGAATATTCCGCTTGAAGAGATCAGAACAATCGATGGGAGACAGTTGCACCGGGTGGGGCTAACGCCGCAGTTGGAGCTTTATCGGACGGTGCAAGGTGAACGCGCTGGTACAGACGAAGTTGTCGATAAGGCAGTACAGCAGCTGCGCACAGAGCTCAATCCGCCACCGGTCCGGCGCCGTCGCTGACGGATGCAGCTGCGGACAACAGCATAGCATCGCATGCTTCCCATCGAAGATGTTCTTGACGAACTGATTGCGCAGCTTTCAGTCCGGAGTACTGCTGTGCTTGAAGCAGCACCCGGTGCCGGAAAGACCACCCGTGTGCCGTTGGCGCTGCTGAATGCAGGCTCCGGTGCTGGTGGGCGTATCATCATGCTGGAGCCGCGCCGTATTGCCGCCCGTACCACAGCTACGTTCATGGCAGAACAGCTGGGTGAACGTGTCGGAGAGACTGTTGGCTACCGGATGCGTGGCGACACGCGTGTCGGCCCGCATACGCACCTTGAGATCGTAACCGAAGGCGTGCTGGCACGCATAAGAGCGTCCGATCCGCTCCTTATGGATGTCGGCACCGTGATCTTCGATGAGTTTCATGAACGATCGCTGCACGGTGATCTGGCACTGGCGCTTGTACTCGAGACCAAAGAGTTGCTTCGCCC
>CAZDMG010000106.1:0-2517 GCA_964506655.1 uncultured Gemmatimonadaceae bacterium
GCGATCAGGGAACTTGAGGCGTGTCTGATAGGCGTAGTCGACAGCCCGTTCCACTCCGTAACAGAAACCGAACTCACGCGCGAGGCGGATCTTTGTGTCTCCGGCTTCAAGAACGAAATCGTTCGCACGCAGATAGTCCACCAGTCGGCCGGTATAGTCCGTGGCGAGTGTATCCTCCACGTCTGCTTTGAGCCCGAAGCCTTTGCGTATGTAGACAAAACCGGGTGCATCTTCAGTGGCAGCCACGGCACCGTTGCCGGTGGCAGCGCCTTTAACAGGTGCTGTCATGCTTCCTCCAACGTTTTCGGTCATTACTCGCCTGTCCCTCCCCTGCGGGCCCGCACTGCCTCCGGGTCGCCAACGTAAGGTGAAAGCAGCGACCTCACACGGGAATCCAGCGGAACCTTCGCAAAATCGGATGTTGAGACTGTAACAACAACCAGCTTCGACACAGCGACAAGTACACCGGTCTCATTCCGCACGTCCTCATGATAAATCATGGTGCTCTCACTCATGCTGGAAAGATACGTTTCCAATTCCAGGAGTTCGTCTATCCGTACCGGAGCCAGATAATCGATTTCCATGTGCCGGCGCGGCAACCAGAATTCCGGATTGGTAAAAACCTCAGAGAAGGGCATGCCTGCCTCGCGCAGCAACTCCTGCTCCGCCAGCTCAATCAGCCGGCCAAAGGCCGTGTAACGCATGATACCGACGAGGTCCACATCGGCCCATCGGACCCTTTCGTGTGTGATACTGGTCTTCCGTGGCAGCTTCATATGTTGCAATATAGCCATGTTGAGGGTATTCACCTTCAACCGAAAGCCTCTCCCCCAGTTCAGCCCGGAGATACGTACAGACATGTACAAGACAATACTTGTGCCGAGTGACGGTTCCGAAACGAGCGCACGCGCTCTGCCGATCGCCGGCCGCATAGCCCGCGCCTGCAATGCGCGCGTCCATTTGCTGGTGGTGCACGACCCGAGCATGTTCATTCCCTTCGTGCCTGGGGAAGTCACCGTACCGGTTTACGATTCCAACGCGGCACTCGAGCAGCGCGCCCAGAGCGACCGGGATATGGAGCGTCTGGTCGAGATCCTCCGTGCGGACGGGGTCGATGTAGTGGGCACCGTGCTCGAAGGCACAGTCGTTGAGACGATCGCAGAGCACGCCATAGCGATCAATGCCGACCTCACGGTAATGACCACCCACGGCAGAAGCGGCTTTAATCGAATCAGGCTTGGCAGCGTCGCGGGCGCTTACATCACACGCACCGTGACCCCGACGCTCCTGGTGCGAATCCTTGAAGGCGGCAACAGCACGGAACTCGAGCCCGGGGGCACCATCATGTGTCTTCTGGACGGCTCCGAATTTGCCGAATCCATTCTGCCGCACGCCACCAAGCTGGCGTCATCGGCGAAGCTTGGCCTGGAGCTGGTGAGCGTTACTTCACCTGCCGCGATACCGATGGCCCCATTCGGCACGGAAGCACTGATTGCAGACCCGCAGGATATCCAGGCACAGGAAACGCACCGTCAGGCTTATCTGGAAAAGGTGGCAGCAACCTGCCCGGCCGGAACGTCCACCAGAGTGGTCACCGATATGGCGGTCGGCCACGCGGTCATTGAAATCGCAAAAGACACCAAACCGGCAGCCATCGCCATTGCCACCCACGCCCGAACCGGCATCATGCGCTTCATGCTTGGCAGCGTTGCAGATGAGATCATTCGCGGTACCGACGTCCCGGTTCTGGCATACAAACCAGATGTCCGGTGAAGCCAGTGCTGGAAAGTAACCGGCTATCTCAGGTTAGCGCTTGCTTGCAGGCACGTAGTGCAGTAACGTAGGCGCAACGTGATGCCTCACTCATCCTCTCCGGTAAACCGGGGACCGCAGACTTTACTGCCGGCTCCGACTGCCTCATCCATGCCGCACCCATGGCCACACCTGTGGCTGGAGTTCGTGAACACGGACTCCGCGACCCAGCAATCGCGCAGCGATCTGTTGCGTGATTTCGAGGCGTTGGTGAGCTGGCTGGCAGAACGGTACGCCATCGATGATGAACGCTCTGCCAATATCAGGCGGCGCGCCATACTCCAGCCCGCGGCCGCAATGGCAGCGCTCGTGGATGCCCGACGCGTGAGAAATGCGCTGCGGGCGCTGGCTGAACGTGGCGCATCGAACGACCGCGTACGCGAAGACACCGTGAACGAGATCAACCGCGTTCTTGGCCGTAGCGCCGGCACCAGAAGGCTCGACAAAATGGGAGATGGCGAATACGTAAGAGCCTTTGTTCCGACAGGAGATGCATTCGCCGGCATGATGATCCCAATCGTGGAATCCGCAGCCGACTCAATCGTGCGGGAAGAGCTCGCACGCGTTCGCAGATGCGCTGATCCGCGTTGCTATCGCGTGTTCTTCGACAATACCCGCAACGGGCTTCGTCGCTGGTGTGATATGGGAACCTGCGGCAACCGCGCCAAAGCCGCGCGGCATCGCGAACGACGCGCCACTGTCAAC
>CAZDMG010000106.1:2617-7829 GCA_964506655.1 uncultured Gemmatimonadaceae bacterium
CTGCGGCAACCGCGCCAAAGCCGCGCGGCATCGCGAACGACGCGCCACTGTCAACCACATGGCCGGTTAAACCGTGGCTGACTGGCACACCCCACCCACACCACCAGACCCCATCACACCGGTCAGCAACACGCCGACTGTGACGCCGCCTGGAGCGCCATACAACTCACCGCCGTACACTCCTGTGGGTGCTGCCGAGCGCCCGCAAACCAGCATCACGCCTACACGCAGCAGTGCACACGATGACACCCTCGAGCGCGGTTTCGTAGCGTCGCTCAGGTGGCTCGTTTCTGAAGGGGACGCACGCGGTGTACGCAGGATCGCGGTCGAGTTACGTGCGCTGCGCGAAGCTCTGGCCACACTCGATGAAACCCGGGCCGCGCGTGACGATCAGTCGAAACGGGCGCAGGAACTGGATCGTGAAATCCAGGCCGCTATCGCAGTGCTCGGGCCGGCAACTGCAGTGCACGGCAATGGCTCACTTGTGCAGCGCCTCGCGAAACTCCGAGAACGCATACACGAAGACGCCGAATCACGCCGTCAACTCATTGCCGAACGCGACGCATTCAAAGCCATGTGCCAGATGATGGTACTGACGCGCGCACGCGTGCACGAAATGCTTGAGGAAAGTGAGCGCGAACGCGACCGGCTTACAGAGCTCGTTGCCCTGATGCGCGAGCGGGTTATCACGCTGCACTCAGCCAAAGAGGACGCGGGTGCCGAAAGCGAACATCTGCGGGAGCAGCTTGCGGATATGCGCGACAGACTCAAGCGGTGGACGGGAACCGTGGAACGCGCCCTCAAAGAGCTGGCCAAGGTCGCCGACGAAGGCTGAGCTACGACCTGCGGCGCTTCCGCGGTGCAGGGCCGCGGCGCACATGTCCACCACGCCCGGTCGCCGCTCTCCGTCTGCCACCATACTCACCACCACGCTGCCTCTCGCGACGGCCACCTCTATCTCCTCGCTTGCCGTCGTAGGCCAGCTCTTCATCTGTGAATGGCATCGCCAAACGCGCTTCCAGTTCGTCGAGAGTTGAAGCGCGCACAGCACCGCGCTTGCCACGCAACACCTTGAATCGAAGCGGACGGTCGAGCATCGGCAGCTCTTCCGCAACCACAGTGCGTGCAAGTTTCTCAGGAAGCACCAACACTGCTACGCCCCTGTATGCACCTTCCGTTTCCTCCACTGCGTATTCAAGCGCAACGTCACGACCGCGTATCTCAACTGTATCAGGGAGTGCTGACGCTTCCGCAAGCTCCGCGTCCGAAACGAAATCGCTACGCTCCAGGAACAGCGGAAGTGCCAGAACGCTGCGCCAGTCGTCCGCACCTTCCAGTTGCCGGAGATACCACGATGCAAGAGTAGCTTCGTCAAGACGCGGAGTACGACCTGCAAGCCGCCGCCATACCTGTCTGATACTCTCTACAACGGGCTGATTATGCCGCACTGCACGATGTCTCAGCTCACCACGCGCTGCTGCTTCCGCAAGGAGGATATGCGCATCCCTCGCGTACTCACCGAATACCGGGAGCGGCTCTGACTCACGCGAAAGCTCGAAGCCGTGCCACGTCACACGACGCTCAAGTGATATCGGCGATGATGTCCTGTCCGCATCAAGTACCACAACCGGCGCATGACGCTCGGCGAACTGCCGCACCATCTTCATCGGCAGTTGCGTACCTTCAATCGACGCACGCGGCACACCATGCCGGTCGGCGAAGTAGCGGAGTGAACCTGCAACAGCACCCCAGCTGCCGGCCACACTCGTGCGCGATACCCGCGCTTCACCGCCGTCTGCTGTTTCCTCTTCAATCACCAGATCGAAGGGCATGTACTTCGCGAGCAACTCCTGGAAGCGATTCAATGTGCCTTCGCGTGCTTCCACGAGCTGCGTCGGAAGCGGCACACCAACGCTGCGGTACACACTCGCCATCGCAAGCGCTGCGTCTTCAAGGGATTTCACCAGCACACCGCGTCGCTCAGCCCACTGCGCCACTGAATCCGCGTCAAACAGATGGCGCGGAAGGCCGTAAACAGAGCCGACGTAGCCCGCTTTTCTGAACGCCTCTGCATAGAGGTTATACGCAGTCAGATGATCGCTGCCGCGTACAATTACCCCTTCCAGATTGCGCTCCTCCCGCGTCATTCTGTGCAGCGACTCAATGCCGCTCATCACTGCGAGCATCGGAAGCAGTTCGTCGTCACCGTTCACAATCAGCTCACCCCATGCTCTGTCCACGGGGAGTGCTTCCACAGCGCGACCATACGGCGTCAAACGCCCCTGGTCTATAAGACCACGTCGCTCCAGCAGTGCAACTGCGCGACGGTATGATTTCCTGTCCAGCGGCACCGGCAGCTCAAGCTCGTCCGCACGGACACCCAGATCCGCACAGGTAAGTGCAACACGCTCACTGTCTCCTGCAAGCTGGAACTCGGGTTCTGTCGGGCGGAGCGCTTCGAACCGGATATCGCGATCACTCAGAATAAATACGCGACCGCCTGCAACACGCCCGTGCACGCGACCCGCCATCTGCAGGATCTCGTTTGCACCGAGGTTTACCCTCGTAAGCACGTTGCGGCCACGGTCGATAACGTTTGCAAATCGTGTGTCATCGATTATCACCGTGTCGAGCCCTGAAACGTTCAGCGCACTCTGGCCTGCTGCTGTCATGGTGAGCAAAAAGGGCCGCGGCACTGTGCCTTCAAGAAATGGTCGTATCACACGGATCGGTTCGCCGCCATGATAGTGCGCAGTATTTATGCGCGGATATCGCGATGTCACCCACTCCGCCACCTGCTCCACGCTTGCCCGTGTTGGCAGGAACACAGCCACTCCATGCTCCGACCGGGCCAGCTTTTTCAGGAACTTGTCGTCGAGGAATTCAATCGGCTGTCTGCGATCCACTTTCACCACGGCTGCCTTTGCCGGGTCAAACGCAGAAACCTGCAGCACAGATTCGCTGTTCAGATACTTCGAGTAAAACGTCGGATCCACCGTTGCCGATAGCCAGATGAAGCGGCAGCCAGCGCGTTTCCCCAGCGCCAGACAGAGCTCCAGCTCAGCGCTGGTCTGGTGTATCTCGTCCACAACGAGCGTGTCCTTCGCTGTGATGTCATTGTCCTGAAACCAACGCCGCGCGATGCCGGTGGTGATAATGACAACGTTCCATGCCGGCGTCTCCGGTGTTGCTTCGCGCTCCCTGTTTACAACACCAACCCGCAATTCCGTCGTGCCAAGTATGGTTTCAGCGATAGGCCTGATAGCGAGCGTCTTGCCGGTGCCGGTGCCGGCTACGATGCCGAACCCTTTGCCGCCTGCTGAAAGAGTGCGCAGCTCATCTCCATGCCTTTCTTCCAGGAAGGTCCTGATATGCAGACCAACTGCGAGTTCGATCGTCTCGCAGGCCGCGCGTGTTGGCGCGATGACAATGATGCGCCCCGAATGGGCGGCGGCCGTGAAGGCAGCCCTGTCGGGTGGAAGATATCTGTCCTGTGGATTACGCACGCCGTAAGCTAACGCGGGGTTGCGATTCCCCGGCTTAATTGGAGTATATTTCAGGTATGGGGTGGTTTAATGCCTGAATGGTGCCACCTGAGCCCCGCAGTTGTCTGTACTCCGAAACCCTTCTGCAAAGGAGTCGTGATGAGCAACAACGAACATGCCGAGTGGGTTACTATAGCGGTCTATTCGACCGGGCTTGAAGCTGACATGGCACGTCAGGCACTTGATGCGGAAGGGATTCCGGCACTTTTGAACAGCATAGCACCGGGGATATTTGGTGCAGCGTTTCAGGGTTTCGTAACTGGAGGCATTACGCTTAAGGTGCCGTCACCGATTGCAGACGAAGCGCGCGAAGTGCTGGAAGACGCCTCACTGCTGCCGCCCTCAGACGATGAGCGCACCAATACCCCTTAAGGGCGCATGGGGTTAAGCGGGCGCTGCTGTGCGACTGGCGCGCCCGCTCACAATTCGAACTGACGTACGCGCTGATCAGCGCTGAAAGAGCTTAACGCGCTGTCCGTTTCTGAAGACTTCCACCCGATCGGCTCGGCCGTCGCGGTCGCGGTCGGTCCACACCTGCAGCAGTCCGTTGTTCTGATCCAGGAAAATGGCGCGCCACGGAATTCCGCCCCGCCCCTGGTCGGGCACCCGGAGCGTGAACTCGTTGGTGCCGAGCCACTGCATGACTTCCACCGACCCCCGTCCGGTGAGGACATCGAGGGCCGAGCGCATCATCGGTAGCGATTGCGGATAGGCTTGCGACGAAAAGCCCGGCAAATCATCGCACCGTCCGTCGCGATCCTGATCCAGGCACACTGGCGGCCCGAAACGGGCGTCGTCGCACCAGCCATCGCCGTCTCTGTCCAGGCAACTGGAGGAGCCGTATCCCGGCGGATTCACCCCTCTGCCGCCAGCAAAGTACCGCGGATCATTGATAGCGCCGGTCCCGACCATAACGCCCCCGGTTGGCACGTACCCCTGGAAGCTACCCATTACACCAGCGGAACCAATCGTTACACCCTGAGAAACAAAAGCCGGTGGAGTACCCACCGGCCCATCGCCGAACAGTTGTGCATCTGAAATTTTCCGCGCCTCCCAGGCCTGTGCTACCGAATCAGAGGGAGGTCGTCGCCCGACGGGCTTAAGGCTGGTCAGAGCGGGCCCTTGGTCGGCCGAATCTTTCTTCTTTGTGTCCGCTCCGTAGATCACGCGCCCATTGGCGGGCCTGTTCCGGACAGCGCTGGCGCAATCGGTGGGTGCCGGCTGCTGAGCGGGCGGCACGCCGTCGATCCAGATGCGACACATTCCAGCCGGCGGCAGATACTGCCTCGGGATGGAATCCTTCTTAACAGGCGGCTTGGGAGGCTGGGACTGGGCGTGCAGCGTGGTCGCTCCGGCACCCATGCCAAGCGCTACCGCTCCAGCCGCAATCATCAAAACTCTCAAACGCATCACCTTCCCTCCATCATCACCTTACAGCTAAGGACGCCCAACCGGGCGGTGCCATCCCTCATCGTTACTGCACATGTCGTGCCGAAGCAACGCACGGGGTGCTCCGAAAGTGCATTTCGGATACACTCCGGGTACACTCCGGGTACACTCCGGGTACACTCCGGGTACACATGGGATACTTCGGATACACAGAGTATCGGCAGTAAGGTACCCCCAGCATAGCCGCTTTGTGCCGACGCGCACCAAACGGGCAATCT
>CAZDMG010000107.1:0-7828 GCA_964506655.1 uncultured Gemmatimonadaceae bacterium
GCGCTGGAAGCGCTCGATCAGGTCGATGGCACGGAGGCGGCTCAGGGAACTCGCCCGCGCACGGACCAGTCGGTTCGTCGTGCCGCTCAGGTGCGACGAAGAAGCGAAATCCAGGACGTTGGCTACGTCCCGGACGTCGTACCCCGGATTCTTGGCTAGCTCAGCCGCAGATAATACCCGGACAAAATCAATCACCCGCTTGAGACCTGGGGCATCGCCTACTGCGAAACTCCGGGATAGGTGCTCCCGCGAAATCCCCAACTCGCGAGCCAGATGATCGGTTCGAACCGGACGGCCGCCATGCTTCACAATGCTCTGCCAGACGGCCAGCTGCAGCGGCGTCACCAAATTGAGCTGTGGCGGTGGCTCGGCCAGTGCTTTGGCGAACCGGGAGGACCACCCCCTGGCCATGACCTGGTCGCGGAGCGTGACGTCATCGACCCCCTCCACGATGACATCGGCAAAGCCGGCCTGTGCGGCTCGTGCCACCACAGGCGCGTCGTGCGACAGGAAGGCTGTAAGGAGGAAGAACGGGATGGCAGGGTACTGCGGCGCCAGGTCAATGGCGGTTAAAGCTTCGTCGCCCGCCGAGGAGTCGATGAGGACAGCGTCCACGAGTTGACGGACCAGGAGGGCGGAGACCCCATCGCTGTCGCGTGCCAGCTGCAACTGCGCCCGTCTGCGAGGGAAGGCGTTCCGCACAAGAGTTTTTATCCGCTCGCGCCGGATGAAAGCGACTACAGCGGGTGCGCCACCACCGCTATCCTGCGTGCGTGTCTTCATACCACAGCGTCCGGCTTCACCATGCGATTGGCCCGACAAAGGATCTCGCGCGCGTTGTCGTATGCGACAGAACGCCTGGCTTCAGGGAACGGCATCCAGCGGCAGGCGGTTATTCCTTCGGCCCGCTGCGGTGTCGTCTCATCACTGAATGCACGCATCAGAAAAAAATGACAGATCTTGTGTACGCGTTTACCGCGGAATCGGAAGCGCCAGTCGATGGAATCGATCTTCCCTTCGAGGCGCAGGTCGGTAAGCCCGGTCTCCTCCGAGACCTCACGCAGCGCTGCTTCCTCGGGGACTTCCTCGCATTCGATATGGCCCTTGGGGAATCCCCAGTTGCGGTAGCTGTCGCGGATCAGAAGATACGTGGGCTCGCCGTCTGCAATCCGGTAGACGATGCCGCCAGCGGAGACCTCGCACACTTCCGCAGCAACTGCGCGCCCTGATCCGCCGGTGTGACCACTCACGGCATGTCGCCTGGCGCAACGCCGATGAGCGGAGCGGAACCCTCAAGTGTTGGGCGCCCTTCGATGAACTGCCGCACAATCGGATTGGTGGTCTGCTGGATCTCGGCGATGGTTCCCGACTGAAGCACTGCGCCGTCGTACAGCATGGCTATGCGTGTGCCAACGGTATAGGCGCTCCGCATATCGTGGGTGATAACTATTCCTGTAACTCCCAGCTGCTCACGCATGCGCACCATCAGTCCGTCGATGGTAGCCGCGGTAACAGGGTCCAGCCCTGTAGTCGGTTCATCGTACAGGATGTATTTCGGGTGCAACGCTACTGCGCGCGCGATACCGACCCGCTTGCGCATTCCGCCGGAGAGCTCCGCGGGCATGCGGTGCAGCACATCAGGCAACTCAACGAGCTCAAGGGTTTCGCGCACACGCGCCTGGATTTCGGATTCGTTGAGCTTGCCATGCTTGCGAAGTCCCATGGCGACGTTTTCAGCGACTGTCATTGAATCGAACAGCGCAGCGAACTGAAAGACGTAACCGATTTTGCGTCGCATGGCGTAGAGCTCGCGACGCGGCAGTGTATCAACGCGCTCGCCATCCACCAGTACCTCGCCTTCATCCGGCTCCAGAAGTCCGACAATGTGTTTGATGGCCACCGACTTTCCGGTTCCGGAATAGCCGATGATTACCATCGTCTCGCCCTCTTCCACGCGCAACGAAAAGCCTTTCAGAACCTCTTTGGTTCCGAAGGCTTTGTGGACATTCCGGAATTCGATCATCTCATCACCATATCACGAATATGTCGTCGGGGGCGGCAGGTTGCGAGTGGGAGACGGTAATCAGGTGAGGCGGCAGGTTGCGGCAGGTTGCGAGTGGCGTCGAATCAGCGGTGGTGGCCTGTGGCGCGGCAGGTTGCGAGTGGGAGCGGCGAATCAACCTCCCCGCTGTTCCAGAATCGCGTGCAGTGTGCTATCCGAGGCACGGAGCTCGCCGACCTGCCGCCAGAGCAACGTCCCGTTGGCGTCGATAAGATAACTCTCGGGGACGCCAAAGCTCCGGAAACGCTGCTGGATGAGTCCCCGCGGGTCACGCGCAATGGTGAAAGTCGCACCCTGAGTCGCTACAAAGTCGCGGACACCGGAGTCGTCACCGCCATCCACGCTTACAGCCACCACGCGGAGACCGCGCCCGGAGTACTCCCGGTGCAAGCGCTCAAGCTCCGGAAACTCCCGCCTGCACGGTGTGCACCAGGTGGCCCAGATGTTTATGAGTGTGAGGGGCGCTGCGGGGGGGGCAGCTGTTGCGGCTGTTGGGAGCGCGGCTGATGACGACGTGGGTGTTGCTATTGCTGTCGTTGTCGCTGCCGTTCCGATGCGAATCGTATCGCCTGCAAGGGTCGCGACAGAGTACTCAGGCACCGGACTCCCAACGAGCAGCGGGCGAAAACGTGCGCTGGTACTGCCGCCCTCACTGCCGCCGCCGTTGTCGCTCGCGCTGCCGCCGCCACCGCCGCCACAGGCTGCAAGCAAGCCTATCGCTACGGACGCGATCAACCGGCTCCGCAAATAGCTGGACCTCACTTCACTGCCCCGGTGCGCAGCACTACGCGACTCGACGGCATCGACGATGGCTCCGCCTGCGCCTCTTCTTCCACCCAAAGCGCTGTAAACTTCCGGCCGCCGTCCTTACCCGGACCCTTGTCGTCCAGTGCGAACACCGGGAACGTGGATGCCACTGTGCCTGAACTCAAACGTTGCTGCGCACTGAAATTCGCACCGCCGTCAGTTGAATAGCGCATTACAACCTGCGGGCTCTCGAGCGTTCCGTCATCCCAGACTGCCACAACAAGCCCGTCGCTCCCCACCGCGAGTTGCACATGCGCAGGGCGCGAAAACTGATCCACACCAAGTGCTGTCGGAGCGCTGAACGTAGCGCCGCGATCGTCCGAGTTGGCATACCACGCACCGGCACTCCCCTCTTTGCCCGTCCACCACAGCACATGCAGCCTGCCGTTGGCGTCCACCTGAATCGAAGGGCCAGCGTGCGGACATGCATCAAACACCCAGTCGTCTGCATGTACTCGCACCTCCTGATCCCAGCTCTTGCCACCGTTGTCGGAACGGGCAACAACGATGTCGCGGATATTGCCTTCCATAAGTGTGCGCCATGCGAGGTACAGCGTGCCGTCTGAAGCAGTTGCAATTGCTGTTCGGCAGCACGGGCAACTCTCACTCGCCGCAACGCGCACATTCGGAGCCCAGCTCGCGCCACCGTCTGTAGAGCGCGTCATGTATGTAGCAGAACTTCCATCGCGGCCATCCAGCCAGGAGACATACACCGTACCATTATCGGCAACGTGCAGAGCATGGAAATTGTACGAACCGAAAACACTCGCGTCGGTAACGCTTACAGGTTCGCTCCATGTTGCACCGTGATCCGCCGACCGCACGTACCTTAGCGCGCTCATCGGGAACCTGCGCCCGGGTACTTCCTTCCCGACTACATACACGGCGTGCAACACATTGTGGTTGTCGTACGCGAGCTTCGGTGGCGACTCACCGTGCGCCGGGATGTTGCCAAGCGCGTCGCGGATCAAAACGGGCGTGCCGTTGTCTGTTGATACATAAAGGCCGCCTGTTGTGTCACTGTCGGAGTGCGCATCGGAGTGCACAGTCGAAACCCACGCCACAGAGCGGCTGCCGTCGGCAGCTAGTGCAACGTTGGGAGCGGCGGCAGCTGTAGCAGCGCTCCCCAGGTCCACGGTGTCATTCAGTGTTATTCCAGACCGCGACGCGTCGGAACTCCCGACACATGCAACGCCGAGCGCCGGCATTGCGACGGCAACTGCAAGGATGGCGGGGAGCAATGCTCCCCTACCGGTTCCTGATCTTCTCTGCATCATCAGCGACCTACCTCCCACTTGACCCCTGCGTAAACCGAACGCGGCGCGCCTGGGGTCAGTTGTTCTTTCTGGAACGGATCATACGCTGCAAGCTCTGCGTAGTGGGTGTCCAGCAGATTCACAGCACGGGCAAACACCGACACACCGCCTGCTACACGCGTATCCAGCTGTGCATTTACGGTTGCATGTCCACCATAGACCTGCCCCGGTGTATTGGCAGCGTCTTCTGCGAAGCTGCCGGTGTAGCGCCACTCCAGTGCCACACGTCCGTCACGCAGTAACGCCGACGGTGTCCAGGAAACCATTACGCTCCCCAGATCGCGCGGCGCCTGTTCAATAAGGTTTCCGCTGTAATCAACTGCTGCGCGCGCGGGTGTCGTGCCACTTGCCGGCTGTGCTGCCTGTGGTTGCCACCGCACGTATCGCTGGCTGCTGCGCGACCACGAAGCATCCATGCGCAACTGAGAAGTCAGTGCTGCGCCAACTGATGCTTCGACGCCCTTGTGGCGCGTCTGGCCGGCGTTGTTTGCTTCGCGCGTGTTCTCTGCGGTAACAAAAGTGAGGATGTCGTTCTTTATGATCATATCGTAAAGCGACAGTTGATACACAAGCCGCTGCCCCGCCTGCCCACGTACACCTGTTTCATAGCTGTCAACCGTAACCGGTCGCAACCCGACAGTATTGAGTGCACTGTTCTGCTGGAAAAGCTGACCTTGCGATGGCGCACGAAAACCGTGGCGCCACGATGCGAACGCGTTCGCAGCGTTGCTGAACTCCCAGGTAACGCCGAGTTTCGGGCTCAGGTGATCGTACGAAACATCGGTTGATGCCGGACGACGGTGTGCGCCGGTTTCAAGTGTTCCGATGTTGTTCGTGTAGTTGTAACCGATATGATCAAATCTCAGTCCGGCGTCAACGCGCATCCTGAACATCGGCGAAAACTCTGCGTGCACATATGGCGCCAGCGACCTGTAGGTGACGTCGTAGTCGTAGTGTGTTTCGCCGACTGTGTAGCTTCTGTAAACGTTGTCCGCACCGGTTGGTGCAGTAACGGCCTGCTGCGCTGTGAAGCTCCCTGGGCTCACATCCAGGTCCACACCGGCTATGACACGTGTGCGAAGTGGTTCAAAGTCACGCCGATAGCGCGCTAGCATGCCGAGGCTGGTGTTGCGCGTGTCCCATATCTGCGGGTCGTAGCTGAGCTGCCAGACGGGCATCAGATCAAGAACATCGTATCGTGCGTATGGGGTGAGGCTCCAGAGTGTTTCAGCACCTTCGTGTTCGATGGCACTGGAAAGGCGCACGGCTGTCACCTTACGGTACGAGCTGGGTGCGCGGTTGAGCGTGGGCGTTTCAGCGAACTGCGTTGCTGAAAGTGTTGGCACATCACTCTGATTGACGCTGGACGCGGTAAGGACGGTGCGCGCAGTGAGTCCGTTGCTCCGGAAGTAATCGTAGCGAACGGTACCGCTTTGACGGTCGTACGCCGAAGCATCGCGCCAGCCATCGGTGCGTGTGAGGTTGAGATCAGCGCGTACACCGTGGTGTCCCTCTGTGAAGCCACCGCTTGCAAGGAGTCTTGCGTAACCGGCTGATCCCCCTTCCATGCTCAGTTCCGCACTGGGGCGGACTGGCGCGGGTCTGGTAAGCACGTTTACTACTCCGCCGATGGCGTCTGAGCCATAGAGCGCGGTGCCAGGGCCTTTGAGCACTTCGATGCCACCGGATTGCGGCACGTTGATTTCGTAGAGTGCGTTGTGGTTGAAGAAGCCTGTTGGTCTGGTTGGAATGCCGTCTTCCAGGTAGAGGTACATCGGCTTGGTAGTGATCGGTTGTCTGATCGCCATGCTGTGTCCTTCACCGGTTAGTACCGAGACGTGCACACCTGCGAGTCGGTTGAGGACATCAGCGGGGTGTGCAGGGCGGCTGTTCCGGATCTCTGCGCCATCGAGTACGTCTATGGTGGCGGAGGCATCGGCGCGCCGCTGCATTTCGCGTGTGGCACTGACGATGGTGGGGACGAGTACAGTGGCCTGAGAAGTGAGTGTGACGTTGAGTGTAACGGTACTGTCTGCTGTGATTGTTACCGGCGTGCTGGAGGTAGCGTAGCCGAGCCTCCGTACGAGGAGGTTGTGTGCACCGACGGGTACGGCGCGGATAAGGAATCGTCCTTCGTTATCGGAGATGGTACCGCGTGTCGTGCCTTCTATCTGCAGGACTGCATCGGAGACCGGGTGTCCGTCTGGGTTGAGTACGCGCCCGGTGATTTCACCGGTTTGTTGCGGTGATGGTGTCTGCGTTGGTGAGGGTGAAAGTACGGGTGAAAGTGCGGGTGAAAGTGCGGGCGAAGGTGTGGGTGAAGCCAACGCGCGGTTGGGCAGCGCAGCGCCGGAAAGGAGCAGCGTGAGTGCGAGTGTATGTGCCAGCGTGTTTATGAGTGAATTCGCTGTTTTGAACTGAGGTGACATGTTGTCTCTGATCTGGAAATGCGATTGAGAGTCTCGGTCCATGCGCGGATGCGATTGCGTTTGCGTGCGTATGTGCGGTCGCGGCTGCAATCGCCTGTGCACTCGCGCGTTACTGGCACTAAGTGCATGCAACAGCGCACATGGACGTGGCGAATGGTGGCCATTCCGGGAGACGGTGCCTTTCGGCGATCAGGAGCTGCGGCAGTTGTACAGGCCGCGTGCGCGGTGCACACAACATGCGGTGCGCACGATGTCTGTTGTGCGTATCGCGCTTTGGTGTGCGTGCCAGGCTTGCGGTGTGTATCCGCTGGTTGAGTGGCGGCTGTGTACCCCGCCCCACCCCCTGCCCTGCCGGTTCAGCTCAGACTACGGGCGTCAAGACCCGGTGGCCCGGGGTGCTGGGAGGTCCAATCGCAAACGGCAGGACGACATCGGCAGACCCGGGTACTGCAACGGGGACAGCCGGTGCGACAACTGCGACATCTGTCAGAGAAATATTGAGTGTCAATGCCAGCTTTGAGCTGGGTGCCGCGGTAGGTGCACTGACGCAGCATGTACCGGCACACTGACAGCTGTGCGAACCCGGTGCGTGGTTATCGCTCTCCTGTTGAGTGGCCTGTTGAGTGGCCTGTTGTGTGGCCTGCTGCGTGTGTCCGGCATGAGAGCTGTGAGCGTCGTGTCCGGGCGCGGCATTCTGTTCGGCGAGTTGCCCCGCGTATTGCCCTGGGTGTTGCGCGCTGCCGGCGTGCGCGCTGTTGAAGAGTGCGACGAGCTCCGGGGAGTCGTGCATGATGCAGACGTGCATGCGAAGCGGTTCACCGGTGACGATGGTGAACAGGGCGGCCAGAAGGATACCGACCGAGCGTTTTACGCGCCTCGCGTACCTCATCTTTTGAATATAGCCAATTTGGAGGCTGTGCGCCACGCAACGCATGAAATAAAACGTTGCGTGGCGGTGAGTTACGCTATCAGGCCGCGAAGCTTGAAAGCGCGCGTCCGACTTCGCCTTCGCGGAGCCGCTTGAGAGCACGATCCCTGAGCTGGCGTACCCTTTCGCGAGTGACGCCCAGCATTGAACCGATTTCCTCAAGGGTGTGCTCGCGCCCACCTTCGAGTCCGAAATAGAGACGCAGGACTTTGGCGTCCCGTGGCGGCAGCGTGGAAAGCGCCTGTTCAATTTCGTCCGTAAGGAAGCGGTTCATGGCTTCCTCTTC
>CAZDMG010000108.1:0-7731 GCA_964506655.1 uncultured Gemmatimonadaceae bacterium
GAGCACCCGATTCGTAATCGGGCGGTCATCGGTTCAATCCCGATCTGTGGCTCTTGGTGTCATTTCAACTCCTCGCCTTCGCATGTAATGAACACTGACCATCCTGCCTCTTCCGTCTCATCGCCAACCAAGTCGTGGAAAGGTATTGCCTGGATACCCTACATGATTCTGATGGGCTCGGCCGTATATCTCCCGTGGCGGGATGGGTCAGTGCTGCGACTGGCTATAGGTGCCGCTATAATCCTGCTGGGTGTACACTGGACAACCCAGGCATTCAGAATGAGGATGAAACCGATCCCCGAAGCACGTTACAACTCAGTACGTGAATCCTGGTGCGTAGGTGGTCTCCTCGGTCCATTGTCATTGCTGTTGACAAACCCAACGGTGGAATCGCTACGCTTCGGTATCCTCGGGATGATGCTAATGGTATTCCTCCTCCTGAACGACCAGCCGCCCAAAGAGTCGTAAAGAATAGCAGCTGTTGGGTTCAGGGATAGGTGGTACGCCTGGCCGTTAAGGTGGTGGAGGAAGCCATTGCGACGTTATTGCGAAGTGATGGCATTGATGTCGCCGATTCACGGCATCTTCTCGACCTCCCACTCAATACCACCGGTAAGGCGGGCAACGAAGTTGTAAATGGCGCCGCCGATCAGAGACGCAATTGCACCGATAACTGCGTACACAACGGGAATAAATATCGCGCTGATCAACGCCACGATCATTCCTGTATCGCCTGCAAACATGAGGCCAATGAAGACAAACGGAATGGCCACGAGACCAAACAGCGCGTAGAGAACCGCTGTCACTTTCATAAGCTGCGAGAGATTGAAACGGCGGATGCGATAGGCACCTGATTGAGCTGTCGGGGAACTGAACGTCGGGTCGGTCATATACGGCTCCGTTGTGGGTGGGGTAAGTGGCACTCAGCGCGAATCTACCGGTGGGGACACGCGCGTCAAGTATGAGCCCGGGGCTGGCCGGCACCTTGCCCCACGTGACAACGTGTCACCCTGCGTGACAATGTCCGCCAGCCAGGAGTCTTTATATAAGAGGCCTTTCCACCCTGACCTGCGCTCACATGACGAAATTCATCAGATCCAGCATTGTCCTCGTCTCCGTGCTTGCTATCGCGGCGTCCTGCAATCCGTGGAATATCTTCGGACCTTCAGACGACGACTCCGACGAAGTGGACGCTGCCTTTGGGTACGTGGAAATCTGGGACAGATTTTCGACCCCGCTTACCGACCGTTTACCCGACCGTACAGGGCTGACTTCGCCAGCGACGTGGAGCGAAGGGTCAGGGATTGGCACAGCCGCATCGGAGCCACAAATCGGAATTGGAATAATGGTTGGCAACGTTGATCCAGCCAGCCCATGTGCAGCCGTTGGGCGCACTTGTGTGGTCACCCAAGGCTCATCCACGCAGGTGTCAATGACCTTTGTGTCCAGCAGTGGGGGTATCGCACAATGGATCGCCGTTGGCGGCGAGGTCACAGTGGAGTCACTCTCTCCAGTGCGATTCCGGTTCAACAACCTGCAGATGCGGGTTGCACCATACGAAGGAAACGCAGCCGATGGAAGTTTCTGGATGAAGGGAGTAGTGGGTGCGCGCTGAGCTTTGCGCGGCATGTCCGACCGGCTATTTTACACGAGCCGCTGGGCACTGAGTGACTCGCCCGGGTTGCCTGCTCCGGCCATTTCGGTCAGATCGTGACTGAACAAAGGGTGCAGTGCAACAGGCCAGGTCAAACGCGGGTGTAATTCAGTTGGTAGAATGCCAGCTTCCCAAGCTGGACGTCGCCGGTTCGAGTCCGGTCGCCCGCTCTTTGTAGCTTTCAGCAGTAACGCGACGCACAAGAATGGCTGCAGTCCTTAAGGGACGCGGCCATTTTTGTTGTTGATGTTTAATTGTGTTGAACACCGATAGTGATGCCCACTTGAGCCACCGTTAGAAATGTCCGCTGGTTTCTGATCTCCATCACAGGCGGTCAGAGTGGAAAGGGCCGCTGTTAGTGAGCGAGATATCTGGCGGCCGGGTGTTCTCGTCGAGTGCGAAAGGAGCATTTTTGTGAGGTTGTCGGACTCACGTCAGTGAGATGTTATCGGTAAAATATTGCACAAAACGAAGAGTTATCCGGAAAATATTGTATCTCTGAGGAGTTTCTTCGCGCCTATCTGCACTTTCTTGTCATATCTCGACCGTCCTTTTTCGACTGCCATTAATAGTTCTTACCGTTAAAATGTTGTAAAATAGCGCCTCATATCTTGATAATATTGACAAAAAGCCGATATTCAGTCTACGTATGCCGAAAAAGTCAGCGCTCCTTCCCGATGTGTTCATAACCACGGCTGAGACCTCCCGAATGATCTCACGGGCGGTGCGCGAAGGGCGTGCGCGGAAGCTCGCGCCGCGGCTTTTCACGAGTGATCTGACGAGCGATCCTTCCCGTATAGTCTCGCGGAATCTCTATCAGGTGATCTCACTGCTCACTCCAGGCTCCGTCATCTCGCACCGGACTGCCATTGAGAACCGCCCCGCTCCGGACGGGTCAGTTTTTGTGAGTGCCCCGTACGAGCGCCGGCTTAAGCTGCCAGGGGTGAGCATCCGGCTCGTTAAAGGGCCTGGGCCGCTTCCGGGTGACCGCCCGCTATTGGGCATCCATCTCGCCTCACGCGCCCGCGCACTGCTCGAGTGCCTCAAGCCGTCGCGCTCCCGCGGCAGCGTCGCCCGCGGGCTATCACGCAAGCGCATCGAAGAGGAACTCGACCGCGATCTGCGTGGCGGTGGGCCAGAAGCGCTCAACCGATTGCGCGATGAGGCGAGGGCGCTCGCACCCGCCCTCGACGCAACGCGGGAGTTGGAGGTGCTTCACGATCTCATCGGCGGACTCCTTCGTACGCGCCCGACCCGACTTACCTCCGACGTCGCACTCGCCAGGGCGGCCGGCCTGCCGTACGACCCGGATCGGTTCGCTCGCTTTCAGGAGGTGCTGGCGGCACTGAGCGCACTCCCTCCGCATCCCATACCCGCGTCGACAGTTCCGTCCCCGCAGGCGTTTACACACTGCGCGTTCTTCGATGCCTACTTCTCGAACTACATCGAGGGCACGAAGTTCAAGATCGAAGAAGCAGAGGACATCGTGTTCCATGGGGTGCTCCCAAGCGCGCGACCGAAGGACGCTCACGATGTTCTGGGCACATACCGCGTCGTCAGCGACCCCAGGTTCGTCATGCGAAGCGTCGTGGGTGATACCGCAGACGCTTTTCTTGAGCGACTCCGGGCCGCGCACCGCGAGATCATGACTGGCCGTCCTGAAGAGCGGCCGGGCGAATGGAAGCACGTTGAGAACATGGCCGGCACCACGGTCTTCGTGCACCCCGATCTCGTAGAGGGCACCCTCCGCAAGGGTATCGAGATCGTCCGCGCGGTCGCCGACCCATTCTATCGCGCTGTTGCGATGATGTTCGTTCTGAGCGAAGTGCACCCATTTGGCGATGGGAACGGGCGGGTCTCGCGGATCTTCATGAACGCCGAGGTGCTTGCGGCGGGCAGCCACGTATCCTGGTGCCAATCATTGTTCGCGATGAGTACATCACCAGTCTTCGTGCGATTACCCGCGACGCGTACGTCTCCACGCTGGTCGAGGTTCTCTCTTTTGGGCAACGGCTCACAGCGGCAGTTGACTTCAATAACTACGATCAGGCGCTCGCCATGCTGCGCTCGGCGAATGCACTGGAGGAGCCACGCCCCGGTATACGGGCACGCATGCCCTGACGTAGTCGCGATGACGGCAACATCGCGGCTGCGCCAGGTAGCTACAAGGACGTGAGTGCGCTACTCTCTGGGAAAGCGCTCCGGCCGCGGTTACATTTCCCGGACGTCCGGGCGGTACCCGGTGCGGCATCCAAATACAAGAATAGCGCATGCATTTCATGCATTTACTCAAACGACTGACCGCAATTGCAGTTCAGGCTGTGCTGCTGCTTCAGCTCATGCTGGGTGCAGCCGTTGCCTGTGATTGCGGGTCGGAAGAGACGCACGCGCCAATATCGCATCAGGTGATCGCTGTGCAGAGCGAACAGCAGAGCGCACACCAGAGCGCGCAACAGGACGCCGCCGAACACCACGGCAATACGCTGCACCCGCATAACTCGCCTGAGCAGTCGGCACACTCGGTGCCACTTACTGTTTGCGACAGCAATAGCGCGCTTCCGTGCTCCATGCCGGTAAATGGACAGACGTGCAGTTCGATGGCCACCTGCGGGCTCTCAATAATGTCTGTGGTAAGCAACAGCATCGATTCCAACGCCGCTGCTTCCTCCACAATTGCTGAGTCACTGTACCGCGCGCCGCACGGTACTGCGCCCTCCCCGGAAACACCGCCTCCGCGCGTCTGATCCGTTTGCTCACCCAAGGGTGAGCCGCTCCGTTCTTACCAAGGCGCTATCTGTGCCTGCAACAAGAGCGTAGAGCCTACTCCCAGGGACCGCCAGCACAAAGCTGTGCTGTGAGAATTCCCCTGCGGAAAACACTGCGGAAGACACTGCTGTCAACAACGCAGAAACCACCGCGGAAAACACAACGGACATCATCATGAAATATTCCGGACGCGGCCTGCCCATGGCCCTTATGGTAGCGGTGCCGGCGCTCCTGTCATCCGGGATCGCCGCAGCTGCACCTTCTGCACAACATATAACGGACAGTACTGCCACAACCGTGCACTCTGCACAGGCTGCACCCGCTGCCCTCGTGCTCGGAGATCTTTACCGCAAGGCGACCGCCGCGAATCCGCGCATCGTTGCAGCGCACTCACTCGCCAACGCAGCCGGTTCACGCATCGCGCCCGCCACGCGACCGCCGGACCCTGAAGTGCAGCTCGGTTTTATGAACTACACACTCCCGTCGTTTAAGCAGATGGACCCGATGGGGATGGTGCAACTGTCGCTGATGCAGACAGTACCGCTCCGCGGGAAACTGGCGCAGGCAGGCAATGTTGAGAGATCGCGCGCAAGCGCCGCTCTTAACAGGGCGGATGATGTGGAATGGGATGTCCGCACGCGTACCGCAACTGCGTTCTACGACCTATACGACATCGATCAGTCGCTGGCAAACGCACGCTCGACGTTTGTGCTGTTGCAGGGGATTCGCAGCAGTGCGGAAACCATGTACGCCGTTGGCGAAGGGTCACAGGCGGATGTACTGCGCGCCCAACTGGAGACCGCGCGAATGGTCGAAGATACGCTCCGCCTTACTGCTATGCGCAATGCGCAGGTCGCCCGTCTTAACTCGTTACTCAACAGAGACCCGGGTATTGAAATCGGTGTGCCGCAACTGCCGGCGTTCCCGGATACGCTGCCGCAACTTGCACTCCTGCTGGGCTCAGCAGCAACCGAGCGTCCGCTGTTGAAGGCTGGCTCCGATGAAATCCGGGCGGCTGCTGCACAAATGGAACTTGCAAGGCGTGAACTCTGGCCGGATGTAACAGTAGGTGTGCAGTACGGTCAGCGTGGTGGGGCTATGGGAACAGAGCGCATGGGCACCCTGATGCTCGGCGCGTCGCTCCCTGTGTTTGCCAGGAGCAGGCAGTACCAGCAGCGCGATGAAGCTCTTGCGATTCATCAGATGGCGGTGGCCGAGTTGCGTACGATGGAAAGTGAAACACGCGGCGAGATAGCCATGGCATACTCTGCTCTGGTTCGCGCACGGAACCTGGCAATGCTTCTGAATACAACGATCCTTCCGCAGGCCGAGGCCGCTGCTGCATCGTCGCAGTCTGGGTATCGCACAGGTGCAGTTGACTTCATGACGCTCCTTGAAAGCCGCATGAACGTGAACCGTTACCGCCGTGAGCTCATTGCGTATGTCGTCGAAGAAGGAAAAGCGTGGGCAGAGCTGGAGATGCTTATCGGACGCGAACTTTTTGATCCGGACTCTGTGAATCGCGCTCCGGTAGCCACGGGAGGAAAGTGAGATGAGCGATTACAGAGAGCGCGACAATGATTCACCATTTGGTGCCAGTGACAGACCGGTGGTGCGCTACACGAAAGGCATCGTCTATCTGCTGGTGCTGGCAGCAGCCGCTGCTGGTGTTTACTACAAGACCCGTGGTCATGAAGCGACAGACACAGCTTCTACGGGCCATGAGCACCATGGGATGGCAGTATCGGGAGACAGTGCGCAACCGGTAATGCTCACCGCTGATCAGGAACATCGCATCGGTGTAACCTGGGCTGTTGCCAGCATGCAGCCACTGAACCGTGAGATCCGGACAGCAGGGCAGGTGACAGTCGATGAGACAAAGGTCCGCATTGTGTCCACACGTGTTGATGGGTGGGTGGAACAACTGTTTGTCGATTTCACTGGTCAGGATGTAGCCGCTGGCGCGCCACTTCTCGCGCTCTATTCACCGATGCTGGTAGCAGCGCAGGAGGAATTGTTGCTGGCAGTTCGGCTGCAGCGCGAGGTTGCTTCAGCCTCGGAGGAAGCGCAACAGCATGCCGCCGGCCTGGTTGCAGCGGCACGGCGCCGTCTGGAGTTCTGGAATGTGCCTGTCGAAGACATTGCACGTATTGAGCGCGATGGTGAAGTGCAGCGCACCATTCTGATCCGTGCAACGATTGCCGGATTTGCCACGGTTAAGAACGTCATTCAGGGTCAGAAGGTTGTAGCAGGCGAGGCATTATATCAGATCGCAGACCTGAGCACCGTGTGGGTTGAAGGCGAAGTGTTTGAGCAGGACCTGGCTGCTGTCCGCGTTGGTCAACAAGTGACCGCTGGGCTTCAGGCGAGACCTGGTCAGGAGTATTCGGGGCGTATCAGTTACATCTACCCGACGCTCAACCCTGAGACACATACAGCGCGCGTGCGTGTGGAGCTCCCGAATCCCGGCGTACGGATCAAGCCTGGAATGTTCGCCACACTTCGGATGACAGGGCTTGAAACACCAAATGCAGTGACAGTGCCGCGTTCGGCAGTACTCCTGACCGGGCAGCGCAATGTGGTGTTCCTTAAGCGTGCCGATGGGATGCTTGAACCGCGGGAGGTAGTCCTCGGACAAAGCGGTGATTCACGTATTGAGATACTCCGCGGGCTTGCAGTGGGTGACACCGTAGCTGCATCGGCGACATTTCTTATCGATGCGGAAAGCAGCCTTTGGTCGGCGATGGGCGGAATGGGTGATATGCCGGGAATGGATATGACCGCGCCCAATAGTGGCAACGGGAGCACTGCAAAGAAGGGGGCGGTACCTGTGTCAAAGTCGGACCCCGATCACTCCGGGCACGATGCGCCGCACTCCGGTACCGAAAATGATTAAGCGGATCATTGAGTGGGCAGTAAACAACAAGTTGCTGGTGTTGTTGTTCACTGTGGCTGCCATAGCAGGCGGGATCTACTCCGTTAAGCGCACACCGCTTGAAGCTCTTCCGGATCTCACCGATGTACAGGTGATAGTGCAGGCCAGCTACAGCGAGCAGGCACCGCGCATCGTGGAAGACCAGGTTACATATCCGATCGCCTCCGAGATGCTCAAAGTACCCGGAGCACGCACTGTGCGCGGCTATTCGTACTTCGGCATCTCTTTCGTATATGTCATCTTCGAAGATGGAACCGATCTCTACTGGGCGCGGAGCCGCGTTCTTGAGTATCTGAGTGGGATACAGGGGAAGCTGCCTGCTACAGTTGCTCCAACACTTGGCCCGGATGCAACCGGACTCGGCTGGATATACCAG
>CAZDMG010000109.1:0-3655 GCA_964506655.1 uncultured Gemmatimonadaceae bacterium
GCGGGAACCCTGGCGGGCTCCTCGAACAGGGTGTAGCCGTAGCTGAGCTATTCCTGGACCCGGGGCAGGTGGTTGTACAGCTGCGCGGTCGTCCGGGAGAGGCTATTCACAACTACGCAGACAGCAGTGTGCAGCGGTGGCCATCCATGCCGCTTTCCATCCTTATTGATAAGGGAAGCGCCAGCGCATCAGAGATCGTTGCTGGTGCACTCCAGGACCACGACAGAGCGATTGTTGTCGGTGTGACATCCTTCGGCAAGGGGAGCGCACAAAGTGTCTTCCCACTCGCAGATGGTGGCGGACTAAGGCTTACCACTGCGCGCTGGTATACACCACTCGGCAGAAGCATCAATCGCCTCTCGGATGTAGCAGCTCTGAATAACGACGACCCCGATGAAGTGCCCAGGAAAACTGTGAGGGACACCGTCAAGCCGGCTTTTCGCACTGATGCCGGGCGTGTCGTATATGGCGGCGGCGGAATCATCCCCGATATACACATGGGCGATACTGTAACACCGACTCCGATCCTTACGCTTGCCCGCGCCATGGGGCCGCACTTCGGGGAATACAGGGAAGCCATAACCAGGCTTGCGAAATCGCTGCATGCCTCGGGTGCCGTTCACAGCTGGGATGAGCCCGTTACTCCCCAGATGCTCGAAGCACTGTATAAAGATCTGGAGGCACGTCAGGTAGCGCCGGCATTGAGTACCTACGAAGCCGCGTCACCATGGATATCGCGTTCGCTCGGATACGAAATGGCGCGTGTGGCTTTCGGAGCCGACGCTGAGTTCCAGCGCAGAGCACTTGAGGATCTGGCGCTGCAGCGTGCAGCATCACTGCTTTCCGGCGCGCGGACTCCCAAAGAAGTTTTTGCCCGCGCTGAACAGTCGCTGCAATTCGAAACGGCAGCTGCACCAGCAGCTGCGCCGGTTGACAATCAGGAGCCGCCCCGCTGACAGCTGTCTCAGGCAGCTGCCAGTTTGTAACACGGTAGCTGTGCCGGCAGATAATCATGAGCCACCCCGCTGACAGCAATCAGTTTACAGCGGGTTCGTGACGACCTTCACGCCACGAGGCACGGAAAATGTGAACGCATCCTTAGCCATCCTGACATTTGGCCGCCAGGTGGTAAGAGTAATAGTGCGATCCACGCCCTGAGCGTCCAGCACCTGCACTCTTACAGGGCGTGCGTCCTTTTCATCAACCCAGATGGCAGCGCGGCGAAATGCCGACGCGGCTGGGTTGCGTGGTGTCAGAATGATATGCCTTGTGACATTGCCATTGATACGATCCGTCTCGCCACCTGAAATGAGAAACGCCCTGGAAGGCGAGTCGAGCAGCTGGCCAAGCAGATCGGCTACCACTGCGCCTTCCGCATTGGCAGGCAGTTTCATGACCTGACCAGGCGCGCTGCTTGGCAAATAGACCCAAAGAAAGCTGCCGTCGCCTACGATCCTGTCGCCGACCGGATCGGTGAATGTGACAGAGATCTTCCCGGGGCGCTGCTGCAGAAAGATGCCCCTGGAAACGGCACTTCGCCCTATAAGCGTATTGGTGATCTGCTGCTCGAAGGTAGCTTCGACAGACTCAAGTGATCGCCACAACCGGGCCGCGCGGTTGTACACCGTATCAGCGTTTGCACTGTTCTGCGGCGTGCCGAATGCAACCGCCACGGCAAAGGCTGCGTGCATCAGCATATGCCGTGGCGCCTTTGCCGCGGGTTGAGACGCGGAAATGTATTATGGCCTGTCATCTCTGGAAATACACCAGCAGATTCAGGTCGTGCCCTGCATAACGACACCGCCGGCAGCTGATTCAGCCGTTGGTGTATCAGCTATACTTTTTCCGATAGCCGACGCGATTACCCGCAGCTCTTTGACAAGAGCTGCGAACTGTTCCGGGTACAGTGACTGCGCGCCATCCGACAGCGCTTTTTCCGGTTCCGGGTGTACTTCCACGATGATGCCGTCGGCACCTGCTGCGACTGCTGCACGCGCCATCGGTGTCACCTTGTCGCGGAGTCCGGTGCCGTGACTCGGGTCGGCGATGATCGGCAAGTGTGAGAGCTTCTGCACCACCGGGATAGCAGTCAGGTCCAGCAGGTTACGCGTTGCTGAGTCGAAGGTTCTTACACCGCGCTCACAGAGTATTACGTCCGCGTTGCCTTCTGCAAGGATATACTCTGCGCTCAGCAGCAGATCGTTGATGGTTGCGGCCATACCCCGCTTGAGGAGAACCGGCTTGCCGATCCGTCCGACGTGGCGCAGCAGAGAATAGTTCTGCATGTTACGTGCGCCGATCTGAATGCAGTCTGCATACTCGGCCACCAGGTCGGCTCCGGTTTCATCCATTGCTTCGGTAATTATCGGAAGACCTGTTTCTCTGCGTGCCAGCGCCAGCAATTCGAGGCCACGTTTGCCGAGCCCCTGGAAAGCGTATGGCGAGCTGCGCGGCTTGAACGCGCCTCCGCGGAGTGCGGCGGCACCTGCATCCCGAACAGCACGTGCCGTTGCGAGGATCTGCTGCTCACTCTCGACTGAGCAGGGCCCTGCAAAGATCGGCACTGTATCGCCGCCGACAGTTACGCCTGGTGCCAGAGTAACAACTGTGCTCTGTGGTTTCCATTCGCGCGCGGCCTGACGGTATGGTTTCTGTACAATCAGTACGCTCGCAACTCCCGAAAGTCCTTCTATATTCGACCAATCTATCCGTGAGTCATCGCCAAGCAGGCCGATGGCCGTGCGCGTTTCGCCCGGAATAGGGAGTGGCTTGAATCCCTGCCTTTCGATCTCATCGCAAACCCGCTTGATATCATCAGCGGATGCAGATGGTTGCATCACTACCAGCATGTTACGTCCTCAGATGTGTAGCCCGGCGTGGTGGTTCAGATTTCTGTAGACCAGCCATCGGTTGCCAGTGTGACTTCACCGGCATAATGCCGTGCGACTTCCTGCCTGATATCGACTGCTTCCACCGGTGGGTAGAAGTGAGTCAACACCAGCTGCTTCGCTCCGGCTGTAAATGCGATTCTTCCTGCTTCGCTGGGGGTCAGATGTTCTTTCACCGCCATCGATTCCGGAAGTGAGCACTCTGCAAGCATCAGGTCACACCCTGAAGCCCAGGTGCCGAGTGTTTCGTCAAAGCCCGTATCCCCGGTGTACACCAATCGCTTTCCGTCACTGCGAATGGAATATGCAACGCTGGCGGTGGTGTGCGGTACCGGCAGGGTGGCAATCTCGGGGCCGGACACGATGCGAACCAGCTCATCGGGGTGTACTTCGCGGACTGTAAGAGGGAACCCCGGGTTGAGGAGCCATGCGCCATGGACATCCGCAAGCTTCTCCATGAAGGCTCCAAATCCTGGCGGTCCGTAAATGGTAACCGGTTCACTCCGCGGCGGAAGCTGCCCCCATCGCCAGGCCATCACAAGCTGCGGCAGGTCTCCGAAATGATCGCCGTGGAAGTGTGTAATGGCGACATGCGTGATCTCCTGCCAGTTGATGCCGAGTACCGCCATGCGGTGAACTGCTCCAAAGCCGCAATCCATAAGCAGCTTTATGTTCCCGGTCTCGACCAGATGTGAGGCACAGACCCGTTGCGGGTGGGGTGAGATTGTACCGGTTCCTATTGTGGTCAGCTTCACTGTTGTTTCACT
>CAZDMG010000109.1:3755-7694 GCA_964506655.1 uncultured Gemmatimonadaceae bacterium
TTCACTGTTGTTTCACTCTTCGTTGATCCGTCGTTGACCCTTCGTTCGGTTTTATGTCAGCCTTTCAGCTGTTGTACACTCGCCTGTTTCATCATCGGCCGCGGAACACAACGCGCCTGAATTCCGGGCGACCATTGTTGGCAATGAATCGCAGCAGATAAACACCAGGAAGCACGGGTCTGCCGTCTGAATCTGTTCCGTTCCACACGAAACGGTTGTCGCAATTATTGCCGATTCCCGGGACACCGCGTCCGTAACGTCCGGCGCGGAACTCCTGAACGTTATCCGGGCCAGGGATTATGGTCTTGATATGGTTCCCGCGCACGTCCAGTATGTCCAGAGAAATCCTGGCGCCGTCTTCGCCTACATCGAACCAGAAGCAGGTGGAAAAAGCCACCTCCGACGGGAACGGGTTCGGAAAGTTCTGATACAGGATTGTGGTGGTTGGCAACCTGGGATCAACGATAAGAAATGAGGCTGCGCTTTCTTCCTCGACCTCTTCGCCTCCAGGCGCAGTGGCGCGTACGCTCCATCGGTACGAGGTATTCGCCTGGAGATCGGCAGGCGGAATGAACACAGTATCGTTGAGCAAAGTGGCTGTGAACTCCGTGCCAGCCACCGTAAGGAGCGAGAAGTCAAAGCGCCAGTTGCCTACAGCCGGCGCAATGGCCGGGCTTCGCCATACAAAGGCAGGCCGGCGCGTATCCAATTGATCACCTGTAGGTGAGTTCGGGCGCAGCAGCGTCAACCACGGCAAGGTGCGTCGCGGCCCCTGAGTCGAAGACAGAGCCTGTGTACCGCCCGGCCCGGTAACGGTTGCTTTCCAGTACACCGTCGTTGAAGGTGGCAACATGCGCATCACCTGGACTTCAGGTGAGGTGGAATTGCTCTGGAAGGCAGTGTCAACCAGAAGCGGGCCACTGAAGGTGGGATTATCTGCAATCTGGAATGTGATCTGGAACGGGCGTGCACTGCCGAACCCGTTGATCTGCAGAGTGAACCGTGGTGTCGCAGTACGCAAGGTGTCACCAGCCGGTGCGTTCACCACGACGCTCTGCGCGCTGGCAGCAGACACCCACATTGTGAGTGCTGCTGCCGATAACAATATCCTGCGGAAACCTCTGCGCCCTGTCCGTATTCCGGACAGGTTACCGGGTCGCGACATGGTCCAGTGCGGGACCGCGCAGGCGGACGCTTACGATAGATGACACGCCGGGCTCTGCCATAGTCACACCGTAAACTGCATCTGCGGCTTCGGTGGTTGTGCGTGGGTTGTGCGTGATGACTATGAACTGCGTCTTTGACTTGAACTGGTTCAGCATCTTTACGAACCGACCGATGTTCTGATCGTCGAGTGGAGCATCCACTTCGTCGAGCAGACAGAAGGGGCTGGGTTTCGTAAGGAAAATGCCGAAGAGAAGTGAAAGCGCGACCAGTGCCCGCTCACCACTCGAAAGCAGGTGGATCCGCTGTGTCTTCTTTCCACGCGGTGAGGCATGGATCTCAATGTCGCAGTCCAGCGGTGCATCGGGGTTCTCAAGACGCAGGTCGCACTCACCACCACCGAACAATGTAAGGAAGATATGACGGAAGTTCTCACGCGCCTGCGTGAATGTTGCAAGGAACAGTTCGCGCGCTGTGGAGTCAATCTCCCGGATTGCCTGATGCAGTGAATGTTTTGCTGCTGTAAGATCGTTGCGCTGTCCGGTGAGGAACTCCAGGCGGCGCTGTTCTTCTTCATGCTCTTCAATCGCGAGCTGGTTTACCGGCCCGAGCGCATCCAGTTTGTTGCGCAGCTCTGCTGCCTCCCTGCGCAACTCCTCGGTATCCGCATCCAGCTCCGCGAAACCATCCAGCAGGTCTTCCAGCGAACGCCTCCATTCGGTTTCCAGCCGACCCCGGATTGACTCCCGCTTTCCGGAGAGTTCTGTGAAGCGCAGTTCCGCTGTGTGCAACTGTTCTGCGAGCGCCGCCGCGTTGCGTCTGCTCTCCGCAAGCGCCAGCTCAGATGCATCCAGTGCAGCAGTTGCGGCTGCCACTCCGTTCTCTGCCACTGAGAGGCGCGACTCGGCATCCTCAAGTGACCGACGTTCGGCATCCAGTTCGCCGCGCCACTTCTCCAGCCGGATGATCAACTCCTTGTCTGCACTCTCAAGAGTAGACAGCTCCTGCGTCAGTGCGTCCAGGCGCGAAGTTGCTGCGGAGTCCTCTTCCTGCAACCGCTGTTCGCGGTCTCTTGCAACAGACAGGCGTGCCTGTGCCTGCGCTTGTGCAACCTGCCATGCCGCGCGCGCTTCCCGGGCGTGCTCCAGCTCACGCTCGGCTTCAGCAAGTACTTTCCTTGCCTCATCGACGCCCGCCACAAGTTCACTGGCGTGCGCTTCGGAGTCTGTGATCTCCTGTGTCAGGCGCTGCTGGCGTTCCTCCAGTTCAGCAAGACGCGCCACAAGCCGTTCGGCCAATGTCGATGACGCGTTGATCTCGCGATCCGCACGTTCCTTTCTTCGACCCGCTTCCGCACGCACTTCAGATGCCTGACGTTCTTCCTGTGCCTGCTGATTGGAGTGCTCAATGGCAATCTGCTGTACCCGTTCGGCTTCACCAAGTGCAAGGCGTGCGGCCTCCGCGGCCTGCTGTGCGCTTTCCCGATCGCGATCTGCACGCACCAGCTGCTCGCGGAGCCGCGCCAACTCTGCACGGCGTTGCAGCGGGCCAGGGCCGGACGCAGAACCAGGCAGATACACAGCGCCATGCTCGTCCACGAAAGCGTTCCCGTTGTCCACGGCATGCACTCTGCCCAGGAGTGCACGCACCCAACCCGAGGCTGCACCGCTGGCTTTGACTGCTGCCGCGAGCGCTTCAGCATCCATCGAATCACCACCCGCTGCATCCGCCGGGAGAAGGAGCAGGGGACCGGGTTCGACTTCCGAGTGCCAGCGCCGGATTGCGTCGGCCACCGTGCGGTCGCGTACAACGATCGCATGCATGGTCTGGCCAAGGTAGCGCTCAACCATCCGCGCGGCGTCACTGTCTGCGCTTACAAAGTCGGTGAGCGGACCGAGCACAGCACCCTCACCAAAGCGTTCCCGCTCGCGCAGCAGCAGCTGCGCCGATGGCGCGAGACCAACGCGTTCGCGCTCGAGCGCGTCCAGTGCATTCACCTGGCCTTCAATGGCAACATGTTGCTCTACAGCGGCTGCCAGGGCACTCCGTGCTTCTGCATCGGCGGTGCGGGCCACCCTAGCGGATGTCCGTGCCGCCTCGCGTGCCTGCATTGCATCAACAGCGCTCTGGCGCGCCACGGCATAGCGCTCCGCCGCCTGTTCCAGCTCCCGTTCTATCGTGGCCAGTTCATCGATAAGGCGCTCATGTTCGACCTCCAGAGCTTCCCGCTTCTGTGTTGTCTCTGCTTGCTCCCGGTGAGCACTGTCGCGATCCATGCCGAGGCGGCGCGCGCGGTCGCTGTGTTCACGCAGGTCGGTTTCAAGTGCGGTGAGTTGCCCCTTGCACGAAACGACACGCTCACGCGCATCGGCTTCTGCCATCATGCGTTCCTCGAGCGCTTCACCTGCATCGCGCAGCTCGACTTCCAGTGTCGTACGATCGGTTTCGGCTTTCTCCCTGTCATCCCGGAGCCGTCTGCCAAATGCTTCGTTCTCGCGCCGCTCCTCTTCTGCGCGCACCCGCCGTTCCGTCGTGCTCCGCTGCCGTTCTTCCGAAACAGCGAGTTCACGTTCGAGCAAACGCGTACGGTCGCGCTGTGCATCAGTCAGCTTTGCATGTTCAACACGCGCAGCTTCTGCAACAGTGCGCTGCGAGTGCGCATTGTCGCGCGCTGCTTCGGCAGTGGTTATTATGCCTTCAGCAACCGGTACTTCCGTCCTTATAGCATCAAGCCGTTCATCGAGTGTGGCGAGCTCATCGCGCCACGAAGCCATT
>CAZDMG010000110.1:0-7677 GCA_964506655.1 uncultured Gemmatimonadaceae bacterium
CGTTATACGTGCAATCCCGAAGTCCATCACCTTCACACCGGCCTGGCCAACCATGACATTGGCAGGCTTGATGTCACGATGCACAACTCCCATGTCGTGCGCATGATCAAGCGCTGACAGAATGTCCACAGTGAGTTCCACAGCCCGACGCCATTCCAGCCGCCCTGACTGTGCAATCATCTTTTCAATCGTGACACCCGGAAGGAACTCCATCACCATGTACAGCTCCGACCCGTTTTGCTCGAGTCCGTGGAGTATGGCGATCCTGGGGTGATTCAGGCGCGCAAGTGCAACTGCCTCCGCGCGGAAACGCTCCAGAAGCTGCGCATTGCCGGTCAGTTCCGGGCGCAGGACCTTAATGGCGACAATCCTGTCAATGAGCTCATCTCTCGCCTTGTAGACGGCACCCATCCCGCCTTCGCCGAGCCGTTCCAGTATCCGATACTTGCCGAGAGTCGTACCGATCACGCGAATTCCTCTGTTGCCCGTCGGTTGGCAGGTACCATCACATCACTTTCGCGTGTAACACGTAATGGAACAGCTGATGCATCTGCCGCTGCGGCGGTAATTATGACTGTAGTGACGTTATCCGGCGCACCACGCGCACGTGCAGCTGCTATGAGCTGCTGACAGGCCGCTTCGGGGGCAGCGCCGGTGAGGATACTGCATATCTCATCATCCTCCATTACATCATAAAGCCCGTCGCTGCACAAGAGGAACTGATCGCCTTCCTGCAATCTGAACGGTCGCGGCCAGACTGTTGCATCAACCTCACGCCTCACGCCAAGCGCCCGGCTTATGACGTTCTTGTCCGGGTGGTGCCGCGCCTCAGTTGCCGTCAGCTCTCCACGCCGGACAAGATCCATTACTGCGGAGTGATCTTCTGTCATCAGGAACAACTGCCCGTTTCGCTGCAAATAGCAACGCGAATCGCCGACATGGGCACACCAGGCCATACCCCCCCGGATAATGACCGCTACTACGGTAGTACCCATGCCGGCGAATTCACGCTTCATGGCAGACGCCACAAGAATCGCACGGTTGGCCATCGCTATGGACCGGCGAAGCGACTCCACCGGATCCGCGAACGCACGACCTTCCCGTGCAATTGTCTCAACTGCTATCCTGCTTGCGATTTCTCCGGCTGCATGGCCTCCCATGCCGTCGCATACGACTGCAAGGAGACCGGATTCACCGGATGCATCATCCTCCTGTGCTACATGATACGCGTCTTCATTGAGCTCCCGGACGCAACCAGGATCAGTTGCGGCCGTAACAGACAACATCGACTGGTCAACAACGGACGCCTCTCCCGTTGGAAGATCAGCAACCGCTGCTGCACTGACTCCGGACCCGGACTCATTGGGCCCTTTCCCGCGAAACCAGTCGAGCGCCATCGCAAATGGATGGCGCTCCCGGTTGCCGTGTTCACTCCCTCGCGACACGATAAACTCCGGTTCAGGGATTTCCGGTGACTGTCATCAACTCGATCGCATACTTGATCGGTACTGCGAAGGTCACTGTGTAAGCACTGGCATCCACCTTACCCGATGCAAACACTCCGATCGCGCGCCCTTTGCCGTCGAACATCGGGCCACCCGAGTTCCCTGCACCGGCGTTGAGCGTGAGCTGATAGCTGTCACCGTTTACGCTGAACTGATTCGTTGGATCACTCTCTCTCAGAATCTTCCCGACGTTACCGACTGTCAGCGTTGGCTCAGGTACCTCACGCACCTGCATGTCTGCGATGCCGCCGATCTTCTGTCCGATACGCTCCACCTTGAAGCCGGCAAGACCCGGATACCCCATCACAATCGCAGGATCACCGATGGCGATGGATCCGTAATTGTCGTTCAACTCCACAGGCTGCAGTTTCTGCGGTGAGCTGATCTTGAGCAGCGATACATCGTGACGGTCTGAGACACGCGCCAGCTGTGCAGGGATACGCAGAGTGTTGTTCGGGAATGCAACCTGAAGCTCGTCCAGCCGGCCTTCATACCTGGATGTAAGCCCCTTCGGACCAAACTGCTTTGTGTCCGACGGAACCCAGTTGAAAGGCGCCAGAGTGATCACCGGCTGACCCTGGGAATCGAGGACGGGGTTGCCTCTGTTATCAACGATCGGGCCCGCATCGGCCTGAGGGTCCAGCTGCTGATACTGCGATCTCCACGGCGCACCGACATGGCGGTTCGTGATGATGAAGCCGTCCTCGGTAACTACAAAGCCGCTGCCACGACCAACTCCGCCGACCGCGATACCCTCATCGGGGTTGAGCGTCAGATCGGGCTCAATCACCCCTTCTGCCACCTGATAGTATGCAGGAACCCACTGCTTACCGTTGTCAATAAAGACGTAATCGCGGCCATCCTGACCCTTGTAGCGGTTCCTGATAAGACGGCGGTAGACCTGCTCACCGTTCTGTTTGTCGATCATACGCCAGGCCACTTCGATCATAACAACACTGGCGGTATTCTTTGCGCCGACTTCAGCAGGCGTCATTTCATTCCGTTCGGCCAACGCCAGTGTAGCGGCCTCTGCGATGGCACGTGCTGAATCCGCTGCATTGCGCGCGGAGGCAAGAGCCTCATTTGTCCTGGATGAAACGTCGTCATCACGGTTCTTGTTCAGCCAGGTGATACCCAGAGCCCCGATCAGAACTACGGCCGCGCCAACCAGCAGGAGGTTGCGCTTGCCATCCTTCTTTGACTCAGTGATCATCCGCTCCACGGTGGCCTTGCCGATGGCGCCACTCGCTGCCGCACCGCTGACTGCACCCGACACACTGGCTGCCGCGGCCTGAACCGTCTCATTGGGAGCAGCAGAAAAGGCTACCCGGGTCGCTTTGACTGCCCCATCCGGACGCGGATCCAGATCAAACTCAATTTCAGGACCACCGGCGCCCAGCTGAATAACATCACCGGGGTTAATCGGCATGGAGCCTACCACACGCGACTTGTTGATGTAGGTGCCGTTTCGGGAGTTGAGGTCCTCAAGGAGGAAGCGGGACGCATCGGCGGGATCACGGACGATCTTGGCATGTTGCCGGCCGACAAGATCATCCTTTTCCGGCTCAAACCTGATTTGCGATGCCGGGTCCCGCCCCAGCATAAGTTCTGCGAACTGCCCTGTCGGGAATTCCTCCACCTGACTTGCCTTGGACCCTTTAATGTGCCGGAGGATGATGCGTTCCATAAATGCCTCATGTTATAGCCCGCCCTGGTCCGACATTCACCGGATTCAGGTTGAGGGCATTCCTGTTCTTGGTTTCACGCGCAAAATTCGGAAAAATCAGCTCATCCCCGGTCGGACGTTGCAAAAAAGGGGATGCGCACCGGGTGCCTGGATGTTTTCCCGCACCGCGGATGCAAGCTGTTCAGACGGTTGAAAAAGGTCTTGAAAACCTCAGGGAGGCTCACGGCAATTCATGCCTCTCCAGCCTCCAGTTCCCGTTGCAGGAATGCCCGGGCAAAGGCCCAGTCTCTCTTTACAGTTGCCGTGGATATCCCCAGCGCCTCCGCAGTCTGGGCAATATCGAGCCCACCAAAGAATCGCAGCTCAATCACCCTGGCCTGTCGTTCATCGAATGCAGCGAGTCTGCCGAGTGCATCGTCAAGTGCCATGATATCGAGTGCGTCCCACTCGCTTTCACCGCCATGATCGGGGAAGGTGGCAGGCAAACCACCCCCGCGTTTGGCAGCGCGGCGGCGGCGGGCGTGGTCTACCAGAATCCGACGGATCGCCTGGGCTGCGAGGGCGTAGAAATGACCGCGCCCCTGCCAGTTCACCTCACTCTGGTCTATAAGGCGCATAAAAGCCTCGTGCACCAGAATCGTAGGCTGCAGGGTGTGGCCAGCGCCCTCCCGCCGCATCGCATTCTCGGCGATCACATGCAACTCAGCATAGACCAGACTCGCCAGCAAACCAGCAGCGTCCTCCTGGCCGGAGTGCACAGCCTGCAATAACCTCGTTACTTCATGTTGAGTGGCGGGTAGGTCCATATATGTATCGGATGGTGGGCCAAGCCTGTGTCTAATAGACTACAGGTGCCGGGAGAAAGCGCAACCACCCACAGCGCAACCGCGCGGCGTTCCTCTCACGCGCTGTGCCAGCTGCCCAGTGGTATTGCCGCCCGGTGGCCCAACCGTCCGGGACGACAGCGCGGCAGCGAACGGGAGACCCGGAGCCAGTACCGGATGGCCGCTCAAAAACTTCCGCTATGGCGCAGGTGAGCTGTAATGCCGTATAATTGCGCGTAAGTGAGTGGTTAGTTACCACAGAACCCCCGGAGAACTCTATGCAAACCCGTCGCACCGCCCTTCCGTTCATTAATCTGGCCACTCTCACTGCTCTGGCCGCTGTCTTCACTCTTACT
Organism: uncultured Gemmatimonadaceae bacterium; assembly: GCA_964506655.1. Taxonomy (GTDB): domain Bacteria; phylum Gemmatimonadota; class Gemmatimonadetes; order Gemmatimonadales; family Gemmatimonadaceae; genus Gemmatimonas. The sequence goes on from CAZDMG010000110.1 coordinate 4,373, forward strand.
GTCAGTGATGCCCAGGCGCAGTCCGCACAACGTTGGTCGCTGCAGGGCTCACTCCTTTATGTGGGTACCTACGGCGAGGCCTACTCCGGCATGCAGCCAGGAGGCGGTGCCGAAATCCAGTTGCGCTTTACGCCAGGCAGGCTTTCCATTGGCATCGGTGGGCAGTCCTCCACGCATGAGATTGATCTCGAGGAATACGGCAAGGAGAACGCGACAATCAGCGGCGCATTCATTGAACCGCGCATGGTTTTTGATGTCGGCAGTGACAGATTCGCTCCGTACGGTGCCGCGCGTATCGCATTCCTCAAACAGGCCGCCACACTGTTCGGTGTCGAAGCCAGCGCTTCCGGTACACAGCTCAACATCGGCGGTGGATTCCTCGTCCGCATGACACCGCGTGTGAATATGGATCTCGGACTCACATACGGTTCCATCAACTTTCAGGATTTTGAACTCAGCTACCAGGGAGAGACAGCCACCGTGGAAGGCTCATCAGGCTCTGGTCAGAACCTTGTGATCCGCGTTGGTATCGCAGTAGGTCTGTGGTAGCAGCTGATGCCGACGGATGATGTTTCGCCGACGCGTGAAATGCCGATGCCGGATCCCCGTGCGGCTGGTGCAACCCGGGAGGTAGCAATCCCGGTTGCACCGACGCGCGAGATGCCTCAGGCGCCAGCCGCGGCTGCACCCAATCCTGCACCCAATCCTGCGCCGCCTGTTCCTCCGTCACCGTCGCCACAGCCAGCTCGCAGTGCGCATCCGTCGTCAGTGCCACCTCTGTATCAGCAGGTGGCACCCTTTGCGGCACCACCAACTGCACCAAGCCGCCCGTTCGCAACATCACAGGACCCGATTACAAGACTCTTTCAGGCCGTAAAGGAAGTCATGCTGGAAGGCGTTATGATCGTTCGCTATCCGCGGGACTTCGTCTCGCGACTTGGCCTTGATGACCAGAACCTGCTTCTGCATGGCACGAGATTTCTCCTCGGCTCGATACCGGCGACCTTCTTCATTCTGCTTCCTGTTCACATCATTCACGGGCGCCCGATCACACAGACTGCGCTCGGATTTCTGTTCGCAGGCCTGGCGTTCTTTACAGGTATCCTGATGCACTTTGCACTCAGACTTGTGGGTGCACGGGAGACACCGATGGGGGCAACAGTAGGGCTGTACTCCTACATAATCGGATTCCAGGGGCTGCTCTTCATTGTCCTTACCTACCCGATCGGCCTGCGCTTCGGATCCAAACTCTACTTCGGTGCCACCCAGGAAGAGATCAATGCGATCCTTGCGAGCATGAATACAAACGATATCATCTTCACGTTTGTCAGTTACGTCATTGCTTACATCGTCTCCGTCATTCTCCTCTTCTGGGGATTCATTCCGTTGATCGCGAAATACTATCAACTCCGGAAGCCTTCATGGCTGCGGGCCGCAGCGGCAGTGATGATCCCACTCTGGATCACGGTGCTTCTGCTGCAGCGCTTCCTCCCTGTAATACGCCGCGCCGTGGAGTCCCTTTGAGGGCGATCCGGTACGCAACAGCAGCATTCCTCCTGCCGCTTGCACTTATGGCGCAGGAGAGTACAGGAGCAGCATACAGCAACAACCCCCTTTTGAATGACAACAACCGCGAAGCGCGCGTTGTAATAGCCACAAGCGGCGGGATCTCGCTGGGCAGCTATCAGGCCGGCGTGAACTGGGGGTTGGTTGAACTGCTCAGGCGTGCACAGATGGACGACACGCTGCAGCGTATGATCCGGAGTTCGGGGATGGCACTGCCGCGGATCGTAGGTCTCAGTGGTGCATCCGCTGGAACAATCAATTCCATACTCTCTGCCATGCACTATTGTCGCAGCGGCGGAAGAATACTCCCCGAACGGTCGCTCTTCTGGCGCACCTGGGTCGATGTAGGCTGGCGTGAACTCATGCCATACGGCAGCAAGGTAACGCCACCGGAATACGGACTCATCGACAGAGCGTACTTCTCCGACGTACTGCTCAAGCGGCTGCAGGCGGAACTGGAACTGCCGGGGCGCCCAGGATGCAATCTGCAGGTCGCCGCATCCCTTACGAAACAGCTCTCCGCCAAGGAAGAAGTCTTCGACAGGGTCACCATAGCAGTGCAACGGCATGTGGGTACATACGCACTCAATGTTGACAGCACAACCGGCCGCATGCGGTTGCTTCAGGCGTCACCGTTGCTCCGCAACGATGGTTCAGTAGGCTTGCAGATAGCACTCGCGAACCCGCGCCCGGACAACGAGCTCGGACTGGATCAGGTGTTCGATCTCGCGAAAGCATCCAGCTCGATTCCGTTTGTCTTTGCACCGATACAGTTGCATTACTACAAGGCTGATGCACTCGATCAGTATGGCATCTGCCCGATGGCCCGACCGAATGCGACTGGCTGTGCAGTCCCGCTGACTGCGCGCTTTGTGGACGGTGGCGCGTTCGACAACAGGCCAATCGGGATCGCCGACCGGCTGCTGGCGGCATCGCGTGATGCCGATCCACCCGGACCGGCGACTCAATTGCATACAATTTTTATTGTGCCATCTGCGCGAAGAGCAAGTGTGCATGCGCCGCCTGATACATCGGTGGAAAGAGTGGGTGGCAGCTCGCTTGTAATGCAGGTGCTCGGGAACATGTGGGGAGCCGCATCAGCGTATGAGCTGCATGCCTACTCCCGCAACCGCGCGATCGATACCGCCCATATAGTGGCAGTTGCCGATACAGTGGAAGTCACCAGCAGAGCGCTGCCGATCTTCGGTGAGATGCTCAAGAACTTCGGAGCCTTCCTCGCACGTCCGTTCCGCGAACATGATTTCTATGTGGGTGTGTACGACGCTCTGCACTATGCCACCGACAGGCTGTGCGACCGCACTGTTGCCTCGCCTGGCGAGTCCTACGCACGCACGCTGGCAGAATGCCACATACAGACATTTTCACGGCTCACGCACCGCGTGGATGTCGGGTGCACCGGTCGGCTCATGGTGTCCCGTTTCTATTTGCGTGAACATGCAATGCGCCCCGATCTCGGCGACGGCGATGAAGAATGTCTGAGGTTCGGAGTGACTGACAACCGCACACGCATGCTGCTCCTGACAGCCGATATCTTCGAGAAGAGTCAGTTGAAAGTCATCCAGTGCCCAAAGAGCTTCAGTGCCATAGAGAATGTCGTCTGCGAAAGCGGCCTCCTGTCATTCTCACGCTTCGCAGTGTCGGAAGGCCTTACCCGTGAGATGAAGGAGTATGTGCGCGAAGCGCCTCAGTGCACTGCGGCATATAAGGCAGTGGATTCA
>CAZDMG010000111.1:0-7649 GCA_964506655.1 uncultured Gemmatimonadaceae bacterium
GGGGCGGGAGGTGTGCAAAGCACCCGCTGGGGGCATTCTGCGAGTTGAGCTGGCACCGCGAGCATAACTACGGTAGATGGCAGAGGTGCGGAGCCCGCGGGTACGTACATGCCAACCGACGAAATCGGGCGGAACACGCGTTCACAGCGCACGCCCGGCATGACATCCATGCTTACCGGTGCCCCCATCTGAGCTGCATGAAAGCGGCGGACATTGTCTATAGCCGTTTCAATTGCAGATATCTGCTGTGCATCAAGTTGCGATTCGGCATAATCAAACTCCACGGGCGATACAGGCACACGGCTGATGCGCGTGTGATCGAAACGTTCAGCGTACGCCAGGAGAGTCGCATCGCCGCCGTTGCGTACATCGCTGATGATGGAGCGCGCGAGTCCGTCCAGGTCCTGCAGCGACTCCATGTACGGCCGTGCCAGCGCCTGTCGCTGGTCATCGGCGTTCAGTTCCTTCCATGTAAGTATTTGCAACTTCGTCAGCTCAGCATCTTCTCGAACGGCAACACGAGCATCGCACTGGCGCCTGCGGCCTTAAGGCTCTCCAGCGTTTCCCAGAACACATTCTCACGACACACAGCGTGTACCGCGACCTTGTTGTCGACGCCTTCCAACGGAATAATCGTGGGCGACTCACTGCCCGGAAGAAGTTCGCATATGCGCGGCAGTGCGGAACGTGGTGCGTGCAGCATGATGTACTTGCTCTCTTTTACCTGTTCCACGCCGTCGATGCGCATCAACAGACGGCGTACCCAATCCTCTTTTACTTCGCTTAATTGAGTCGGCGTGCGAACCAGTACCGCCTGACTGGCGAGGATCGTGTGTACTTCACGCAGGTTATTGGCCTGCAGCGTCGAGCCGGACGAAACCAGGTCGCAAATGATGTCCGCGCGACCGAGTCGTGGCGCGATTTCCACTGCACCGGAAAGGGTGACGACACTGGCAGCAATGCCGGTGGTGCTCAGAAAGTCATTAAGCAGCGCGGGGTAAGTGGTTGCGATGCGCATTCCCGCAATGCTGGAGAGGTCTGTGTACTGCATACCATCCGGTATTGCGAGTGACAGGCGGCAGTGACCGAAGTCAAGCTTGCGCAGTACCTCAAAACGTCCGGTAATACCCGTTGAGCTCAATTCCAGGCGGCGTTCTTCCAACACATTGAGACCAACGACGCCGAGGTCGCAGACATCCTCCTGCACCAGGTCCGGGATGTCGTCGTCGCGTACGAACAGCACGTCCAACGGCAGGTTCTCGCCGAACCCCATCAGTTGATCCTTGCCGCGTGAGAGCTTCAGTCCGCAGCGGCTGAGCAGGTCGAGTGAGTTGTCAGTGAGTCTTCCGGACTTTTGCACGGCGAGCTTGAGCCGCGAATCCTTATTCATCGGTGTCGTTTTCCAGTCGATTGACCACGAGCGAGTAACCGCCTGCGCCGGTGGCGAGATAGCGCGCAACCCGACCGATGGTGGTGACGCTCACGCCAGTGATGCTTTGTATTTCACGGTACGGGAGGCCTTCGCGGAGGCATTCGACGACGGCCCATCGGTCGGCCATAGCCTGGAGCTCGGCGGGTGTGCAGAGGTCGACAAGAAAGGCGCGCAGCTCGTCAGGCGTGCGGCATGTGAGCATCGCGTTGACGAGATTCCGTTGGATTTTGGCCTCGTGTCGCGGAGAGAAGTAACGTATTAACACGCTAATACATTAGGACAAGCAGGGCAAGTGGGGGCGCTCAGCAGGGGGCGGTTAGCCCAACGCTGTACTAGAGTCTCTTACGCCATGCAGCGTATTACACCTGAACAGCTGTCCACCCAATCCGGGAAAGCGAACTCCAGGGAATAGGTATATCCGGTCATCCGGATGGCCGGATATACAGCAACGGCATGGACTTTCGCGGCCCGCCTGTAATGACCAAGCGGTCTCTGCACGGGTTATGCGGCTGAAGCATACGCTTCAGCGGAGGTTTTCATGTTGAGTGCCTGATGGGGGGAATACATTATGCAGGCAGTAATCCAGGCGCGGCGTTGAGCGTGCAGAACAACTGTAGGTGTTGTGCCACATCGCGTGGAGACGTAGCACCACTCGTGCTGTACTAAGCTATAACGTGCCTTACGTTACCGGGGTCGAAAGCTGTCAAATTCGCGAGGCAACAACGACAGCAGCTTTTCAGCAGAGATGGACTGGAGATCATAGGTAAGGTCCAGCTGCCTGCATATGCTCGTCAACCGTCGGACTGATCCCGCGCCCTGGCTTGCCGCACCGCGTTTCACTGACTTTTTGCTTTCATCGTAATAGAGCATCCGGGTCACTCCGAGTACGGCTTCGGCAGTCACAAGCAGTGACTGTGATGCGATCTGTTCGATCAGCTCGCCATGGCTATGCAATTCACCGGCAAGTATAGCGTCAAGAACATACAGTGAATTCCTGTGAGCAACTGCAAGGCTCCACGGACCCATAAGTAAGTGTCTGTAATAAGACCTGAAGTCGTTCAGTGATGGAATATAATGCGCGCGATCACGGAGCTTCCGCTTCCCATCGACACGCGGGCATACCTGATCGAAGTATCGGAGGGTAAGCCAGCACCAGAATTCACGATTCTCCTTTAGCGACTCCTGAGGAATGTCACCAAGCAGGGAAAGTGAGTAATGCGCCCACTGCGCCTTACTCTGGAAAGTACGGTCTCCGGCAGTCAGCTGCGGCTCAAACCCTTTTGCGTACTTACCTGGTTCCAGAAGTCCGGCTGGCACATTTCCCGACGCTCCGGTATCGAGCCAGTCCCGCATAATCTCCATGCCGTCACTTGTGAGCTCGCAAAGTCTCATATTGGGTTGTCCTCATACTCGCGCAGCTTCATGAACTGTTCCAGGGTTCTACTCCTGTTGCAGAAGCCAGTGACGGCGCTGTTAAGCCAACTGTCGTCGTCGCTGTCACCGGTTTCAGGATCGAAGGGCTTTACATCAGGCAGTGCATTCCCGAATCTGATCCAGTCGTTTTGCCAGAGGTCTGAATCGCTGATATCAGGATTATCATCTATGACACGCTGGAGAACCTGTCTCAGTATTTCAGGGAGAACAAGTGTGCGGAAATATGCGGACCGGGCAACCCGGTGGACATCTCCCACCCGATTATTGATTCGTAACACCGGTTTTCCGTCAACACCATCAAAACTGACACGATATAACTCCTGTCCGAGGTCTGCCGCCTCCACTGGCAGAATGGAGCGCCGTCCTGCTGCCTTCTCCATCGGGTCTTCAACCGGGACGTTCCTTGCTTCAGCCAGGATTCTGCCACTGGAACCTGGTGCGATCACCTTAACCGCGAATCGTATACTACCAGTATCCTCTGAGAAGCCCTGTAGATTGCAGTGCTCCTCCGGGCTGATCCGACCAACAGTACCGTAGCCAAACCGCTTCATTGTTGTTCTCTGACGGACGTCTATGACAACCCTGGCATCGGATGGAAGCTGGCCGTCTTTGAACCTGAGCTCAGCGGAGAATGTTGCTGGTTTCTGACTTGAGTCGATTCTGATCAGGATGTCTCCACGTCCGATCCGCTTGCGGTTGGTCCAATTGATCCTACGCTGCATTTTCACCGTCCGCGTCTGAAATGACTTTAGCGTCTACAACCACGTCCCTGTTTTCGTCAAACCCGGAAAATGCGATACTGTAGTCAGATGACAGGATCCGATATGTGCGCTCGTTCGGTAAACTTTCGTCCATCAGAGCCAGGCCGTGCGGCTCGATCATGATGTTCTTCTGAAGATCGAAATCCCCATGCCTGTACTGACTGAATGCATTCCCCTTGCGTACATCGTAAGCGACTCTGATACGAAGCGCCTTCCCTGCCGTCTGCACATTCTTTTCAGCAGCAAGTCTGAAGCCGGTTTTCACACGATTGACGCTGAATACCGGCGGGCGGGAATTAATCAGATCCGGCTTGCCACCAGCCTCTTCTCCCAATGGTGTCTGGGCTTTCCCTGCGCCGGAACTCTGGGGCGCGTCTGGATCTGCAACCGAAAAAACATCATTGAAAATGTCAGGAAAGATCGCTTGTGTCTCGTTGCTCAAATACCGCACTATTTCCTTTGGTGCAGCTGTAACAAAAGTGATCCATGCACGTGCGTATGTGAATCTGTCACTTACAGCTGATCGGTCACTGCTCCATTCTGTGTGGGAAGCATTTTCTGCAGCTGCAAGGAGTTCGCTGATCCTCCCGCCTTTCACGATTACCAGTGAACGGACCTGACGCGTAGTTGCTCTTCTGACATCTGAAATGTGCAGTCCGTCCCTGATGAAGACTGGCTGGCCAGTAAAAGCGTCATCCCGTACCAGAAACACTCTTATATCAGCATCCGATGCTTCGCTTGATCGACTTGTCCGGGTGCCTTTTAATCCCACCATCGTCGGTATCCGGAAGGCCACACGTTTACCCGAATTGAATTCCTCAATAGCGGCATCCTGGATGCCTTCGTCCAACCTGATATCCTTCCAGTTGGGGCTGCCTGAGACTACTGGTTTTCCAAGGAGAAAGGAATCTTCCGGAGCGGTGGACAATGCGAATCGGAAAAGGGCAATGGCGTTCACCAGATCTTCATTATCCGGCAGAGACCCTATGAGGCTGTCAACCGTTTCGGCGTTGATGGTGATACCCTGAATGCCGGTTTGCTCTATCCGGACTTCGAGCTCGCTGCTGAGTAAGCTGTATAGCCAGTGATTGATTACGGACCTGCTGATATCCTTCGCGTTCAGGTCTTCGAACGCATACCACGGGACAACTATCGACAGCCCGGTTTCGTCGCGCCGCGCAAGGTTAAATACACGCGCGAAGTCAGCGTTAACCTGCTCATCCGTAATGGGCATTATAGGGTCCTCGCCGCCGTAACTGATCTCATGCCCGAAGTAGCCATCGGGTTTGTAGGGAGTTGTCTCGCCCTTCACCCTGTGGTGCTTCAGTATGCACCGGCCCATCAGGATCGCATGCCCCTCATCGCGCCTCCGTGTAAGCCCAAAGAATGTCCTGCATCGACTGGAACGCGGGAAAACAGCCTTACCTATTCCCCACGTGCCACGCTTATTCTCTGATGTCTTCGCGTTTTCTCCTTCTGCGCGGAAGAATGCGTGAAATCCATTCGCGTTCTCCTCCTGGCGAAAAGGCTCGCTGGTATCGCCTTCAAGTCCTTTTGTATTGAAGTCTTCAATTACCAGGTAAGGCACGGATCTGGATAGGTCGGGCCGGGATTCTTCACTTAGCCCATTACCGGTAGCGGCAAAGTGCTGTTCGATTTCCCTGAAGTACGGTTGAGCGGCATCTGGAGGAGCACCACTTTCTTCACCTGAAAGGAAAAAGCGGACAACTACCGGTTTGCCATTCCTGAGGTCGGCATCCAGTGAGTTCTGGATGCTTTCCCGTACAAGCGCGTCCGCAGTGTTGCCTCCGGGCTTGTCAAAGAAGCCATCGGAGACAGAGTCCCGTGATGTGTCACGCTTGGCTTGTTGTTCGAAATACCAACGCATATGCAGGTAGCGTTCAGGGTTCCAGAGGGTGGGCAGCAATGCGGTATCAGTGCAACATTCTCACATTGGTAACAGGTAATGCAACTGATGAGCTGATATGCCCCACCCCTGACTCTTCACCGTGATACGACGTCACCACGCAGCCTTGAGCCCTTTGAGCTCCACCAGAAACCCACGCACACTCAAAATCCCGTTCTGCGCATCCGCACCGTACCGGCGCCTCACTGCCTCGGGTATCACCAGCGTCAACGACGCCCGCTCCATTAACCCGCGCTGCGTATCAGATATCGCGGGCTCTCTGGTCAGCAGATGCTTCCGCTCGATCCGCGCAGCCTCGTTCAGGACCTGACGCCAGCGGTCTTTCGCTGTGTACTTGGCTGCAAGCATGCGTAACTTCGCGGCCGGGAACTCCGGATCGCTGTACGCTTCCACCGATGGAAAGAGGAAATCCGGAGACTCACCGCCGTCCACTTTTGGCTCCATCACGTGTGGGATGTCCCACTGCCTAAGCACTGCCTGAATGTGATACTGCAATGCACCGCCGGCCCTCGAGACGCGCGATTGCCGCAGCGCCATTGCGAACTCGCGGAACGCCTCCACGTCTGCTGTGCCGTCGGGCTCGACAAACCCCTCCCTCAGACGGCGCGCAATTTTCCGGTCCTCCCAACCCTTGTAAACCGCTGCTTCAGTCTCAAGCCATCTGAACAACGCGTCGTCGGGGTCTGTGAGCGCGTCAATACCGCTCACATGCTTGCGGACCATGTCTGCGATCACCCTGCCGGTCGGAAGCTTTTCCGGATGCTGCATCTCAAGCTGCTCAACAATCTCCGCAATCACTGCGGTTCCATCGCCTTCAGGCTCCACGTCGAACGGAAGCCCAAGTCTTTCAAGCAGCGATGCCGTTGTAAAATCCAGCGGGCTCGGCGCGTTAAACGGAATCAGCTGCAACTGCTCAACGCGGTCGTCTGCGATACCAAACATCACCTCAAGCTCCCGCTCCCGGTTGCTCCCCGCCTCTGCAAGGAATATGAGCATGTGCCCGTTCCGGGTTACCGCTGCAACCATCAGGTCGCCAGCCGACATCCTGGCCTGGATAGCACCTGCGTCGCTCGGGTAGTAAAGCCGCCACTCCGCTTTGCGGTCCGGATTGTTCGCCCTCGCGTCGTACCACTTGGACCACAGCTCAAGGACTTCCGGCTCACTCTCTTCCCGGAGAAGGATGTACGTCGTAGGGAGCCGCTCCGAGGTGTTGGTCCCCAACAGTTCGCGGAGCTTCCCGACCCCCTGAAACTCATGGCCGTTCGAGACCTTCGGGTCCACCTCGTGCGGTGTCAGCCGTTTCCACGCCACTCCGCGGAAGAGTCTCTGAAGGTCACCCCATTTCATGAACGACGGTCTCCGGAAATTGATAAGTAATGCGTTGAAAGAGCTTGACCCTGGGAAGAAAACCGGACATACTGTCCCGTATGATTCCCGCCGACACCAACCCAGCAGTGCCTGCAATTAAGCATGCGCTACGGTACATGACCCAGGAAGAGCTCGCCGCGAAGCTTGGCCGGCAGTCACGCACTATCCGGCGCTGGGTGGCTGGCGAGACCGCTCCCCCATACGAAGTCGCGGTCGCCATCAAGGTAGCTCTCGAGCAGGACAGCCGCCCAAAAGAGCCGGACTTCACCTTCATCGATCTCTTTGCGGGTATCGGTGGCATCCGCCGCGGCTTTGAGGAACTCAACGGGCGCTGCGTCTTCACCTCCGAATGGGACAGCTGGGCACAGCGCACCTACAAGGCCAACTATCCGGACTCCGACGATATCGCGGGCGACATTACCCGTATCGATGCCAGCGCAATTCCGCAGCACGATCTCCTGCTCGCAGGCTTTCCCTGTCAGCCATTCAGTCTGGCCGGCGTCTCCAAAAAGAACAGCCTCGGCCGAGCACACGGTTTTCTCGATGAAACACAGGGGACGCTGTTCTTTGATGTTGTAAGGATTCTGCGCGAACATAAGCCGCGCGCGTTTCTCCTTGAAAACGTCAAGAACCTCCGGAGCCACGACCGCGGGCGCACGTTTCAGGTCATCATGGGCGCACTCAGAGAGCTTGGCTACCAGCTTCACACACGGGTCATCGACGCAAG
>CAZDMG010000112.1:0-7593 GCA_964506655.1 uncultured Gemmatimonadaceae bacterium
CCACAGCGGGTGCTTTGCACACCTCCCGCCCCAGACGGACGCGCCAATGCTGCGGTGCTGGTGGCCGCGCGTCGTTGCGGTATAAGCAAGGTATTCAAGGCCGGTGGAGCGCAGGCTATCGCAGCAATGGCGTACGGCACAGAATCTGTGCCCAAGGTCGACAAGATATTCGGTCCGGGAACCGCGCTTACTGCCGCTGCCAAACAAATTGTTTCGGCAGACCCGGCCGGGGCGGCCTGTGACCTGCCCGCAGGTCCCTCTGAAGTTCTGGTTATCGCCGACCAACAGGCGAACCCCGCGTTCGTCGCCGCAGACTTACTCGCACAGGCAGAACACGATGTACGTGCGCAGGCACTTCTGGTTACTACCTCCATCAATATGGCAAAGGCGGTTGCAACTGAGTTCGACCGACAACGCGACGTACTGTCCCGCAAAAGCATTCTCGCCGTCTCAACGCGCAACTGTCGGGCTATCGTGGTTCCCGATCTTGTAACAGCTGTGCATGTCTCCAACAGCTACGCACCGGAGCACCTGATTATTCAAACCAACGAACCGCGCGCACTCCTGTCCGGCATTGTCAATGCCGGTTCTGTGTTCCTCGGCGCGTGGTCGCCTGAAACAATCGGCGACTATTGCTCAGGCACCAATCACGTTCTGCCGACTTATGGATACGCACGCGCGTACAGCGGGCTTTCCGTCCAGGATTTCCAGAAGCGAATAACGGTACAGGAACTCTCCCGCGAAGGAGTGCGCCAACTTGGACCCGTAGCACAAACTCTCGCCAACCTCGAGGGACTCGATGCGCACGCGCGCGCTGTGGGAATCCGGATGGAATCACTGACGTGAGCTGGGTAGTGGAGCGTGCACGCGAAGATATTCGTTCGTTGGCACCATATAGTCACGCAACATGGGAGCCATCGTTCACACGCCTTCACGCCAACGAGCTGCCGTGGCGCATAGACGGCGATGCGTCGCAAGCCGGACTTAACCGCTACCCCGAACCACAGCCGCGACAGTTGCTGGCAGGACTCGCACAACTGTATGGCGTTGGTATGGATCGCATTTTGGTTGGACGCGGAAGTGATGATGTTATCGACCTGTTGTTGCGTGTGTATTGCCGCGCAGGCAAGGACAGTGTAATCGTTTGTCCGCCCACCTTTGGCATGTACGGTGTATCAGCCCGCATTCAGGGTGCTGAGGTTCGCACTGTGCCACTGCTTGCAGAATCGGGCTTCGCGCTTGATGAAGCGGCAATACTGTCGCGCGTCGATGACACCACGCGTCTTGTGTTTGCTTGCACTCCGAACAATCCCACGGCCAACACCATACCAGCGCCGCAACTCGAGCGTCTGGCGATCGCATTGGCGCCGAGGGCCTTACTGGTGGTTGACGAGGCCTATATTGATTTCGCCAGTGTACCCAGCATGAGCAGCCGCCTTGAAGAGCTGCCAAATGTTGCGGTTATAAGAACACTATCCAAGGCACATGGGCTGGCTGGTGCGCGTGTGGGTGCATTGCTCGCCGACCCTGCCGTAATCACACTCGTACGCAGGATTCTTCCACCGTATGCGATAGCCGGCCTGACAGTCGAGGCGGTAACTCCTCTGCTGCGACCTGCCGCAATCGCTGCCATGCGCGCGAATGTAGTGACCATACTTGAGGAACGCGATCGGCTGGTTACTGCACTTGCAGCATTACCGCTCATAAAGAAGGTCTGGCCCAGCGATGCCAACTTCCTGTTGGCAGACTGCACCGACGCAACAACGGTACTGGGGCGCGCACGACGGGCCGGGATACTTATCCGGGATGTACGGCAGCCCATGCTACCTGACTCTGTGCGTATTTCCGTGGGAACGCCGGAGCAGAACAGTCTCCTGCTCGGAGCGCTGAGATGAACGCTGACGCCCGTATGTATCTGTTTGTTGATCGCGATGGCACCCTGATAGAAGAGCCGCGCGACGAACAGGTTGACAGCTTCGCCAAAGTGCGTTGGATGCCGGATGTATTCGCGTCGCTGCAACGACTGGTTGCGGCCGGCTATCGTCTTGTGATGGTGACCAACCAGGACGGACTTGGCACCGCTGCCTTCCCACAAGCCCGATTCGATGAACCGCAGCGATTTGTACTGGACACGCTGGCATCGCAAGGGATCAGGTTCGACGCCGTTTATATCTGTCCGCATCTGGCAAGCGACAACTGCGATTGTCGGAAGCCGGCACCCGGGATGGTACGTGATCTCCTGGACCGTACGCCGATAGACCACGGACGAAGTGCAGTAGTTGGCGACAGGGATTCAGACATCGCGTTCGCACACAACCTGGGAGTGCGTGGCATGCGCATCAGTAAAGACGGTACTCCGGGCGAGACATGGCCAGGCATTACCGCAGAACTGCTGGCGAGACGGGTCGTCTATACGCGCTCCACGAACGAAACCGGCATTTCTGTTTCCCTGAACCTCGATGCTGAGTCGCCACCAGGCGTCAGTACGGGTCTCGGATTCTTTGACCACATGCTTGAGCAGCTCGCAAAGCATGGTGGGTTTTCGTTGCAGTTAACGTGTCAGGGTGATCTTCATATAGACGAGCATCATACTGTCGAAGACACCGCACTCGCACTCGGCGCCGCAATACGACAGGCGCTGGGCGACAAGCGCGGTATCGGCCGCTATGGATTTCTGTTGCCAATGGACGAAGCCTGCGCGCAGGTGGCCATCGATCTGTCCGGGCGGGCGTATTCCGTATTCGAAGCAGACATGCCGCGTACCGAAGTTGGCGGGCTGCATACAGAGATGATCCCGCATTTCTTTCGCTCGCTGGCCGAATCGCTGGGCGCAGCGATTCATGTGAGTGTTAAGGGCGACAATACGCATCACATGGTTGAGGCGTGCTTTAAAGGAGTGGGTCGGGCACTGCGGCAAGCCGTACATGTTGCCGGAAGTGAATTGCCCACGACCAAGGGAGTATTGTAAGGCATGTCTGTCGTGGCAGTAGTCGACAGCGGCGGTGCCAATATTGCGTCGCTGATGTTCGCGTTGCATCGTATTGGGTGCAGCGCAGAAGTAACCACAGACCCGTTGCGGATCCGCACTGCTTCGCATGTGATACTGCCCGGAGTCGGGACAGCGCACGATGCAATGACACGATTGCAGGCTGCCGACCTTGACGGGTTAATCCCCACGCTGACACAGCCAGTGCTGGGTATCTGCCTCGGCATGCAGTTGCTGTTTGGTTCTTCGGACGAAGCTGCTGCAGCGGGCAGCTGTACAGAAACGTTGGGCATCGTGCCCGGACGTGTAGCGCGCATGTCGGCGAGTCCATCGCGACCTGTGCCGCACATGGGGTGGAATCAGGTCAGGGTACGGCCCAACAGCTCACTGTTCACAGGCGTCCCGCAAGACCAGTATTTCTACTTTGTTCACAGTTTTGCAGCGCCGGTTTCAGAATACACAGTAGCGTCAAGCGAATACGGCGCCGCATTCTGTGCGGCAGTGAAGCGTGACAATTTTTACGGCGTACAGTTCCATCCGGAGCGCTCATCCAGCTCCGGAGCACAGCTGTTAGCGAATTTTCTTGCGCTTAAGGGGTAGTGCTATGATTGTGATTCCCTCTATAGACGTGCTACGCGGGCGTTGTGTGCGTTTGCTTAAGGGTGAGTTCGACGCGGAAACCCGCTACGATGCAGACCCGCGGGATCTATTGGCTGGTTACGCGAGCGCGGGCGTGCATTGGTTGCATCTGGTCGATCTCGACGGCGCGCGCGACGGTACATCAACCAACCATGCGTTGATCCGGGAATTGGCGGGCACTTCGAGCGTCAGCATACAGCTGGGCGGCGGCCTACGTTCCCGTAAACGGATAGACGAAGCATTTGAGATGGGTGTGAGCCGAGCTGTTATAGGAAGCGCCGCGGTGGAGAACCCTGCGCTGCTGAGAGAAGTTGTAAGCGACTATGGAATCGACGCAGCGTGTGTCGCCATAGACGTTCGGGTTGATGCTGGCGGTACGCCCCGCGTTCGTACCCGCGGTTGGGTCAGGGAGCATGAACTGTCACTGTGGGAACTGCTGCAGTCTTTCGCAGACACACCACTTCACCATGTGCTCTGTACGGACATCGAACGGGACGGCACACTCAGCGGGCCGGGTTTCGACCTGTACGCAGAAGCGAAAGAGCGTTTCCCCGGCATATCCTGGCAGGCGTCAGGTGGCGTTGCTTCCATCGCAGATGTTGCCAGGCTCAGTGATATGGGATTGGCGGCCGCGATTGTCGGTAAGGCACTGCTCGAAGAACGAATTACCATTGCGGAGATTCAGCCATACTTGCACGACGCATAATACCCTGCCTTGATGTGCGCGAAGGCCAGGTCGTTAAGGGCGTGCGCTTTCGTGACCACAGGGTTGTTGGTGACATACTTGAGTTGGCGCAGCGCTATCGTGACGAGGGCGCCGATGAACTGGTGTTTTATGATATCACTGCGAGCCCGCAGGGCCGGACGGTTTCCCGTGCGTGGGTGAGCCGCGTAGCCCAGGTGCTGGATATTCCATTCTGTGTAGCAGGCGGGATACGTTCGGTGAGCGACGCTGAGTGCGTTCTCAACGCAGGCGCTGAGAAGATTTCGGTGAACTCACCTGCACTTGTCGATCCAGCACTGATTGACAGGCTCGCGACCAGATTCGGTTCGCAATGCGTGGTGGTTGGTGTCGACAGCACGGCCACACCCGGAGGCTATCAGGTGCATCAGCTTACCGGCGATCCCGGCAGGAGCGGATATTCCGGGCGTGGTACATTGCAGTGGGTGCGCGAAGTGCAGGAGCGCGGTGCCGGCGAGATCGTTCTGAACTGCATGACCAACGATGGTGTAAGGCAGGGTTACGATCTTATACAACTGCGCGCGGTACGCGCGGTTTGCGCAGTGCCACTTGTTGCTTCCGGTGGTGCGGGCTCTCCGGAACACTTTGCTGACGTATTTGAGATCGGCGGTGCAGACGCAGCTCTTGCGGCAAGCGTATTTCACAGCGGCCTGATTGGCATTCCTTACCTTAAGCGGTATCTGAGTGATCGCGAAATCGAGGTACGACCGTGACTGATGTTGCAATAGACATAGACGCACTCGACTGGCAGAAGGCTGGTGGGCTTATTCCGGTCATCGTGCAGGATGCGCGCACTGAAGCAGTGCTGATGTTGGGGTTTATGAACCGTGCAGCGTTGGAGGCCACACTGGAGCACCAGCGCGTTGTGTTTTATAGTCGCACGCGTGGCAGGCTATGGGAGAAAGGTGAGGTATCCGGCAACTGGCTCGGATTGGTTGACGCCAGCGTGGATTGTGACAAGGACACGCTGCTGTTGCGTGTGCGTCCTGTTGGGCCGTCGTGCCATCGCGGCACGATCACCTGCTTCGGCAGTGGGTCGCCGCCGGTGAGTAGTGGGATCGGATTTTTGTCGCACCTCGAGCGTGTTATCGACGAGCGCATTGCCGGTGGTGAGAAAGGCAGCTACACCGCGAAGCTTCACGTCGATGGTATCAGGCGTATGGCGCAAAAAGTTGGAGAAGAGGGGGTGGAAGTTGCGTTGGCCGGGCAGTCGGGCAGTGAGGCAGAGTTGGTAGGCGAGGGGGCCGATCTGGTATTCCACCTGACTTTGCTGCTGCGTGCGCGGGGTTTGTCGTTGGACGATATTGCGGCGGAGTTGGTCAGGCGGCACAAGCGGGGCTAGGGAGTCATCATCTTGCTTGCGCCGGCGGTTGGGCAATTACACCGATGCGCTTCACTCTAATGCACAGTACATCAATGCTTAACTATTGCATCCCGACGCAAGATTCGGCGCTTAGATTCAGCTGCAACTCGAACATTTAGGCCCCTCAGTCGCATGTACTACTGACTTTGTGCGATTCTTAAGACCAACTAACGATCGGCAACTTACAAGTCATACTTATCTGCGCCGATAGCACGGAAAGCATTGGTAGGATCTATATCTTGAGTCGCAGAAAGAACGAGACCATAGTACCGAGCTATAGTCATCTATTCCCCCTTGCCTGTCTTTACGGTGGGTGGCACCAATCCACTTTGAACCCAACAGCTGTCCAGCGTACGGAAGCCTTACCGAAATGCCTGCTGGAATTCGGTAGCCCCAATCCGCATTAACCCCACTTTCCTTCCACCCCGTGACCCGACAACTCATCTCCTCCGGCTCCTCCTTCGAAGCCGAAATCGGCTTCAGCCGCGCCGTCGTTCACGGCGATTGGATCTTCGTCTCCGGCACCACCGGCTACGACTACTCCACTATGACCATCTCAGACAACATTGAGGACCAGACTGAACAGTGCCTCGCCAATATTGGGTCCGCTCTCGCACAGGCCGGTGCAACCCTTAACGACGTCGTGCGCGTTAGGTACATCCTCCCGGACGCATCGCAGTTCAGCAAATGCTGGCCCGCTCTCAAACACGCATTCGGCGCCACTCGGCCTGCCGCTACAATGATCTCAGCTGGCCTGATTGACCCGGCGATACTGATCGAAATCGAGGTTACCGCCATTAAGCAAAACAGCTGAACACAACACCAGGCTTCGGCCCGATCATAAGCTCACGCACCCCGACCGCCGGCCCCAGCCTCACCCCGCCGCGCCCGTCGCCTCCACTACCTCCCACACACCGGCCCTGAGCCGCAGCCGGATCCTGTACTGCGTCGCTCCAAACCGCGCTCGTGCCTCCGACGGTGCATAACTCAGCACCCTGCCAATAAACACTGCGCTGTCCGCCCCCTGCACCATCGGCAGCATCGTCACGATCCGCACGCCCTGAGGCACGCCGGCACACTCATTGCTCTCTGCGCAGCGCACGTACCCCGGCTCCGACGACAAGCCGATTCCCAGCACGCCCGTGGCCCTGGCGGCTACCACTTCTCCCAGCGCGGTCGGCACTACCAGTACAGTTGAGTCCGCTCGCGGCTCAAGCAGCTTCTGGTAAAATTCCAGTGCGGTCTGCATGGCGTCAGCGCCGCTCTTCGCCTGGGCCGACAGCCCGGACGATGCGCCCAGCACCGCCACCGCCAGCACAATTGCCCTATTTCGCATCCGCATCCTTGCCCCCCCTCTGGAATTGCACCTGGGCCACAACCGCGCCCTCCCGCAATTATATCTGAACTACACGCAAACTACACTCTCCACTGCCCCGGGCTCCAGACACCACCGCACCCGTCGGCCTCCACCCTCCCAGGACATGCCACATACCTATATCCGGCCATCCGGATGAGCGGATATACACCCCCTTCCCCAACCGCCAAGCAGAACCAACCCAACCCGTTCACCACTACTACAACCCCTATGAAAACCGTCACACTCCTCGCCATCCCACTCCTCGCTGCCGCCTGCTCACAACCCAAGCCGCCAGAACCCGCCGTTAACACCGCCGCCGAGCAGGCGGCCGTCCAACAAGCCATCACCGATATGTTCGACTCGGCGCTCGCTGTATTCGATACCGCTGCGCTCAGACGCACTGCCGCACCCGAATTCATTATCCTCGAAGACGGCAAGTGGATGAACATCGACGAACTCAATGAATCGATCGCTGCACTGCAGGCCAGTGTTGGTGTGCCCATGAA
>CAZDMG010000113.1:0-7551 GCA_964506655.1 uncultured Gemmatimonadaceae bacterium
GTACCGTTAATAAGAGCCTCGTGCTATCGCTCAATGATATTCTTACGCTGAGGAAAACATCATGCGAACTCCAATACTACTGACGCTCTCGGCGCTGCTCCTTTCCGCAGGTTGCAAGTCGAGCACGGGCGCGGAAGATGAAACCGCCGGCTTTGCCACCTACAGCGAAGGGTTTATCGGCGTACGCACGCAGCAGTCCAGTCAACAGGCGCTTGGCGAAGTTGGAATCACAGTGTGGCCTCTCCGGAATGCTTCCGACTTCAGTTTTGTTGGCGACGGTTTTTCCGACGGCAATGGCAATATTTATGTCAAGATCGCACGGCAGTTGCCGCGCATGGGTGCTGGTGGGAGTACCGATAGCGTAAGTCTGGATACTTTGAGTGTTCGTGTCTCGGCGTATGACAGTCGGCGTCTCAGGTATGTTGACTCCACCGGCAAAGCCATCTACAAGTATGATACGGTTGTCATGGTGCTAAAGCCGCGCAGTTTCCCGCCCGATACGGCCCGCGTTACATTTGTTTTTGGCGGTTAGGCTGAGCTGGCGGTTGTCCATATCCAGAGGGATGGGAATCGGGGCCTGACCGGAACCTTACGGGGGGTGGGACGCCTTCGATGAAACGAACGATACAAATGCTGCTGTGCGCGACAGCATTCGCGACGCTTCCATCCGCGCTTCTTGCTACACTTCTTGAAGCTCAGCTCCCCGGGCAAGGGGCGCGTGACCCGGCGACACCCACCAGGGCCGCAACTACACCCCCCAACGCCGATACAACCGGATACTGGCAGCAACGCGCAGACTACACGATAGTCGCCACCCTGGATGAAGCAGCCAATGCAATCCATGCCACTGGTACGCTCCGCTATGTTAACAACAGCCCGGATGCGATACGCGAGCTCTGGTTGCACCAGCACCTGAACGCATTCCGACCGGCCTCGCGCTGGTCGGGCGTGGATGAGCGCGAAGGACGTGTACGTTTTCAGCGGCTCGCTGACCCGGATTATGCCTACGAGCGCTTCACAGCTCCGATTCGCATTGGCGCGGCCGTTGTAACACCCGAATACCCACTCGCACCCGACAGCACAGTTGTCCGGATTGCGCTCCCTCGCACGCTTTCTTCGGGCGATTCCATCGACGTGCAGTTCAGTTGGGATGCCCGTCCGTCCACCGTTGCAAGACGTCAGGGCAGGAGGGCACGCAGCTACGACTTCGCGCAGTGGTTCCCCAAAGTTGCAGTTTATGACAGAGGCGGCTGGCGCCCCAATGCGCTGGTTCCCGCTGGTGAGTTCTATGGCGAATTCGGCACCTTCGACGTAACGCTTGTGCTTCCGGAGGATCAGGTTGTAGGCGCAACCGGTGTACCGGTTTCCGGAGACCCAGGGTGGGATCGCGTAAAGCGCCCCGGTTCGGCATCTCCGCGACTGGCCTCAGGTGCATATGGCAGACTGCCGCAGCCGCCTCAGGCAAACGTGCCGCAGGGTTACCGCGCAGTCAGATTCGTAGCGCAAAATGTCCATCACTTCGGATGGAGTGTGTCTCCCGGTTTCACATACGAAGGCACGAGTTACATACGGGCACCATTGGGTGGGTACAGGATCAAAGCCTGGGACACCGTATCTGTGCACGCTCTTTACCGTGGCGATGCCGATGAGGATTGCGCACTCGTGGCCGCGAGCCTCCCTGAAGACCGCCGTGCGGCTTCCGTGCGGAGCTGCGTCGCGTCCTCGCGTACGCAATGGGAGAACGGACGTGCACTGGAGTTCGGCCTCGAAGCCCTGCGCTGGCTCGAAGCGGTATTCGGCGACTATCCGTATCCGCAGCTCACAATGCTCAAGCGCATTGATGGCGGTGGTACAGAGTTCCCGATGATGATGCAGAACGGATCTGCATCACAGGGGCTTACACTGCACGAAGGTGGCCACATTTATGCATACGGTATTCTGGCCAACAACGAATGGCAGTCAGGGTGGCTGGACGAAGGATTTACTTCGTATCAGACAGCGCTTTTCAGCGGTAATGTGCGGCCGCTGCTTGCAGCACGACTTATGGCATCGGGCGACCGGGACCCAACTGCACCTGCCGACAGCGCGCTACGCCGCCTCAGAAGCTCACTCGATGCCACAGCAGCATCGCACGCCAATATGGTGGACAGCAGCCGCATGCAGCCCATAGGCACACGTGCCGATCTGTACCGCACCTTCCAGATCTACAATCAGGCGGTGTACGCGCGTGCGCAGCTCATGTACCAGGCACTCCACGATGTAATGGGAGAAGAAGGTTTCCAGAGGTTCCTTCGCGAGTACTACGCGCGCTGGCAGTTCAGACACGTTGACCGCTGGGCAATGCAAGGCGCTGCCGAACGGGTGTACGGCGCGTCGCTGTCGTGGTTCTTCGACCAATGGGTGGACCGCGTAGGGAACATCGATTACGAACTCCGCTCACCAACAGTGGAGCGGACAGCTTCCGGCTATCGCACAACAGTACGGCTGGTGCGCTCTGGTGCGTACCGTCACCCCATGCCTGTCGGTGTACGGACGACAGCCGGTTGGGTTGTGGTGCGCGGGAACCCGGCAAGCGATAACGAAGTTTTGCGAATTGACACCCGCGATGCACCCGATGCTGTCTGGCTCGATCCCTTCGGTGCAACTGACAGCCCAAAAAGCAGGAATTACCACCTGGAACTCTCGCCCCCCGCCCGGTGACCACACACCGGGCGCAAGCGTCGTTCACATAGTGCACCGCCGGCCATCGCCGGTTCCTTTTCACTGATTGCCTTGATATGAGCGGACGAGCAGAAGTCAGACGGGTGGACAAACCATGGGGCTACGAAATCATCTGGGCGCATACCGACCGGTATGTCGGGAAGATTCTCCATATAAATGCCGGCCACGCGCTTTCCATTCAGTACCACGAAAAGAAAGATGAAACGGTCTATCTACTGAACGGCGAGATGAAATACTGGGTGCAACTCCCGGGCGACACTGAACTCCACGATCAGCACCTGACGACGGGCCAGTCTTTCAGGATCACCCCGGGGACAATCCACTATATGGAAGCCATTACCGACTGTGACGTCCTCGAAGCCAGCACCCCGGAGCTCGATGATGTGGTCCGGCTCAGCGACCGTTACGGCCGCGAGGGGACGAGCGCTCCGTAGGGCACCCGCGGGCCCGGAGCCCAGGGGTAAGTCGGCTCCTCTTCCACCGGAAACTGCTATAGCTCTGGATCGGAGCGTGTCAATCTGCCATCATTCGGAAGACAATGACGTGTTCCCGTTCCTACCCAGGTGCGCGTCTGTGAAGACATTCGCGGCAACTAAACCTGCCGCCCAACCATGGCAGCCACGGAAGAGATGAAAGTCATCATACCGTTAGCAGGAAAAGGCACACGGCTACGTCCTCATACACATGTGACGCCCAAGCCGATGCTCAAAGTCGCCGGCCGGCCCGTAATGAGTTACGTCATGGACGACGTCCTGCGGCTCGGCGATGTCGAGCAGGTCATCTATATAACCGGTCACCTCAAGGAGAAAGTCGAGGAATACGCACGCGGTGCATGGTCACTGCCGTCGGTATTTGTAGAACAGAAAGTGCAGGACGGCACGGCCGGTGCAGTCAACCTCGCGAGGCCGTTCGCCGATCAGCCGCTCCTCATCATTTTTGTGGATACAATCTTTGATGCAGACCTTTCGGTGATCAACAGCTCCACTGCCGACGGCATCATCTGGACAAAAGAGGTCGAGGACTATCAGCGCTTTGGTGTAGTCGTTACCGATGACAGCGGATACATGACGCGCATCGTGGAAAAACCCAGCGAGCCCATCTCGCGCCGCGCCAATATCGGACTCTATTACATCCGGAACTGGAAGCTGCTGTACGAAGGTATTGATCACGTCCTCAGGTCAGCACCGCATAAAGGCGAATGGTATCTGACTGACGCCTTTCAGTACATGATCGATCACGGCGCCAGGATCCAGGTGGAAGACGTCGAAGGCTGGTACGATGCCGGGCAGGTGGATACGATCCTCGAAACGAATCGTACCATGCTTGAGAAAGGGCGTGCGCGGCAACCAGCAGCACTCGGCGCCAATGTAACTGTAATCGACCCGGTCTACATCGAGGACGGTGTCACTGTCGCCAACTCCACTGTCGGCCCCAACGTATCACTTGGCGCAGGGTCAATAGTTACAGGTTCAACTGTTTCTCACTCAATTGTAGGATCCAATACATCCATCGCCGACTCACAGCTCAGCAAAGCAATAATCGGCGATCACGTAAAAGTTTCGCAGTTCCGCGGCAGTGCTTCACTGGGAGATCACAGCGTTCTGGAGGGTAACTGATGTCTGACAATACGAACAACCACGACGGCCTGACACGCCGTCAGCTCATTTCGGGCGCGGCTGCAGCGCTTGCTGCATCCTCGCTCGCGAAGCCAGCAAAGCTTTTTGCATCCACCGATGAGTGGCGCGTGGACCTCTTCGCACCCACACCGGCAGGCAAAGGCAGCATGCTCGGTGTGCCGTTCGAGAAGCATGATACGGTGCGCATCGCGATTGTAGGGACGGGGCTGCGTGGCCGCTCGGTGCTGCGCGAGCTCCTCGCTGTCGAAGGCGTAAAGATCACTGCACTTGCTGACATCGTACCGGAGAAAGCACGGATGGCTGCTCAGATGGTGGCCCGTGCCGGGCAGCCAGAGCCGGCACTGTTCACGAATGGCGAGAAGGATTTCCAGCGGCTGGTGCAGCGTGATGACATCGATTTCGTTTATACCGCAACCCCGTGGCCGTGGCACACTCCTGTATGCCTTGCTGCCATGAAGGCCGGAAAGCATGCCGCCAGCGAGGTCCCGATTGCTCTTTCGGTGGACGAGTGCTGGGAGCTTGTCGAGACTTCAGAAAAGACCAGACGGCATTGCATGATGATGGAGAACTGCTGCTACGGCAACAGTGAACTCACAGTGCTGCAGATGGTACGCGAAGGAGTCTTCGGCACCCTGCTTCACGCCGAGGCCGCTTATTTGCACGATCTGAGGAGCATCCTTTTTGAGGATAAGGATGAAGGGTTGTGGAGGCGTGCACCACACACCGAAAGGAACGCCAATTTCTATCCGACGCATGGACTTGGCCCGGTGTCGCAGTACCTCGGTATCCACAGGGGAGATCGCTTCGAGTACATGGTGTCAATGTCGTCGCCTGAGGCCGGACTTACCCAGTGGCGCGAGGATAAGGTACCGTCAGAGAGCCCCAAGTGGAAAGAGAAGTACATCGCGGGCGATATGAATTCCTCGCTTATCAAGACCGCACTCGGGCGCACGATTCTGTTGCAGCATGATGTTGTAAATCCAAGGCCGTACTCGCGGCTCAACAACCTGCAGGGTTCAAAGGCCATATTCAACGACTACCCCCCGCGCATTTACATCGATGGTTCAGCCGGTGGTGAGCGTTGGACATCACTTCCCGATCTCAAGGGCAAATACGAACATCCACTGTGGGCTGCTGTTGGCGAGATAGCACGCACCAGTGGTGGACACGGCGGTATGGACTTCGTAATGGCATACCGTACGGTGCAGTGCCTGCGCGAAGGTCTTGTGCCCGACTTTGACGTTTATGACTCCGTGGCATGGAGTGTACCGTTGCCATTGTCGGAACAGTCGATGCGCAAGAAGAGTGCTCCGGTGAAGTTCCCTGACTTTACCCGTGGAGCGTGGAAGACCACACCTGCCACGAAGGGCCCCTGAGTACAGGTGTAAAGACAGCGGCAATTCTCGCTCGCGGTCTGGGCAGTCGCATGCAGCGTGCAGATGCGGCTGCCAGCGCGAGCGCAGCACAGGACAATGTCGCTTCCACCGGTCTCAAGGGGATGATCCCAATTGAGAGGCCTTTTCTTGAGTACGTAATATCAGCCCTCGCCGACGCCGGGGTGACTGATGTTGTGCTTGTAATTGGCCCTGAGCACGACAGTATCCGCGGGCATTTTACCGAAGAGGTTCATCCGGAACGTGTGTCGATACGTTTTGCGGTGCAGGAGAAGCCGCTGGGCACTGCCGACGCTGTAAGGGCAGCGGCAGATGTAATCGGGGGAGAACCGTTCATTGTGCTCAATGCCGACAATTACTATCCGGTCGGGGCACTCAGAGCGCTCACGGCGGCACGCGATGCTGCGGCCGTTGCGTTCGATCGCTACGCGCTCACAAGGCTTGGGAATATTGATGCCGACCGCGTGCGCTCGTACGCTGTGATGGACGTTGACGACGACGATAACCTTGTGGCGATCATTGAGAAGCCTGGTGATTCCATTGATCCAACGTCGGAACGCGCCCGCTGGGTCGGGATGAACTGCTGGACTGTAACGGTCCCGGTTGTTGACGCCTGCAGACGCGTGCCTCTTTCACGACGTGGCGAATATGAGCTGCCGGAGGCTGTGGCACTGGCAATAAGTGAAGGCACACGTGTACGAGTGGTGCGTTTCGAGGGTGGCGTGCTGGACCTGTCGCAGCGAAGTGATATCGCAGCTGTGACGAAGGCGTTGAAAGGCGTGGTTCCCCGTTTGTGAGACAGGCGCCTCTTAAGCTCGAGGAAAGCGGATTGTCGCCCGCGGCTGCTGCTGCGTACCGTGAGTTGGCTGCAGCTGCTGGCGAGGCACTGGACTCTGGTGCTGTGCCGCGCGATGGGAGACGCAGCTGGATATCACCGGGCCGGATTGAAGTCTTCGGCAAGCATGTTGACTACGCCGGTGGACGATCACTGCTGTGTGCGATTGATCGCGGGATAGTAATTGTGGCGAGACCCCGCAACGACCGCATCCTGACGGTGCGCGATGCCCTGCGGCGTGAGGCGCTTTCATTCGGGTTCGACAGTATTCCTCACGGGTTGATCAGCCCGTGGTCTGTTTATCCGGAGACTGTTGTGCGCAGGCTGGTGCACAACTTCGGTGATGCAGTGCGCGGCTGCGATATCGCTATCGCAAGCAATTTGCCAGCCGCGGCCGGTGTCTCGTCATCCAGTGCACTGGTCGTTGGGATACTGATGGCTGTGGCGTCGTGCAGCGAACTCCGGGAGCAGGATCTCTGGAAGGAAGAGCTGCCCGACAGGATTGCACTTGCCGGCTATGCAGGTGCGCTCGAGAATGGCATGAGCTACGGTCGCCTTCACGGTGAATCCGGTGTCGGTACAAAGGGTGGCGCGCAGGATCAGACGGCGATTCTCAACTGTGCAGCAGGCCAACTCGATCAGTTTGCGTGGCGACCGGTAATGCATGAGGGATCGGTAAAGTTCCCGGGCAACCTGGTCTTTGTGATCGGTGTAAGTGGCGTAACGGCAGCCAAGACAGGTGCTGCACTTGCGAGTTATAATCGTGCCGCCCGCACGGCCGCGTATATCGTTGACGCATGGAACCAGGCAAACCCGTCACACACCGCCGAATGCCTCCGCGAAGTATTCCAGGCTGCATGGAATATGGACGGCCATAGTGAGGGTGTACCCAAGTCCATACTTCACATTGCGGCTCTGGCTGCCAACAACGGGTTCAGTGAAGCTCATCTTGTCCAGAGGCTGC
>CAZDMG010000114.1:0-7474 GCA_964506655.1 uncultured Gemmatimonadaceae bacterium
GGTAGGTAGGACTATGCTTGTACAGGAGTGTACTAGTCGTTGTGCGTGGCATTGTTACGGAGACTACAACCATTCTTAATCTCACAGGAGTCGTTATGAGTAAATTCGTGGCAGCTTCCTTAGTAGGCGTGGCACTCATGCTGCTGCCGGCAGGTGAAGCGAAAGCCGATGACGGGCATTGTCCGTGGATGCTGTACCGGGCAAATGACCAAGGCGGTGAGTTTTACAATGGAACCACATGTAATAGCGCCGGAACGGCTGGGTGTTATTACGAAACCAATGCAGCCGGCGATGAGCTCCCAGTAGTTGAAGGAGATGGGTCGCGCGTGTACTACATCTTCAGATACGTAAACGGCCAGTGGGTACTACAAGAAGGTACCTACTCTTCGTCCTCGGCGTGTACTGACGCTCTGTAGAAAAATCATTTTGCAGGGGTGCGATAGACGATCTGTCGCTCTTGGATATAACTGTCTCGCAGTACTGCCACGCACTGTACGCTCCACACTCCGGTAAAGGCCTGATTTGTGTCCACCGCTGACTTCGTCAGTGGATCAATCTCCTGCAATCCCAACACTTTATAAATGCTGTGTAACGCATTGGTGCTGCTGGCTGCCGTGGCCGCCTTTCCCGCTGCCGACATTGCTGCGCAGACCATCCAGCACAGTGCCATCAGGGGCATTGTTACAGATACCGCTGGCCAACCCGTAAAGGGCGCGCAACTCTTCCTTACTGCACAGCCGCTTCAGAACACCGCACAATACACGACTTCAGCAGACGGACTCTTTGCGTTTGATACCACCATGGCTGCCACAGGCTATCTGCTCTTTGTGAGGGCTGAGGGGTTTGCAGACTTCCGGAGTTCTTTCAGCCCGGATTCCATATTGCGCGCTATGATTACTGTCAAACTGCGGCCGGCGGCACTACAGACACTGTCCACTGTCAATGTCGTCGCCAGGCGCGACAAACCACCAAGGTCCATGGGACTGGACGGTTCCTTCTCACCGCTGGCGCTTAATTCACCTGTTGTGGGTGGTGTAAGAGGAATCCTTTCGCAGGTGGATGAAGGTTCACTTGCCCGACTCTTCGCTTCAATGCCAGGTATGTCGGATGGTTCTCTTGGTTTCTATGGCATGAGCAGTGACCAGACATTGGTAACTGTCAACGGTGTTCCGACCGGTGGCGATATACGTCTGCCACTGGGGCTTGCGACCAGCGTGCAGCTCAGGGAAGACGGACTCAACGGTATGGCAGGTGGCTTCACGGGCGCCAATGTCGATATACGCATGGCTCCGGGTTCAGCAATGCATTACGCCGCTGCCTCTCTCATAACCGATGCATCGCCATTTGGTGCCGTCGGAGTAACAGGTAAGACACCGGCGACGTTTGCTGTTGGCACATCAGGGAATGGACCGGTGGGCGGGTCGCTCTGGCGTTACAACGGTGCCGTTACCGGGCGCATGACAGGCAGCTTGCACACACTTCCAGCTACTGCGGACACAGCTCTCCTGATTGCGCATGGCATATCCGCAGACTCGCTCGATCAGTTGCAGCAGTTGCTTTCACTGGCAGGTATTCCAGGGAACTCCGGCATTCATGGGCAACGAACGACTTCTCTGGATGGACTGATCCGGCTGGACCGGATGGCTGTCCCATCATCGCTCAGCACACATAATCGACAGATCACAGTCACAGGCATCACCAATATTTCGGAATCCGATTTCAGTGCCGGGTCTCTGTATGATCTTCGCGTCGGAGCTATATCACACAATCTCCTTGTGCAGGGAATCGCACGGGTGTCTGAATACCGCGGCTCACAGTACGAGTGGCTGCATGAATCACAACTCTCTGCCCGGCTCTCATACAACACAGTCTCTGGTGCTGCAGGGATCCCCTCAGGCAGTGTGTTTCTGGGCAACCAGACAGACGGGTTTTCATCAGGAGGATACTTTGCATTTGGCGGAGCTGGCACGGGCGCGACTGGCAATCGCAGTGAACGCATCGACTTCCAGTCGCGACTTGTGAGAGTGTGGCGTTCCGGCAGGCTCGCTTCCATGACATTTGATTTCTTTGGCAGCGGCGAGCGCCGGAGCCAGAATATGGTCAGCACACCCGGTGCATTCACATTTGAGTCGCTGGACCAATTCCGCAACGGCGTGGCGTCTGCCTACTCGCGTATCCTGGACGAAGTGCACCGCCCGTTGACAGCGGCGAACGCCGGAGCAGCCCTGCGCGTTGACTATGTTCCCACTGTCAGGACATCGGTAAGGGCACTTCTGCGAAGTGAGGCGGAGTACGCAGCCGGCGATCGCAGCTTCACGTCGCTGTCGCTGAGTCCGCGGCTGGAAGTGGCATACTCCGGGAATGCCCGCAAGGATCCCGGAAACCCACGTCGCCCTCTCGCAGCATTCGTTCCGGTGCACGTCGCGCAGGGATGGCAATACACTGAGCCGGACCGAAGCTGGAGATTGCGTGTGGAACGGTATCGTGGCTCGCTCATGGGTGCTGTCGCGGCAGGTATCAGTGGTGGGAACAGCATCCGCGTCAACTGTGTCGGTGAGGACGTGCCTCCTGTCTTACCTGGTTACTGGACTGGTGCACTCGTGCTGCCGGATCACTGTGCTGATGGGACGCATGGCAGTGCGCATGGTAGTGCGCGTGGTAATGCTGCTCTCAACAGTACGGTGACTGCTGCGGACGCTCTGCAGCCACCGTCCACATGGTCACTCTCGCTGTCACACGGCACGCCAATGCCGATCATCGGCGGCTCCGTCAGACTGGAGGGCACTCACCGTATTACCAGAGGCCTCGCAACGTTTACAGATACCAACCTGAATTCTTCGGTTGTCTTCCGTGATGCATCCGGGCGTGCTGTACTGGTGGATCCATCTGCCATTGATCCTCAGAGCGGGATGATTTCAGTCGCGTCCTCGCGCGTGGACCCCGCAA
Source organism: uncultured Gemmatimonadaceae bacterium (assembly GCA_964506655.1). GTDB lineage: Bacteria > Gemmatimonadota > Gemmatimonadetes > Gemmatimonadales > Gemmatimonadaceae > Gemmatimonas. Next base: position 2,947 of record CAZDMG010000114.1, read on the forward strand.
TCGGGCGGGCCGTAGTTATCGCTGGCAATGGAGCTATGTCACTCTCTGCTGCAGGCGTCCAGTACATGCCGCCTTTTTCGTTCACGCAGAAACTCCACGCAACGGTTCTTGTGAACTACCGGTTACAGCAAGGGTGGCAGGAACATGATGGCAGCTTGCTTCTATCCGGCGATAATCCACTGGCGCTGGTGCGTACCGGATTAACGGTTCCCCGGCACAACCTGAGCGTTACTGCGGCCCGGGAGGCAGGTCGGTTCCTGATTGCAGGGCAATTCCTGGTATCCTCAGGTGTCCGCTACACTCCGCTTGCTGACAGAGATGTGAACGGCGATGGCTGGATAAATGATGTTGCATTCGGTTACAGCGCAGACGCACTTCTCACTGAACAAATCAATGCGCTTAAGCCTTTGCTCCCGCACGGTGTACAGAAATGCGTTGCCAGTGCAGCAGCCGGTCAACCGCAGATCAATGGTTGCATTGCACCATGGAGCGCCATCTCCAATCTTAGGGTGTCATGGACCCAGGGACTTGGCGCAATCGGAAGGAGGGGTGGGAGCCGCAATGCACAGATCGAAATCAATCTGGCAAATCCCGTTGCACTTGCAGACAGAATCCTCCACGGCACCGACGGCCTCCGTGGCTGGGGTAGTATCCCCGTCCCAGACCGGCGGTTGCTGTATGTGCGTGGGTTTGATCCTGCCACACGGAGCTTTCGTTATGAAGTCAATCCAGGCTTCGGCCAGACGAATCCGTCCCGTGGAGGGGCCTTTGTACCGTACCGCATCACACTCTCGGTGAAGCTGGATGTGGCAGAGCCGATACCGGTACAGCAGTTGCACCAGATGCTGACTGTACGCGATGCAGCTACAGGTGCCCGTGCAAAGGCTGCACCACTTCTTGTGGCACAACGGATCCGCGCTGAGTGGGCTCCGGGTAATCCCTGGGCCATGTTGCTTAACAGGCGCGAAGCTATGCGCCTCGACGATGTGCAATACAAGGCGGCCCGCGAAGGGGATGAGCACTATCGGGAATCCACCGACTCACTGATTCTGCGTCTGGCGGCCGATCTTCTGGACGGTTACGGCCATGCAAGTGGCCAGGCGCTCATCAGGATCCGGGACAACGGGCTGGCACAGATGGACGCCCTGAGGGTAAAAGAACTGGCCGGAATTGCATCCATTCTGACAGCAGAACAGATAGCGCTGGCGCCCGATGCACTACGGGCCGGGCTCCTCCAGGCAATTCCAGGCAGGATTGATTAACTTTCAAGGATAGCCCCCCTTTACAGGACAGCCTATGCCAAGAGTCACAACCAAAGCAGCACTCGCAACGCGGATCGCTCTCCCGGAATCAGCGCGTGCCCGCATGATAGACATGCTCAATGAACGACTCGCAGATTTCCTGGATCTCGAGCGCCATGCCAAGCAGGCCCACTGGAACGTCAAAGGCCCACGCTTTCGGCAACTGCATCTCCTTTTTGATGATGTAGCTGCACTCTCTGTGAAGTGGTCCGACGATATTGCCGAGCGGGCAGTCCAGCTGGGTGGTGTAGCAGAGGGAACTCTGCAGGTGATTGAGGAACGTACTCAGCTCTCCCCCGCGCCACTTTCCGCTTCAGACTCCGATGAGTGGGTGCGTGCAGTTGCAGATGCACTCGCAGCCTGCGCGAATGCTGCGCGCAACAATATCGAGGACGCCGAAGATGTGGACGACGCGATAACGGCTGACCTCCTCACCGGCATTGTCGGCGAAGCAGATAAACAGCTCTGGTTCGTTGAATCGCATCTGAACGGCACCTGAGCCGGTCAGGCATCGGAACTCCATAGCGGCTGGGCGCGGGCTGAAGCTACGTCAGGCGGAACTACGCGCATGCCAGTTGTGTTGACGACATTCCAGTTGCGAACACAGGAGAGCCGAGTGATGAGCAAGTTCTGCTCCAGTTCCATTCCTGGCAGACCATTCAGGCAGCTGCTGCATCCATGCACGCTGCTGGTTGTTGCGTGCGTGTCTCCTGTCAACTCCCAGCCGACTGCGAATTCGCTGCATCGCTACGTTCTTGCTGAACCCCCCACGATCAGGATCGACGATGACGGGACTCCACTTCGTCAGTTTGCTTCGGTAATTACGCGTCGTCTCTCGTCCGGTGACATTGTAGTTGGAGAGACTCGGCTCTCGGAGATAAGGCTGTTTAATCGGCAAACGCCTGGTGGGCGTCTGGTCGCACGCAAGGGAAATGGCCCCGGTGAAATGCCGGGAACATTCCTGCTGGAAGTTACCGGCGATACCATTTTTGTTTTTGGAGAGCCTTCCAGTTCGCCTTCGCGAGTGTACAGCTTTACCCGTACGGGGTTCATCAACAGTGTGCCTCCAGGTGGTCAGCCCACCTTCCTGTTTGAGGTCGTCTACCGGCTGTCGGATGGAAACTTGCTCATAAAAAAGCGAGGGCCACTCCGAAGATTCAGCACGCCTCCCAGGATCGGCTCCCTGGTTCCCGACAGCATAACCTACGGAATCGCGGCAGTGCCTGACCCGGCGAATTCGGTCAAATGGTTTGAACCTGTAATCGGACGTTGGAGTATCGCGCATAGTTGGCCAGGCGGGGTGCTCACGTCCACCTATTCACAGCATATCTACAGTCCATCAGAATTTGTCGTCGGTTCGTCCGATCGCATATGGAAGGTCAGAAGCGATAACGGTTCCGTGGTTCTCATGAATACCAATGGCGAGCAACTTGCGGTCACGCAGGTTTCGACAAAAGCGCCGCGAGCCGACGGGGCGCTCGCAGTTGAAAGACGTGACCGCGAATTGGCATCCGCAAGGCGCGCTCTCGATACTGCTCGCGCAAATATCATGGCAGACCGAAGATGGATGCCGGCCACATTACCGCACTTCTCACGCGTCATGGCGGGGGTTAACGGTGAACTCTGGCTTCAGCTTTTCGCGATAGACGAAACTGCGGCACAGAAGTTCATGTTGATCGACCGCACAGGGAAACCAATCGCGCAGCTTGCAATTCCCGGTTCACTCGATGTTCAACAATTCGGCCTGGATTTCGTGTTGGGAACTACGCGGAACGAAGACGAAACAATCAGTGTCGTCGAATACAAGCTGACGCGTTCCAATCGTTGAGGCAAGGAAGCCTGTAACGCAGCAGCTTAATACTTCTGCTGCCGTCCGGTTGCTCCTCACTTATAACAATTCGTTCGCGGGATATCTGTTCAAGAACAGTTCCGGAAGGCAATGACAGTTTTGCAACCAGTGCACCTGTCGTATCCAGAACCAGATACCCGCGTTCAGTGCCCGACAGCTCAGGTAAACGAAGCCATAACCTGCCATCAGGTGCGCCATATACAGTGTCAGCAGCGGGGAAGTATGCAGCACTGATATCCTGCCCTGCTATTGCCTTTATTGCAGCACTGTCCATCGGCGAATGTGCCGCCCGGAGTCTCTCCTGTCGCCACTTGCCGATGGATGTTGCATTCATGGGCACCCGGTTGATGGCTACTGAGTCGCTGAACAGAGTATCGCCGATAAGTGACATACGGGTAGCCCGTGCAGCGCCGGTATGAAATAGCCAGATACTTTCACCAGCCGGCACCACGAACTCTGAAGCAGCAAGCAGGTTCTTTGAGACCGCGGGGATAGGTGGCCCACCTGGCCATTCATGGGTGATGGTTGTGGATCGCAACCTTCTGTTGAACCAAAATTCGCCAGCGGGCGGTGTTGCAACAGAAATCACTCCGACTCTGCCGGAATCGCTTATCAGAGTACCATTCGGAGTGTCAGGGTTGAAAACTGAAAAACCACGCCCTTCATCCACGAGGAGCAGGTCATTTGTAAGAATACCCACGACAGTGATCGGTGTCGTCGAAAGTCCAGCGACAGCTCCGATGGTAGTCACAGCACTCGCGTTTTCATCTGGTATGATTACGCCGCTTGCACCTGGCCCGATTGAAGTGATGAGTGCAACATTTCCATTGACGGATACTGCCAGCCTGCCGGTGAGCTCGCCCGGCCCGGAGCCGCGCCTGATAACACGGCGCACCGTGTTACTGTCGTGGCGATAGTGATAGACGTCTTCTGCGGATTTGTCTGCAATGAGGAAGCAGCACTCGCCCAGCTGTCGGATGACCGGGTCTCCGATAGATAGCTCATGCGCCACGGAGTCCAGCAGGGTGGACTGTGCGTCTGTGGTTACCTCGACGCTGGGGAGGTCGAGTTCAGTGGATTCCGGTTTCTCGCGTCCGGTGCACGCAATGAACAGCGTTGCCGCGAGCGCGCCAAATGCTGACGCCGGTAGTCTGCTCACTTGTCTCTCCTATAAACGAGCTTCACCAGGGGATCCCTCATGGAATAGCCTTTGTAGCACACGCTGTCGACAGATTCCAACGTCTAACCATCGTCACCACAGGGTCTGGATGAACACACCCCTCCAGCTTCGGAAGCAGATGGCACGCCAGCACTCGCGGATGCCGGATGGGTCAGGTGCCCTATCGACAACCCGTCTGGTTTGCAGCTAATATACCAC